>DATFXR010000423.1:0-4506 GCA_035315685.1 Vicinamibacterales bacterium | reverse complement strand
GTGAGGCTGAGGTCCTTCTGGAACTGCGCGTCGCGCCACCAGGGGAATCCAAATGATTGTGCGCGACCTGAGGCGGCAAAGGCCAGCGACAAAACGATGGCAAGCCACCTCGCGCGCCAAGTCGAGCTCATACGTAAACCTCTGAAAAACGGCTACTTGAGAGATTACGACGGGTTCGTTAGGGACGTTTAGGGGTAGACAATCTTTTACTCAACGGGAGTGTGGGACCGATGGGCCCATAAGGGTCGGTTGGGTCGGCCCGCCGAGGCTCACTCGAGCGCGCCGAGGAGGATGGAATTGAACAGCAGCTTGTAGGTCCCGTGCGTCTGGCCGCGATGTTCTGACCGGAAGCCCAGCAGCACGACGTGCCCCTTATCCACCGCCGCCTCGATCACCGCAGCCCGCCGCGCGACGAGGCGCTCTCCCAGCATCCATCCGCTCATCAGCAGATTGCTCTCCGGGTAGCGCGCGACGATGTGGAGGCTGTCGGGGACGGGCGGCTCGACGGCGGGGGAGTCGTCGAACTGACTGGCCCGGCGGCCAACGGCGAAGGCCGGGCTGTTGATGAAGAACGCGGCTGCGTCTGGCGGCATGCCATAGGCGACCGGGTGCGTCGGATCGACCGTGATCCTGAGAATCGAACCGGGAATGTAAAAGTCGGTGTCGCGGAGGCCCGCTGTCACGTTTCGCACCGGCAGGCCGAACGTCGTCAGGGGTAACTCGGACGCCCGATCCATGGCGACCAACGTACCGCCCTGGGTGACGAACTCGTAAAGATTGGCCACGCCGCGGGCTGTCATCCCACCGGTGTAGGCCTCAGGCATCGAGCCTGGCGCCATGCCGTTGAGCATCTGGTCGTAGGTTGCGTCCGGGAGGAGGATGACGTCGAATTTTGCGCGCAGATTCCCAGCGCGGACATCGCGGTCGAACAGGCTGGTGTAGGCGAACTCGAACTGCTCGAGCAGCCAGCGCGTCCAGCCCTCGTCCATGTTCCCGCCCCAGCCGTGATACAGCCCGATCCGGGGCGCTCGCACGCGCCGTGGAGGTCTGACACCACTCCGACCGGTGTCAAACGCCGGTCCGACACCGGTCGGTGTGGTATCTGACCCCGCGCCGGCGAGCGCCACGACGCGGACGCCGAGCGCGCGCACGATCTGCTCGATCCGTGCGGAGGTCGCCGAGCTTGCGGTCACGAGGAACGTGCCCGCCGGCCACTCGGCGCCGTCGACGGTGATCGCCGCGGCGGTCCGCGATACGGCATCACCGGCCTTCAACAGTCGGTTGACGGCGATGAACGAATCGTTGGCGCGCGGATCGATCGCATACGTCCGCGCGGCTGCCGGGATCGGGACTGACGGGACGGATGCGCCCTCGACCTTCTCAGTCGCCACCGTCACGGCGTCACTGACGCGATCGGCGCGCACGCCCATCTGGTACGACAGTGTCCACCCCGTGATGTCATAGGGCCGCTTCGGCGGACCGCCGGGATAGAGGCGCATGTCGGGATACACCTGCGGCGTCAGCAGATCTTTGACATAGGGTTCGAACGGCTGGGCGCCGCGAATGACGAAGGAGCCGGCGCCGTACTGTGTCCCGCCGACTGAGAAGGGGGAGGTGGCGCGTTCCACTTCGATTCCGCCCAGACGGAGCACGTTGACCAGTTTCACTGCCGTGGCGGGATCCCACTGATTGGCCGGAATGACGAACGTCTCGCGCGCGTTGGCGCGAGTCGCATCGCGCGCCATCTGGTAGATGTCGTAGAGCCACTCCTGCCGGCGCTTCGCGCCGATGTCGAGCACCGCCATCGACGTCGTCATCATGATGTTGCAGCTGTCGCGGAGGTGCCATTCGCCACCGAGATAGGGGCTGGGATAGTAGGTGGTCGGTTCGAGCGTCGGCACCGAGGTGCCGGCGAAATACTTCGGAAACGTCCGCGCATCGTAGCTCGCCGGTGTGGCCGACGCGTGACTCGTCTCGGTGAGGATGCCGACCATGTTGTGGAAATACGGCGCGGTCCGCATGCCGCCGTTCCACCAGGTGTCGAAGCCGAGCCGCGAAACGGCGCCGCGCTTGCCTTCCTGATCGAGCCGCCGCGTCATCGCGTCGCCGACGAGATTCACCCCCCGCACGACCAGCGGCGGGATGTTCGGGTTCATCGGATCGTCGAACGGCGGCACGAAGATGCGCGACGGAAACGGCCCGGTCTGGTGCTGGTTGTAGATGATCTGCGGGAACCACTCGGCGTAGAGCTGCCTCGCGCTGTTGCGCGTCTCGACCTGGTTCATCATGTACCAGTCGCGGTTGTCGTCATGGCCGACGTATTTGTGCCACAGCTCCGGCAGCCGGCTCTCCCAGGGTTTTCCGAGGTTCTCGCGGTACCAGCTGGCGACCATCGTCGTGCCGTCGGGGTTCATGTTCGCGACGAGCAGCAGGATCACGTTGTCGCGAATGAAGCGCATCTCCTCCGATTCGTCGGTGACCGCCTTGAACAGCAACAGCGGCGCGGTCTGTCCATGTGCAACTTCGATCGAGTGCAGACCGAAGTCGATCCACACCACCGCCTTGCCCTCGCGAGCGAGCAGTCGCGCGTCCTCGTCTGTGAGCGGCCGAGTACCGTCTTTCGCGAGCGCCAGCGTGCGTGCGATCTCTTTGTAGCGACCGAGCTGGCGGATGTTCTCCTCGGACGACACAACGGCGAGAACCTGCGTTCGCCCCTCGCTGGTCTTCCCCATCTCGAGCAGCTGCATCCGGCCCGCTGCAACGGCCGCGACTTTGCGGAAGTATTCTTCGATTTGCTCGTAGGTCGCGAGCTTGTAGTCAGCGCACGGCTCCCATCCGAGTACCGACGCTGGAGTGGGAACGGCACGTTGGGCGGAGACCAGCGCGACGCTGATCGCAGCGAGCACCGCTGCGAGTTGGATCGATCGCCAGCGGCCGTTCATGAATATGCCTCCCGGTTGCGAGGAACGCGAGCGGCGTCAGCGGCCGCGTTGAAACGGCGAAGTGCGGCGCGGATGATAGCACCGCTCGGGCGGGACTCCCGTTGCTAGGCGCAGAAGGTCGTCAGTCGCGCGATCGCAGCGCCGACCAGGTTGTCTGGCGTCGAGGCGCCTGATGTGAGGCCGATCGTCACCGGTCCCTGTGCCGGCAGCCAACCGGCCGTCGACACTTCCGTTTTGGTTCCAATCGGCCGATGGCGGATCTCGTCGCGCGAGGTCAGGCAGTCGGGGTCGGCGATGTGAAACGTCGGACGCGAGGCGGCACAGATTCGGGCGAGGTTCGCCGTGTTGCTGCTGTTGTAGCCGCCGATGACGATCATCAGATCGACCACCTGGTCGCGCAGCAGCGCCACCACGGCATCCTGCCGATCCTGCGTGGCGCTGCAGATGGTGTCGAACGCCTGATACCGCGCGTCCAGACTCTCCGCGCCGTAGCGATCGATCATCGCCTGGCGGATCATGTCGCCGATCTCGAGCGATTCGCTCATCAGCATCGTGGTCTGATTGGCGAGGCCGATGCGCTGCAAATCGATATCGGGATCGAAGCCGCGCGCGAGCGCGTTCTCGAACCGCTCGAGGAATGCCGCCCGATCGCCGCCGCGCCGGATGTAGTCGCACACGAGCTGCGTCTCCTCGCGGTCGAACGCGACGAGATAGCGGCCGCCGTACTGGACCGCCTGCGAGGCCGTGGCCTGCGTCTCCTCGTGCCACACCTTACCGTGGATCATCGACGTGAACCCGCCTTCCGCATAGCGGCGGACGTTCTTCCAGACGTTGAGCACCGACCCGCAGGTGGTGTCGATCAGCGTGCACCCGCGGCGGTCGAGCGATTCGAGCAGCGCGACGGTGACGCCGAACGCCGGCAGAATCACCACGTCGTCCGGCCCGAGCGCATCGACGCGCTCACCGGCGTCCGACAGAAAGCGGATTCCCATCGCCCGCAGCTTGTCGTTCACGTGCGGGTTGTGAATGATTTCGCCCGTCAGGAAGACGGCGCGATCGGGGAAGCGCTCGCGCGTCTGATAGGCGTAGTCCACCGCGCGATCCACGCCGTAGCAGAACCCGAACTCGCGCGCGAGATGAACCGTGAGTCGGTCGGCGCGATACGTGTAGTCCTCCGCCTTGATCCGCTCGACGATGTCGCTGTGGTAGTTGTCGGCGAGCATGCCGGCGACGGCATGCTTGAGATCGAGGCCTTTGCGGAAGATGAGCGATGGCATCGGATTGGGTTCGTCGCTCGGGGTTCGGGGATCGAGGTTCTCGTTCTATCGGTTCTGGGTTCAAGGTTCTCTGGTTGACCTGCGAACGATAGAACCAGAACCAGAGAACCCAAGAACGAGAACCCCGAACCCCGAACCCCGAATCCCGAATGCGATCCTATCTCTGATCGCGAACCTCCCGAACGTGCGGCGTGAGCGCGTCGAACGCCTGCAACTCGCGCGTGTGCGGGCGCTCGAGCGCGAGCTCGAGATCCGACAGGAAGGCGTCGTCGTTCGCAATCTCGGTC
>DATFXR010000422.1:0-4653 GCA_035315685.1 Vicinamibacterales bacterium | reverse complement strand
GACTCGATCGGCTCCTCGAGCGCGAGGACTGCCGCGGCGGCGCGCTGGTAGCCCCACTTCCGCTGCTTCGATGGCTGAATGGCGGCGAAATCGCGAAGCAGCGCCGCGATCAAGCCGTTCATGTCCATGCCCGAGCTGTCCGTCATCGTCGCGTCATGAGAATACGGAAGCACGAAGCAAACCAACTAATATGATCCGCCGTGAACATCCCATCCAATCCACGTCCGGCCGCAACCGTGGTCGTCGTACGCGACAGCGCAGCCGGTCCCGAGGTGTTCATGGTCCGCCGCCACGAAGGGACCGCGTTCATGGGCGGCGCGCACGTGTTTCCGGGAGGGCGCGTCGACGCCGCTGACCACGACGGCGGCGACGACTGGTGCGATGGGATCGCCCATGCGGAGGTTCAGTTGCGCGAGATGCCGCGCGGCGACGCCATCGCCTACCATGTCGCCGCCGCACGCGAACTGTTCGAAGAGGCTGGAGTGTTGCTCGCGCGCGACTTCACCGGCGCGTTCGTATCGCTTGCCGGTGCCGATCACGATCGCTACAAACGCGCACGGTCGGCCGTCCACGACGGCACCATGCCGCTGCGGCTGCTGGTCGAGCGCGAGCGCCTGCGCCTGGCGCTCGATGCCTTGGTGCTGTTCGCGCACTGGGTGACGCCGCCGATCGACACGCGTCAGTTCGACACGCGTTTCTTCATGGCGCGGGTCCCGCCCCGGCAGGCGCCCGCGCACGACGACACCGAGACGACGCAAAGCGCATGGGTACGGCCGTCTGACGCCATCGCACAGTCGTTGGGCGGCGAGATCGTGCTTCCGCCGCCGACGTATACGACGCTGCGTGAGCTCGAACGCTTCACGTCGGTCGACGGGGCCCTCAGCTGGGCGCGGCAACGACGTATCGTCCGCCGGATGCCGCATCTGTTCGAGCAGGACGCACAGCGGATGCTGCTGTTGCCCGGCGACCCCCTTCATCCCGATCCGCCAGGCGACGACCCCCCGATCGAAACGCGCTTCGTGTTCGTCGATGCGCGCTGGCGCCCCGAGCGGGTGCGCCCTTAGAATCCGCGCATGATCGCCCGGTCTCCACTACGAGTCGCGCCGCTGTTGGTCGCGGTCTGCGCGGTTACGCTCGCCGGCCAGTCGCGGCCGCAGGTTGCGACCGAGGCAGCCGCGATCTATCAGCGGCTCCTGCCGCAGATTTCCAGCATCAAGCTGTTCGATCACCACGCGCATCCGGCCTTTCCCGACGATGCAGACGTCGACATCGCGCCGCCGCCGCCTGGCAACACGCCGCTGCGCCTGCGCGAAGACAATCCGGAAACCAGCGCCGCCGCCCGCGCGCTGTTCGGGTTTCCGTTCACGGACATGAAGGGCGAGCACCGCAAGTGGCTCGTCGACAGGAAGGCCGCGCTGAAGCAGCAGCACACCGGCGCCGCCTATTTCAACACGATCCTCGATCGCCTCGGCATCGAGACATCGATGGCGAACCGGGTCGCGATGGCGGCGTACCTCGATCCCGCGCGGTTCAAGTGGGTGTTCTTCGTCGACTGCTTCATGTTTCCGTTCGACAACTCGGCGCTCGCCGCGCGCAATACGGACGAGGCGGTGTACATGCCGCTGCAGACGAAACTGCGTCTGCAGTACGCGCAGCAACTCGGCATCCAGAGCCTGCCGACGACATTCGCCGCGTATCTGTCGTTCGTCTCACAATCGCTCGAGGCCAACCAGAAGCGTGGCGGTGTCGCCGTCAAGTTCGAGGCGTCGTACTTCCGCACGCTCGCGTTCGACGATCCGCCCCGTGAAGCCGCCTCCGCCGTGTACGACCGGTATCGCAGCGGCGGCATGCCGTCGTTCGATGACTACAAGATCGTCCAGGACGCCGTGTTCAGGCACATCGTGTCCGAGGCCGGCCGTCTTCATCTCCCGGTGCACATCCACACGTCCGCGGGCGGCGGCGACTACTTCAATCTCCGTGGCGTGAACGTGCTGAACCTCGAAAACGTGCTGCGCGATCCGCGCTATCTGACGACCACCTTCGTCTTGATCCACGGCGGCTATCCGTCCGATCGCGAGGCGATCTGGCTGACCTCGATGAAGAACGTCTACCTGGACTCGTCGGCAACCGAACTGGTGCTCTATCCGACCGAGTTCAAGGCAGTGCTTCGGCGCTGGCTCGAGCTGTTTCCGGAGAAGGTGACCTTCGGCACCGATGCCTTTCCGTACAACGATGCGCTCGGCGTCGAAGAGGTGTATTGGATGGGTGTCCATACGGCGCGGACCGGGCTCGCGGCCGCGCTGGCGGAAATGATCGCCGCACGCGAGATCAGCGAACCGCAGGCGATGAAGATCGCGCACGGTTACCTCCACGACACCGCCGCCGCGCTGTACGCCCGATGAACCCGCACGACCCGACCCACGCCGCCCGGGCGCGAGCCGCCGAAAGCGATTCTCACGCGCCGGAGGGCGCGCCCACGCTCCGGCGCGTGCTGTCGTTTCGTGATCTCTTTCTCTACTACTCCGTGACCGGATTCAGCCTGCGCTGGATCGCGACCGGCGCCGCTGCAGGTCCGAGCGCGCTCGTCATCTGGGTCGTCGCCGCGCTCGGATTCTTCGTTCCGCTCGTGTTCACCGTACTCGAGCTGTCGTCGCGGTATCCGGAAGAAGGCGGCGTCTACGTCTGGAGCAAGCGCGCGTTCGGTCCGTTTTCCGCGTTCATCACCGGTTGGACCTACTGGGGATCGAATCTGCCGTACTTTCCCGGGTTGCTGTACTTCGCCGCCGCGAACGCGCTGTTCATCGGCGGGCCCGCCTGGCAGTCGCTCTCGTCGAACAGCGCCTACTTCATTGCCGTCGCAACCGTCGGCCTGACCATCGCCGTCACGATGAACGTCGTCGGCTTGAACGTGGGCAAGTGGCTGAACAATATCGGCGCGCTCGCGAGTTATGGACCGGCGGCGGTGCTGATCGTCCTCGGCGCGATGTCGTGGAACCGCGTCGGATCGGCAACGCCGATCGACGTCCGCGCGCTGACGCCGAGCACGAGCCTCAAGGACGTGATTTTCTGGTCGACGATCGCGTTCGCGTTCGGCGGCGTCGAGAGCGGATCGACAATGGGAGACGAGATTCAGGACGCCCGGCGCACGGTGCCGCGGGCAATCCTCGCCGCGGGCGTCGTGATCACCGTGCTCTACATCGCCGGCACACTCAGCGTCCTGCTCGCGATTCCGAAACAGGAGGTCTCCGGGCTGCAGGGCATCATGCAGGCGATCCAGGCAATCACGACGCGCATGGGCGTGCAGTGGTTGGTGCCGATGGCCGCCGCTCTGGTCACGCTGAACGCGCTCGGCGGTGTCGGTGGCTGGTTCGCCGCGACGGCGCGGCTGCCGTTTGTCGCCGGCATCGACCGGTTCCTGCCGCCGGCGTTCGGCCGGCTGCACCCGACGTGGCGGACCCCGTACGTCGCGCTGCTGGTCCAGGCGGCGATCGCCGGCCTGTTCGTGTTTCTCGGACAGGCAGGAACGTCGGTGCGCGGCGCATACGACGCGCTCGTGAGCATGGGCATCATCGCGTATTTCATTCCGTTCCTGTTCATGTTCGCCGCGATGATCGTCCTGCAGCGCGAGCCGCCCGGTCCCGACGTGATCCGGGTTCCGGGTGGCAAGCCCGTCGCGATTCTCCTTGCCGCGACGGGATTCGTCGTCACCGCGATTTCGATCGTCCTCGCGTGCGTGCCGCCGGATGAGGAGCCGAACAAGATGCTCGCCGTCGTGAAGGTGGTCGGATCGTCGCTCGTCCTGGTCGCCATCGGCGTCGCCGTGTACCTTTCCGGCCGGCGCCGCGCGGCGGCGATCGCGCTGCTCGTGATCGCATGCAGCATGTTCGAAGTTTCCGGGGCGAACGCTGCCGCCGGTCGTCGCGGGAAGGCCTTCGCCGAACATCAACCCGCCCCCAACCCCAGGGCCGCAACCCCGCGCACGATGCGGGTGGACTACTACCACACCGGCAACGAAAAAGAGGAACGCTTCAGCCTCGACCGCGTCGTGCTCGAACCGCTGCCCTGGCCGGGCAACCCGGCGAAGCCGCTGGACGGCACCAATCGCGGCAAGTACTTCTTCGAGGTGGCCGACGCCGCGACCAGCCGTATTCAGTACTCGCGCGGCTTCAGCTCGATCTACGGCGAATGGGAGACGACGGCCGAGGCGAAGGAAATCAATCGTACGTTCTCCGAATCGCTGCGGTTCCCGGCGCCCGACAAACCAGTGCGCATCACGTTGAAGAAGCGTGATGCACGCAACGCTTTCGCGAACGTCTGGACGCTGACCGTCGATCCCGCGGACAAGTTCGTCGCGCGCGGCACCGAGTCGCCCGACGCGGGACCGCTGATCAGGCTGCACGAGAGCGGCGATCCGGCGACGAAGCTGGATCTGTTGATTCTCGGCGACGGCTACACCGCACGGGAGCGCGCGAAGTTCGAGCGCGACGCGAAGCGCCTGACGACGACGTTGCTGGCGACGTCGCCGTTCAAGGAACGGGCGCGGGACATCAACGTCTGGGGGTTGGTGCCGGCTGCCGCACACTCGGGCGTCTCCCGTCCGTCGCAGAGCATCTACCGGCGCTCGCCGGTCGGCGCGACCTACGACGCGTTCGA
>DATFXR010000421.1:0-10462 GCA_035315685.1 Vicinamibacterales bacterium | reverse complement strand
GTTTCCGGCCGTGACGAAAGCGCCGCGACACCTCCCCGCCCTGGTCCCGGTCGGCGATCCGGTGGTCGAGTGGCTGCGCGAGCTGGAGGCACGCGTCGGAGTCCTCGAGCAGCGCGTCCACACGCTCGACGACCGGCGCCGGGCGCGCGACGCCGTACACGTGGCCGCGCTCGAGGCGCTGGCGCGATCGACGCGCGGGTTGGTGTTCTCGGCGCAGTCGGCGATGACGGTGGCGCAGACGGTCGATGCGGAGCTGGACGCGGCACTCCGGGCGGCGCAGCTCGAGACGCCGCAGGCGCTCGGGCGGTGGCTGGCCATGGTGGCCCGTCGACCGCTGGCGGGCGTCCGGGTGCAGCGCGTCAAGCGAGAACTGGTTGGCGTGCTCTGGGTCGTGCGTCGCGAGCACGCATGACGTCGGCGCACAGCGTCATGGCGATCGTTGTGCCGGGCGCGTCAGCGCCGTGTAATGGACCGCACTATGGCAGCAGCCGTTCACATCACCGAGTCGTTACCGGACCCGTGGTCTGATCCGACGGCGTTCGCGGGGATCGCGGCGCCCGTCGACCAATTCGCCGTCTACCACGAGCGCCAGATCGTCGCGGCGAAGGCGATCGCGTTCGTGCGGTTCTTGAGTTGTCTGCACGAGACGAACAACTACGTCGAGCTGGCGATCAACCGGTTCGCGCGTCTCTTCTCGCGGTCGGCGTTTGCTGACCTGATCACGAAGGCGGCGATCATTCCCGGCACCGCAACCGACGCGACCTGGGGCGGGCCGCTGGCGCCGCTGAAACCGTTGGCGGACGGGTTCCTCGCGTATGCGCGGCCGCTGTCGGTGATCGGCCGGATTCCCGGCCTGCGGATGGTCCCGTTCAACGTGCAGTTCAGCGTGCAGACCGGCGTCGGCGGCTACGCGTGGGTCGGGGAGAACTACGCGAAGCCAGCCAGCGCTCTGGCCTACGCGACCAAGTCGCTCAGCTTCGCGAAGGCGGCCGGCACGGTTGTCGTGACGGATGAACTGTTGCGGTTGTCCGTGCCGGACGCCGAGCCGCTGCTGCGGGACGATCTCGCCGCCGGCGTGAACGCGTTCGTTGATGCGCAGTTCCTGCTGCCATCGAAAACCGCGGCGGCGGGGATCTCGCCGGCGAGCATCACCAACGGGGTGACGCCGATTGCGCCGACGGGCACGACGACGGCCGCGCTGAAAGCGGATGTCGGCGCGTTAATTGCGCAGTGGGTCGCGAACAATCCCGACACGACCCGCGGCGTGCTGCTGTTCGCGCCGCGCGAAGCGGCGATGCTGAACGCCTCGCTGGCGGTGCCGACGGTCCTGCTGAACGGCGTCGGCAGCTACAGTGGGTTCCCGACGGTGGTGTCTGGCAGCGTGGGCACGACGATCGTGATGCTCGACGCGAATGCGGTGTATGTCGCCGATGCCGGCGTCGCGGTGAGTCTATCGAAGAACGCCACGATTGAGCTGGCCGACACGCCGAGTTCCCCGCCGGTGGCCGCGGGCGTGATGACGTCGCTCTGGCAGGAAAACCTGATCGGCGTGCGGGCCGAGCGGTACATCACGTGGGTGAAGGGGCGCGCGACCGCGGTCTCGCTGGTGAGCCCGACGGCGTACGTGCCGGGAACCTGATCATGGCGATCGCACCGTTCGTCGGCTATTTCAGCAAGGAGACACTGCTCGCGGCGTGCGCGCAGGCGACGCGTGATGTGGCGCAGCTCACCGATCAGCAGTTGTCGATCATGGCGGTCTACGACCTGGACGGGGCGCGTGTGCTCGAGACGAAGCGGGCGCGGGCGTGGGAGGACGCCGAACGCGCGGAGGCGTTGGCCCGTGCGGCGCTGGCGCCGGTGGCAGTCACGCCGGCACCGGCCGGCACGGGGATCACCGCCGAGGTGCTCGACGCGCTCGTGGACGGTCTCGGCGAGGGTCTCCGGAACGTGTTGGCGCCGTTGCGGAAGCAGATCAGCGATCTGCATGCGGCGAACGAGGCGCTCGAGCGCAAGGTCGTGGTCCTCGAGGGGCTGGTGGCGGATCGTGCGGTGGGCCGTGATGTGGACCGCTGAGGACGTCACACTCATTCGTGCGGCGGCGATCCTGCGAATCGACGCACTCCTCGACGGCTATCGCAGCCGCTTCGATGAGCGTCTACGCGCGTGTGCCGCGGCGTCAGCGGAGGACCACATCGCGGTCGCGGTGGCCGTGTTCTGCGCCCGGCAGAGGGCCGTCGAGTGGCTCGACAAATGGCTCGCCCACCAACGCGTGCACTGACGTTACCGGAACGCGCTCTTGATCAACCGGGCGACGACCTGCGAGACGCTCGTATCAAGCCGGCGCGCGAGTTTGATCAGTTTGTCGTGATCGCTGCTCTTGACCCACGCCGACACGGCGGATCGCGGTTCGTCCACGCGCGGGCGACCGCGTTTCGCAGGTGCTGGTGGCTCATTGGCCATGTGGCCGGAAATTATGCGCCAGACGCGCGACGTTGCCCCAGGAACGACGATCGGGCGATGGGACACGGCCTAGTCGGCTGTGTCCCCGGTGTGTCCCCAGCCTCAAAATTGGTCGGGATGGCCGGATTCGAACCGGCGACCCCCTGACCCCCAGTCGGGTTTTCGCCCCAAACACGCCTAGACACTCCTAGACACACACGGCCGGCAACCGTCGCGGCTAGAAGCACTTAGTGGTAACATAGCTAGCCACGACTAGACACCCAAGGACACGACATTTTGTGTCCCCGGGGACACGAACCGTCCCGCTGACCGCCAATCAGGTGGCCGGGAAACACGGGGACACCGGGGACACAGGGACATGACACCGATGCCGACTGTGACGCTCACCGATCGCTTCATTGACACGTTGAAGGCGCCGCCGCGGCGCGTGGAATACCACGACGGGCACTGCCGCGGCCTCGTGCTGCGCGTCACGCCGGCCGGCGTGAAGACCTGGACGTTGCGCTATCGCGCCGAGAACGGCAGCACGCAACGGCTGACGCTCGGCGTCTATCCCGATCTCACGTTGAAAGGCGCGCGGAAAGAAGCCGACATCCAGCGTGGCACCGTCGCCGACGGCGATGATCCGGCGGCCGCGAAACGCGTCGCGCGGACCATGGCGCAGAGCGCGACCGATACCGTCGCCGATCTGGCCAAGCGGTATCTCGCCAAGCACGCGAAGACGAAGAAACGCAGTTGGCAGGAGGACGAGCGGATGCTCAACGCCGACGTCCTCCCCCGCTGGGGGACGCGTCGCGTGGCGGATCTCACCCGTCGCGATGTCCGCGCGTTGCTCGAGGCCATCGTCGACCGCGGAGCGCCAGTCGCCGCGAATCGGTATCTCGCGCTCGTTCGGAAGATGCTCAACTTCGCCGTCAAGGATGACTGGATTGATGCGAATCCGGCAGCACTGATCGACAAGCCGGGCGCCGAAGCCTCGCGCGAACGCGTACTGACCGACGCCGAGCTCCGGCTCGTGTGGGCCGGCTGCGCGACCGAGCGGGCGGCGCTCTGTGCCTTGACGCGGTTACGGATCGTCACGCTGCAGCGCGGCAAGGAACTGTCACATCTGCGCTGGGAGGACATCGAGGGCGACTGGCTCACGCTGCCATCGACGATCACGAAGAACAAGATCGCGCATCGGGTGTTTCTGACGGCGCCGGCACAGGCGATCCTCGACACGCTGCCGCGGATCAGCGATTGCCCGTGGGTGTTTCCCGGTGTCGGCGACCGGAAGCCGCTCGGTGATGAAAAGAAGGCGGGTCCGCGGATTCGCGAGTGGTGCCTCGCACATCTCCAGAAAACCGATCCCTCGATCGAGACGTTCGATTTTCGGCTCCACGATCTGCGGCGCACGGGCAGCACGCGCATGGCCGAAGCCGGCATCCCGGCGATCGATGTCGCGCGCGTGCTCAATCACATCGACGGGACGCCGCGCGCCACCCACGTCTACAACCGCTACAGCTACGACCGCGAAAAGCAGGTGGCGCTCGAGACGTGGGCGCGCGTCCTGACCGCGATCCTCGACGAGCAGCCACGCCCGGCCGTCGTGCCGTTCGCGCGGGCCTGACACGCCAGGCGCGTGGCCCTTCCGCCGCAGTTGGAAACCGCCGATCCTGAGCGCGCCACGATCGTCTTGTGCCAGTTCATGAACGTTCTCGCGCAGGATGCGCGCGTTCGCGCCGGACTCGACGCCTGGTGGGAGCGCGTGTGGGCACGGCTGCCTCCGCACGCGACAGCTCCGGTCGCAGCCGCGGCGCTCTGGGCGGATCTCGACGGTGACCGAGCACTGGTCAATAGCCTCGTTGAGCGGGATCTCAGACTCGCCGCCTACGACTGGCTCGCTCCCGTGCTGCACTTTCAGTTTTACGCGTCGTCGCTAGGCCAGGAGATCCTCGTTAGCGAACCGCAGCACGCGGTGACGCGCGCGCCCTTCGAGCGCGCGACCCACTATGCGAAACGCGATCGCGTCGCCAAGAATGCGCTCTGGCGTCCGGTCGGCTATCGCGCCCCACGGAACGATGAGGCCGACTATGCGCGCGACGTCGAATGGTTCTGCGCGGGCAGGATCCAGAACCCACGCGTCGAGGAGGCCGAGCTCGCGCGCGCGTGGGCGTCGACCCATCGGCGACACTCGCGCAGCCACCAGACGTCGGTCCATAGAGGCATCACACGCGTCGAGCGCATCCTCGACGGGATTCACCTCGTCTCGCACCTGGCGCCGCTACGGCCTCGGACCGGCCGCCTCCTGCTTCTTTTAGCGGACTCCCACTAACAGCAGCACATCGCCGCGTTGGCACCTGTTATCTGTCTAGCGCAATGCCTAGACAGACAACCACAACACCAGAAACGCGCGGACGTCGAACGGTGTCGCGTCGGAAACAGGTTGCCGCGGATATTCAGGTAAGCCCACGCACGATTCAACGCTGGGAAGCCGATGGAACCTTCCCGCGCGGCGTCCGACTCGGCCCCAATTCCGTCGGCTATTTCGACGATGAAGTCGATGAGTGGAAGGCCACGCGTCAACTGCGGCCGGCGCGCGGGCGCCAGATCCCACGGCCATGATCCGCCACGCAACGACGGCCACCGTCGGACCGCACGTCGCCGACGCCATCGCATTCTTGGCGGCTCGCGGCCTACCCGGTCCTGACGTCGCTGCGGAGTTAACTCCGCACACCGCCGCGGGAGATGATCGCGATCTCGCGCTGATCGATCTTTCCGACTCCCTCGAGAACGTCGTCGCTCTGGCGCACAGCCTCGATGCGGACGTCGACACGTATCGGCTCATTGCCACCGCGACGCTCGAGGCGCTCGACACGACCCACAAGCAACTACAACGCGTTACCGCCGAGCGTGATCAGCTCCGCGATCAACTGCGCGCGCTGCGCGAGGATCTGCTGCTCCGCGCGGGGGCCGCGTGAGTTTCGTCGACGCGCTCGCCGGCGCCTCCCCCGCGCGATCGCTCGCGGCCGTCGAGGAAGTGTTTCACCGCTGGATCCGCGACGACGACCTGATCCCGACCCGCGCGGTCTTGGCCGCCTATCTCGCGAATCGGAAGCTGGACGGCGATCCCGTCTGGCTGATGCTCGTCGGCGGGTCCGGTGTCGGGAAGAGTGAACGGCTGACGCCGCTCGCGGCGCTCGACGATGTCGTGCTCGAGTCGTCGATCTCCGGACCCGCGGCGCTGCTGTCCGGTACCGCACGGAAGGACCGCGCGAAGAGTGCCACCGGCGGCATCCTGCGCACGCTGCCCAAGGGCGGCGGCATTCTGCTCCTGAAAGACTTCACCAGCATTCTCGATATGCACCGCGACGCGCGTGCCGAGCTGCTCGCGGCGCTCCGGGAGATCTACGACGGACGCTGGGATCGCAGCATCGGCGCGGATGGCGGGTCGACGCTGACCTGGACGGGGCATCTCGGCTTGATTGCCGGCTGCACGACGGCGATCGACAGCGCGCACGCCGTCATGTCGACGATGGGCACGCGCTTCGTGCTCGTGCGGCTGCGGGCCGACGACAAGCTGGCGGAGACGGCGTTGAAGCACGTCGGCCGCGAACAGCCGATGCGCGACGAGCTCCGGGATGCCGTGCGCGGGCTCCTCAGACAGCCGCCTGGCGTCGCGCACGACTTGAGCGATCAACGTGTCCTGGCACGACTGACGGCGCTCGGACGGTTCGTCGCCCTGGCGCGCTCGCCGGTCGATCGCGACTACCAAGGCGACATCCGCCTGGTGCTCGACGCGGAAGCGCCGACGCGGATCGTGAAGATGTTCGCGCAGTTCTGGCGGGCCGCCGGCTTACTCGGCCTCGACCGGTCGGCTGCCTGGACCTTGGTGCGCCGCGTCGGCATGGACTCGATCCCGAAGCTGCGGCGTGAAGTCCTCGATCACCTGAACACGCGCCGTCTCGACGGCCTCCCGATCTCGGCGTCCACAACGGACGTCGCCGAGGTGGTCGAGCATCCCAGCCGCACGACGCGGCGCGCCCTCGAGGACTTGACGGCGCATCGGGTGGTCCGGCGGATCACCGGCGGGGAGGGCAAGGCGGATAACTGGACGCTGACCGACCAGGCGCAAAAGTGGCTCGACCAGACCTTGCCAGAAATGTCGGAACACGTAGACACCCCCTCTTCTATTCACAAAACCACATACACAGACATTTCTGGCAAGGTCGCCACCAATAAAACCGGGGCGAAATCGACGCCGAAATCCGGGAACGGCCGCGATGAGCAGCTCTGATTTCGTCGTGCTGCGCGGCGGCCTCGCCTTACCGCTGCCGGTCATCCGCCTGGCGCTCGAGCTCGAAAGCCGCGGCCTTCACATGCGGGCGGACGGCGACATGGTCGTCATCGGGCCGAAGGAGCTGCTCACCGACGCCGACCGCGACGCGATCCGGACGTGGAAGCCCCACCTGCTGGCGTTGCTGGAATACAACCCCGACGCCTACGGCGGGCCGCAGTGACGCAGAAACACACAAGGCCCGGCGGTGATGCCGGCCACCCCGAAAGGATCCCTATGAACGCCGACGGTGCGCTCGTCCACTCGGCCGATCAGAAGCTGGCGGTCCTCACCGAGGTCGAGCGTCGCCTGGCGGCCGTCGAGACGGTCGATGAGGCGAAGGCGATTCGTGACCAGGCGGAAGCCGTCCGCGTCTACGCCAAGAGCGCACGGAAAGGCCTCGCCGTGCAGAACCGGGCGGCCACGATCAAACTCCTCGCCGAACGACGCGCCGGGGAATTGCTCGCGCGGATCGACCGCGAACGCGGCAAGCGCGATGGTCGGTCGGAACTTCATAACACGCTGTTACGAAGTGATCTGGACGGGATGACCGCGCATCGCTGGCAGCTGCTGGCGACGATTCCCGAAGCCGAGATCCGACAACGGGAGGCCGACTGTAACGACGCGCAAAGGGAACTCACCAGCACGGCGCTGTATCTCGAGCGCAGTCGCCAGCAGCGCGAGGAGGATCGGCAGGCGGCCTGGATCGCGGCCGCCGATGTGGCGCGCCAGGCGACGGCGGATGACACGCTCGGCGTGTTCCATCTGGACTGTCAGGCGCTCGCCGCATCGCACCTCGAGCCCGACAGCGTCGATCTCGTCTTTACCGACCCGCCGTATCACGACACCACCCTCGACCTGTATGTCGATCTCGGGACCATCGCCGCGCGCGTGCTGAAGGACGGCGGCAGTCTGATCACGTACATCGCGCATCACCGGTTGCCGGAAATCGTCGCGATGCTCCAAGCGGCCGGCCTCACGTTTTTCTGGCCCCTCGCCATCACCTACGACTCGCCCAGTCCGAAAGCGCGGATGCGCGAATACGGCATCGTCGTCGAGTGGAAGCCATTGCTGTGGTTTGTCAAAGGACGGTTTCGATGCCGCGATGACATGCGATGGGTGGCCGATCGGGTCGTATCGCCCGACCGCGAGAAGCGGTTTCACCCGTGGCAACAGGGCATTGCGCCGGCGACCTATTACATCGAAGCGCTCACGCGCCCTGGTGAGTTGGTCGTCGATCCCTTTTGCGGAGGCGGCACGACCGCCGTGGCGGCCGCGCATACGCGCCGCCGGTGGATCACCGGTGACGTGGACGAACGGGCGGTGTGGATTGCACGCGAGCGTATTCGTCAGGCGTGCTCGGACGCGAGTAGCCCCGACACAACGGATCGACCCGACACAACGGAACTAGCCGAATAGAAAAGCCCGGCGGTCGCACGCCGGGCCCAACCGGAGGAACACCCTATGACGACGCCGAATGTTACACCCTCACCGCCGCAGTCGTGGCGCGCAAAGTATCAAGTCCATCCCTGCGCCGATGTCTTCCCGATGATCAGCGACGCCGAGCTCGACGCGCTCGCAGAGGACATCAAGAAGAACGGCCTGCGCGACAAGATCGTCTTCTGGAACCACGGGAAAAATCCAAAGAAGATCGTGGGTACCCTCGCCATCGAGAGCCTGGCTCGGGATTACGTGTTGCTCGATGGGCGAAATCGTCTCGCCGCACTCGAACGACTCGGGAGATCCCTGACGGTCTCCCACATGGAGCTCCTCGAGCACGACGTCGATCCCGCGGCGTACGTCATCTCGAAAAACATCCATCGCCGCCATCTCACGAAGGAACAGCAGGCCGAGAAGATTGTTCAGACGATCGAGGCCGGCAAGATCGACCGTGCAACGTCTGCGCGGTCGTTCAACACGACGACCGGCAAGAAAGGCGGCTCGACGAAAGATCCCGTGCTCACTGCTGCCGTCGAGGAAGGGAAGAAACACGGCATCAGTAAGCGCACCGTCCAGAATGCGCGCGCGAAATTGAGCGGCAAGACGCCGGCGCCGCGCAAGCCGATCGGCGTTTCAAAGACACCGCCATCTGGAGACGCGAAGCCCCTGGTTCCGCTGGCGACTTCATCAGCGCCAACAGCATCGACTTCATCTGAGATGCGAGTCCGACATAGCACGCTCGGCGATCCCGGCGATCTCCACGCGGAGCCGAGCTCGAGGCCGTGGGCCATCGCGATGCATCTGCGGCTGCTGAACATCTTCAAAGAATGCCAGTCTGCAGGCGAGGCGCTGATGTCGGCGTGCAGCGCGTTTCAAAAGCATGAGGGGTGGCGTCAACTCTCCGATCGTAAGGGCCACCCGTTCAAGAGTTGGGATGAGTTCTATCGGACTCCGACGCCGTTTGGATTGTGTCGGCCCGAGTGCAATCCCAACGCGATTGAACGGGCGATCGAGATCGCGACCGCCACGCAGTCGACGAAGGAGCCAGCCGACGACGTGGGCAGTGCCGCTGCTAAACCGACTGGTACTACTTGCGCGTGGTGCGGACAACCATCGATCGATGCCACGCATCACTGCGACGCGCCAGACCCGAAGGAGTTTCTCGCGTCATTGCGAACGGGACGTAAATGACCTTCACCGTCTACGGCACGCCGGTGCCGCAAGGCTCGACGAAGGCGTTCACGCCGAAGGGCTGGAAACGTCCCGTCCTCACCAGCGATAACGCGCGGCTGAAGTCCTGGCGGCAGCTCGTCGCCGAGGCCGCCCACCTGGCGCTGCTCGAGCAGCCGGCCGCCGAGCGTCAGTTGATCCTCGACGCGGTGACGTTGACGATCACGTTCGCGCTGCCGCGGCCGGCGTCGCTGCCGAAGCGGATCACCACGCATTGCAAGCGACCGGATCTCGATAAGTTGGTTCGTGCCGTGAGCGACAGCCTGACGGGGGTTTTGTTTCACGACGACTGCCAGGTCGTCGAGCTCACCGCCATGAAGGGTTACGCGCCAGTCGGGCAACCGCCGTTCGTGACGGTCACCGTTGCGGCCAAGACGGCGACGCAGGATTCATCGTTTGCGAGGAGGACAGCTGTATGAGGAGCAAAATCTCGCCACAGGACGCAGAAGAATTTACGCAGAGCGCCGCCTTGGTGGTCGCCGGCGGCTGGCGACAGATCGCCCTGGCGACACGGATGGGCGTCCCGAAGGCTCTGGGCCTGACCACTGAAGAATGGGTGAAGAAGTATCTCAGGGGCTACATCCAGTACTCAGTCACCGAACGCCTCGACATCACCGCGCAGCTCAAAGCAGAGGGCCGTTCGCAGCGGGAGATTGCGCGGGTGCTCGGCGTCTCCGAAAAGACCGTGCGTCGAGATGCGGCATATGCCGCAGGCAGTCAAACAGAACCCCTCACACAGTGGGAATTATCGGTGCTCGCGGCGGCGACTGCGGCAGATGCCGCACTTACTGATCGGGAAGCGTTCGATGAGGCCGAGGCCATGATGATGGACGGATGCGCTCAGATGCGACGCATCTTCGACGCGCTTAGGGACACGGCGGTCCCCGTAACTGAAGGTGCAGCGCTGTGAAGCGAAACCGCTTGTGGTCGACCCACGGGGGGTAGCGGATTCTGCCGCGGTGAGTTTTTCACGCGCAAAAATTTGGGGCCTGCCCGGTTTCCGGCCGTGACGAAAGC
>DATFXR010000420.1:0-3153 GCA_035315685.1 Vicinamibacterales bacterium | reverse complement strand
CAGCCGGCCGAAGTCGACTTCAAGTTCACGCAGGACGCGTTTCAGGCGGCGGCGGCGTTCAACGCCGACAAGCGGCTCGGCGGCGCGGTGAGCTGGGCGCCGGACATCTACAACCTCGAGAAGGTCAAGGGCAACCGCATCCTGGTGACGACGTCGACCGCGAACAAGCTGATCGCCGACGTCTGGTTCGCGCGTGCCGACTTCGCCAAGGACAACCCCGACGTCATGGAAGGGATCACGCGCGGCATCTTCGACGCGATGCAGGATCTCAAGCAGCAGGATGCGAAGCAGAAGGTCGCGAAGCTGATGGCCGCCGGCTACTCGATTCCCGAAGGCGACGCGCTCGGGATGCTCGGCGACGCGCACTCCACCAACTACGCCGAGAACCGCGACTTCTTCCTGAACCAGAACAGCCCGACGAACTTCGAGCGGACGTGGGCCACCGCGTATTTTCTCTACAAGAAGATCAATGCCGTCACCGAGCAGACCCCGTTCGATCAGGTGATGGACTTCACCGTCATCCAGAAGCTCGGCTCGGAGCAGAAGTACGCCAGCCAGAAGAACGAGTACGACGTCCACTTCGCGCCGGCGAGCGCCGGATCGGTGCAGGGCGAGAAAGACGAGATCCTCACCAAGACCGTCGTGATCCATTTCTTCCCGAACTCGTGGGACTTGACCAAGAAGGTGACGCGAAACGCCGATGGCAAGGAGGTCGAGGAGCTCTACGATCCGAACGTCACCTTCGTCGTCGAGGAAGTCGGCAAGCTCGCCGGGCAGTTCGGCGCGGCGCGCGTCGTGATTGAAGGGCACACCGACGGGTCGATGCGCGGCACGGTCCCGAAGGGCCTGGTGCAGGAACTGTCGCTGAACCGCGCCAACGCGGTGAAGGAAGCGATCGTGAAGAAGTTCCCGTCGCTGCAGCCGAATCAGTTCTCGACGACGGGCATCGGGTGGGACCGGCCCGCCGATCCAGCCGATCCCGACAACAATGCCAAGAACCGGCGTGTGGAGGTGAAGGTCTACCCGGCCGAGGCCGCCTCGGCGCCGAAGTAGATGCCGACCGATCCCGCGAAGCGTCCGCTCTTCACGCTGCGGCTGGCGCCGCCGCGCATGACGCGCCAGCTGGTGGGCGCCGGCGCCGTCGGTGTGATCATCCTGGTGTGGTGGCTCGCGACGAGCGGGCTCGGCTCGGAGGATCGCTGGATCTCGCCGATCATCCTGCCGAGCCCCGGGGAAGTCGTGAAAAGCTTCCCGAGCTTGTGGACCGATCGCGGTCTGCTCGAGAGCATCGCGGCGACGCTCAGGCGCGTGCTGGTCGGCTTCGGTCTCGCGGCGGTGATTGGCGTGCCGCTCGGCATCGCCGCCGGCTCGTGGCGCGTCATCGAAGCGGCGGGCGCGCCGCTGGCGCTGTTCGGCCGCAACCTGCCGGTGGCGGCGTTGATTCCCCTCACGATTCTCTGGTTCGGCATCGACGAGACGCAGAAGGTGATGTTCATCTTCATCGCCTGCGTCCCGTTCGTGTACTCGGACGTGGTATCGGCGATCACCGGTGTGCCGGATCGCTACGTCGAGACGGCGCAGACGCTCGGCGCATCGTCGTGGCAGATCGTGACCAAGGTGCTGGTCGGCCTCGCGCTGCCCGACATCGTCAACAGCCTGCGGCAGCTGTTCGGGCTGGCGTTCGGCTACATCATGCTCGCCGAGCTGATCAACGCGCAGCATGGCCTCGGGTATCTGCTGATGACCAGCCAGCGCCGCGGCCTGTCCGAGCACATCGTGCTCATCCTGATCATCATCGGGCTGCTCGCCTACGGCATCGATCGCCTGCTGTTCTGGTTCCAGCGCGGCGTGTTTCCCTACCGCGTCGTCGAGGACTGAGTGACAGACGCCGCCGGCGGCACGCCCGCCACCGCGCCCAACGTCGTCGACTTCAAGGGGGTCACCAAGCGCTTCGGCGAGCGCACGATCATCCGGGACGTGACGTTCTCGGTCAGGGACCTGCCGAACAAGGGCGAGTTCGTTGCCATCCTCGGTCCGTCCGGCTGCGGGAAATCGACGGTGTTGCGTCTGATCGCCGGTCTCAGGCCACACTATCCTCCGACCGACGGCGTCGTTCTCGTCGGCGAGCAGCCGGTCCAGGCGCCGGGGCCCGATCGCAGCATGGTGTTCCAGGACTACACGTCGTTCGACAATCGGACAGTCGAGGACAACGTCGCATTCGGCCTCGAGTGCCGCGGCGTGGCGACGGCTGAACGACGCGACCGGGCGCACGAGTGGATTGCGAAGGTCGGCCTCGACGTGAAGCGGGACGCGAAGAAGTATCCGGGAGAGCTGTCGGGCGGGATGCGGCAGCGGGTGGCGATCGCCCGCACGCTGATTCTTTCGCCGCGGATCATCCTGATGGACGAGCCGTTCGGCGCGCTCGATCCGACGACGCGGCTGCACATGCAGGCGCTGCTGGTCGAGCTGTGGAAAGAAGCGCAGGCGACTGTCTTCTTCGTCACGCACTCAATCGAAGAAGCGGTCTATCTCGGCGATCGCGTCTACGTCTTCTCGTCGGCGCCTGGGACGATCCTCCGCGAGATGGAGCTGTCGGGGCCGGATCGGCCACCGAAGGAGATGCAGCGCGAGCCCGGCTTCATCGAAGTGGTTGCAGAGATTCGCGATCTCGTCGACACGCTCGCGAGCTCGCAGCGGGCGGGTGACTGATTCGTGCGGATATCACCGCCACGCCAGAATCCGTCGCCCGGTCCGCCGCGCAGCGCAGGCATGCGCGACTATCTGAAGGAGGCGTTTCTCTTCCGCTGGAACCTGTTGTTCCTCCTCGGCGGGACCGCGGCCGCAGCGATGACGCCGCTCGCACCCGTGCTGCTGCCGCTCGTCGCTGCCGGTGAACTGACGTATCTCACCGGCCTCATCTCGATCCCGCGATTCAGGGCCGCGATCGACGCCAAGCTGCACGCCGCCGGAGCTGAGGCCCGCGCATCGGGAGCGCCCGCGACGCCGCCGGTGTCGATCGTCACGATGCTGTCCGGGCTTCCGGCGGACGCTCGAACGCGCTTCGAGCGCCTCCACACCCGCTGTGTGGACATGCGCGGGATTGCAGCTGGCGTGCGCGGCGCCGCCGGCGATCCGAATGCAGGAGCGGAAGAG
>DATFXR010000419.1:0-4481 GCA_035315685.1 Vicinamibacterales bacterium | reverse complement strand
GACTGTCACGGGCTCGACGCGAAGGGATATCGCGGCCCCGATCTCACCGCGCTCCTCGCCGGCGGCGAGATGACCGACGAACGGCTGTTCAACACGATTCGCAAAGGCGTGCCGGGAACCGACATGCCGCCGAGCCAGGCGTCGGACGACGAGCTGCTGTTGACGATCGCGTACTTGCGCAATCTCGGCGCCGTCGCGCCTGCCGAGGCCGCGACCGGCAATCTGGACAACGGCGCGCGGATCTTCGCCGCCCAGTGCCGGAGCTGCCACCGCGTCGGCGTGAACGGCGGCCGCATCGGCCCCGATCTGACGCGCATCGGTGTCGCGCGATCACGCGCCGCGCTGGTCCGCGAGATCCGCACGCCGTCGGAGTGGATGGCGCCGACGTTTGAAACGGTGACGGTGGTCATGAAGGACGGCCAGCGGATCCGCGGTGTGAAGAAGAACGAGGATGTCTTCTCGATCCAGGTGATGGATCTGCGCGAGCGGATTCAGGGCTACCTGAAGGCCGACCTGAAGGAAGTCATCTACGAGAAGGAATCGCTGATGCCGGTGTTCAGCGCGCAGCGCCTGAGCGACGGCGACCTGAACGATCTGGTCGGCTACCTGACGTCGTTGCGCGGCGCCGATACGGCGACTCGCTGAGGAGAAGTCATGCGCGCTCTGCTGATGATCGTCGTGTTCGGATCCGCGGTGCTCGCCGCCCAAACCGGCGCGCCGCAGGTGACGCCGCAGGATATCGGCGACGGCCTGAAGGATCCGGGCAAGTGGCTGACCTATGGCGGCGACTACAACGGCCACCGGCACAGTCCGCTCACGCAGCTGACCCCGCAGAACGTCACGCAGCTCTCGGCGCAGTGGACGTTCCAGACCGGCGCGCTGGGCAGCTTCCAGACCACACCGATCGTGATCGACGGCGTCATCTACGCGACGGGGTTCAACAACAACGCGTGGGCAATCGACGCCCGCTCGGGCCGCGCGATCTGGCGGTATCGCCGCACCCTGCCCGAGGACATGCACCTCTGTTGCGGGGCGCCGAATCGCGGCTTCGGGGTGCTCGGCGATCGCCTGTTCATGACCACGATCGACGCGCATCTGCTGGCGCTCGACATGAAGACCGGCGGCGTGCTCTGGGACGTCGAGCTCGCCGACTACAAGGTGGGCTACTCGGCCACGGTCGCGCCGCTGATCGTGAAGGACAAGGTGATCATCGGCATCGCCGGCGCCGAGTTCGGCATCCGCGGGTTCATCGACGCCTACGACTCGCAGACCGGCAAGCGCGCGTGGCGGTTCTACACCGTCGCGTCGCCCGACGATCCGATCGGCGGGCGTTCGTGGCCGCCCAACTCGGACGCGTACCAGCGCGGCGGCGGATCGATCTGGGTGACCGGGACCTACGATCCACAGCAGAACCTGCTGTTCTTCGGCACCGGCAATCCCGGGCCTGACTATTACAGCAACGTACGCGAAGGCGACAATCTCTATACGGCGTCAGTCGTCGCGCTCGACGTCGATACCGGCCGCCTCGGATGGCATTACCAGTTCACCCCGCACGACGTTCACGACTGGGACTCGACGCAGGTGCCGGTCCTTGCCGATCTGCCGATCAACGGCCAGACCCGCAAGGTGATCATGTTCGCGAACCGCAACGGCTTCTTCTATACGCTCGACCGCACGACCGGCAAAGTGATCGTCGCGAAGCCGTTCGTCGAGACGACGTGGGCGAAGGAGATCGGACCGGATGGACGCCCGATGCTGCTGCCCGGGCATCTGCCGGACGAAGACGGCACGAAGACCTGTCCAGACCTCGGCGGCGGCACGAACTTCATGTCGCCGTCGTACGATCCAACGCTACATCTCTTCTTCGTCACCGCGCGTGAGACCTGCGCCACCTTCTTCGCATTCGATCAGAAGTTCCGGCCGGGCGAACAGTACGAATCCGGCGGCACGACGCGCCCGCGCGATCAGAAGAACTTCGGCGCGCTCCGCGCGATCGATCCGACGACGGCAACGGTCAAGTGGGAATTCCGCTATCCGTCCGTGTCGTCCTCCGGCGTGCTGACGACCGCGTCGGGACTGGTGTTCGCGGGTGACGGCGACGGCAACATCATGGCGTTCGAGTCGCGCAGCGGGAAGAACCTGTGGCACTACCAGCTCGGCTCGTCGATGCGGTCGACCGCGGGCACGACCTACTTGCTCGATGGGCGCCAGTATCTGCTCGTGCCGGCAGGCAGCACGCTGACGGCATTCGCGCTGCCGCGTACTTCTCAGCCGTGATCACGTTCGCGCGCGACTGGTCGAGTTGATACATCGAACGATAGACGGAGACGCATGCGGTGTTGCGCGAAGACAACGAGCGCGCGCATCGTCGGGCATCATCGAACGAACGTAATAAGTACACCAGCACGGGAGTCCTACACGATCTTCTCCACGCGCTCCTGACTATTCGGCACCAAGAACGCCTTTAGTTACCGCCAAATTCCCGTCTGTTCTCGAAGGCCGCAGGTTTGCACCGGCGCCCGGCGCCAGTTCTCCCTGAGGTCCCCCAACCTCACGGTGCTCAGGAGGCGTCTCGTGTTCAGAAGCGCATTGGAACGGTCGTGGTGTGCGTTCGGCATCGCTTTGGTCGCGCTCGCGCTGCTCCCGTCGAGCGCCTCCGCACAAACCCCAACATCGGTGACGTGCAGTCCGTCGGTGATCGCCGGCGGCAGTGGTGGCTCGGCCACGTGCACGGTGACTCTCAGCGCTGCCGCCGCGGCCGGTGGGACCGGCGTCACCCTCACCAGCTCGTTGATCGAACTGGCGGCGACGCTGCCGAGCGTCACGGTGCCCGCCGGTCAATCGACGGCGACCTTCACCGTGGGCACCAACGCCGGATATCGTGCGTACAGCGGGATCGGCTTCACGGTCACGATCAGCGCGGCAGCAAACGGCACCACCCGCAGCGCCACGATCAGCGTCACTGCCCAACCGCGGCCCGCAGACTTTTCGAGCGGCTCTCAGGCAGGCGCGCGCTTCCAGTGGGATGGGTTGATGTGCGGCGGCATCGCGCCGATCAACGGCCAGGAAGGAATTCTCTACCGCTGTTCCCCCGCGCAGGGTACTGGCTTCGGGACCTGTACGTTCCAGCAGGAATGCAGCCTCGGCTGCAAGCGCGTGCCGCCGACCGGGACGACGTTCAACGACTTCTGCGCCGCCAGCGGCCCGAACTCGGTCTCGATCAGTCGCAACGTCATCGTCAGCGGCGACCGCGTCCCGGCCACGATTGTGCTCGAGGCGCCTGCGGGACACGCGCAGGATCTCGAGCAGGGTGTTCCTGGAGTCATCGACACGAACTTCGACTCGTCGTTCTTCCCCCACGCCGGCGGCATCAGCTTTCCGATCGACGCGACCAGCGTGCCCTTCGATGTGGGAACGTCGTCGGTGCCGAAGATCGAATTTTCAGACGTCGTCGGATACTGGTTCAATGCGTCGATCCCGCCGTTTCTGATCACCAACGGGCGGGCCGGACATGCCTGGCTGGTGATGCTGCCGCCCGACCCGCCGCCCGCGGTGGCAATTCCGACGCTCGGGGATTTCCAGATCACCGGCTCCAACCCCGTCACCGGCGGCAACACGACGATTGGTGGGATCGATCTCAGCGGGCTCTCGCGCGCCGGCGGACCGACGATCACGCTGACGAGCAGCCACCCGGCCATCGTGCCGACGCAGACCTTCACCGCGCCAGCGAGTCAGAACCTGCTGGGCTTCCAGGCCATCATCCAGACGCGAACGACGACGGCCGACACCGACGTCACGCTCACGATGAGCGACGGACGGTACAGCTTCAGCCATGTGCTGACGGTCAAGGCCAACCCGCCGCCGCCCGTTCTCTCCGGCGTGTCGGTCAGTCCGACGAGCGTTGTCGGCGGTAATTCCGCCACCGGTACTGTGACGCTGAGCGCGCCGCAGACCGGCGCGACCGTGATCGCGCTGTCCACGCCGGCGCCGACGACCGTGGCACAAATGCCGGCCAGCGTGACGGTGCCGGCCGGCGCGACCAGCGCCTCGTTCACGATCACGACTTCGCCGGTGACGTCGCAGTTCAACATGAACATCTTCGCCGACCTGGCGGGCAATCCGGGTCAGAGCGCGCTGCTGTTGATCACGCCGGGCGGCGCGACGAACACGCCCAGCGCGTTGTCCGTCAACCCGGTCGACCTCGTCGGCGGAGCGTCTACAACTGGCACTGTGACGTTGACGGGCGCTGCGCCTTCCGGCGGCGTCGTCGTTACGCTGTCGAAGGCGTTCTCCAACGGCGGGACGGGGACCGTTCCTGCGACCGTGCCAGCAAGCGTCACGGTGCCGGCTGGCCAGACGAGCGCGTCTTTTGCAGTCGGCACGAGCGCGGTGACCGCGACGACGAACGTGCGCATCTCGGCGGCGTCCGGCGGCGCAACGGTGGCTGTCGACATGACGCTGTTTCCGCTGCTGGCCCAGGT
>DATFXR010000418.1:0-28252 GCA_035315685.1 Vicinamibacterales bacterium | reverse complement strand
ATGAGCAGCGCGAGATTCGCGCGCGCCTGCTCGATCGTCGTGCCCTGCCTCAGCCGGCCGCGCATGAAGAGCCAGCGATCGGCGCGGCGCTCGAGCCGCGTCGTTCCGGTCGGCGACGGCAGCGTGTCGTGCATCCCGACCGGCTCGACGTCGAGCGAGGAGGCGACCGGAAGCCAGAGCTCGGGCGCCAGGACCGGCACCATGCCGTTGAACACCGGCGCCGCCACGCCGACGATCTGATACGTGGACCCTCGAATGCGGATGCTCCGCCCAACCACGTCCGGCGAGGATCCGAGCTCGCGCGCCCAGTAGCGATGCGACACCATCACCACGCGAGGCGCGCCCGGCACATCATCTTGCGGGAGAATCGTCCGGCCGATCGCGGCACGAACACCGAACACCTGAAAGTAGTTGCCGGTGACGATCTCGCCCATCGCCAGGCGCGAACGGCTGTCGAGATTGAGCGCCGCCATCATCGGGCTGTAGCCGACGAGGCCGTCGAACACGTCGTTGTGCGACTGCAGGTCCAGGAAGTCGGGATAGGACGACGTGCTGAAGTCGTTGGTCCCGCTCGAATCGCTCGTGAAGACGTCGACCAGTCGATCGGGCGCGTGAACGGGCAGCGGCCTGAACAACAGCGCATCGACGATGCTGAACAGCGCAGTGTTGAAGCCGATGCCGATGGCCAGCGAGGCGACCGCGACCACGGCAAAGCCCGGGCTCTTGCGGAGCCAGCGGATTGCAAACCGGATGTCCGCGAGAAGCGAGGAAAGCAAGACTCACGATTATAATCCGCCGATGAAGAGGCGGCTCCTTACTGTTGTGGCGGCCGCATGCACGCTCCTGCACGCCGTCTCGCAGGCGCAGCCGGTCGCGCCACCGGCGTTCACTCTCGATCAGGTCCTCAACTTTCCGTTTCCCGACAACCTGGTCGCGTCACCGACCGGCGCGCGCATCGCGTGGACGTTCAACGAGCGCGGCGCGCGAAATGTCTTCGTGGCTGACGGCCCGGCATTCCAGCCCAGGCGCATCACGCCGTATACGGTCGACGACGGACAGGAGCTGACGAACCTGTCGTTCTCGCGTGACGGCCGCACGATCGTGTACGTGCGCGGTGGCGACCACGGCGCCAACTGGGCCGCGGACGGCAACGTGCAGCCGAACCCCACGAGCGCACCGGTCGCCGCCCGCATGCAGGTGTTCGCGATTGCGACGGTCGGCGACGCATCGCCGACGCTGCTCGGCGACGGCGACGAACCGGCCATCGCGCCGACCGGCGATCGCGTCGCCTTCGTGCACGATCGCCGCATCTGGATTGCGCCGCTCGACGGTTCGAAGCCGGCCGAGCCGTTCGTCGCGCATGGCACGAGCGAGTCGCCGACATGGTCGCCCGACGGGCGCTCGCTGGCGTTCGTCTCGAATCGCGACGACCACAGCTTCATCGGCATCTTCACTGACGCGGTGACGCCGATCCGGTATCTCGCGGTCTCAACGTCGCGCGACTCGTCGCCGAGGTGGTCGTTCGAAGGGCGCGAGATCGCGTTCGTGCGGCAGCCCGGCCGCGGCGGTGTGCCGCGGTCGCCGCTCCTCCTGCAACCACAACCGTGGTCGATCGTCGTCGCCGACGCGAAGCCGGCAGAGAAGGGCACTGACCGCGGATTCGAATCGTGGCAGAGCGGCAGCGCCCTCGTGGACTCGCTGCCGCGAACCGAAGGCGGCGCGCATCTCCATTGGGCCGACGACGATCGCCTGGTCTTTCTCTCGTATCAGGATGGCTGGCCGCACCTGTATGCGATTCACCATCCCGGCGAAGGCGGCAAGCCGACGCGGCTCACGCCCGGTTCGTTCATGGTGGAGCACGTGTCGCTGACGCCCGACGGCAAGTTCGCGATCTACAGCGCCAACGCAGGCGGCGACACGCACGATCTCGATCGCCGGCATCTGTTCAAGGTGCCGGTTGACGGATCGACGCCGGCGGTGGCGCTCACGCGCGGCTCGGGCATCGAGTGGAATCCCGTGGTGACGGGTGACGGGCAGACGGTGGCGTTTCTCGGCTCAACGGCGCAGCGCCCGCCGCTTCCCGCCGTGATGCCGATCAATGGCGGTGAGCCGAAACCCATTGCCGCCAACCGCATTCCGGGAACGTTTCCGTCGACCCGGCTGGTCACACCCGAGCCGGTCACCTTCACATCGAGCGATGGCTTGGAGATTCACGGACAGCTGTTCAAGACGGCTGGCGGCGAGGCGCGCAGGCCGGCGCTCGTCTACGTTCACGGCGGACCGCCGCGTCAGATGCTGCTCGGCTTCCACTACATGGACTATTACGCCAACGACTACGCCGTGAATCAGTACCTCGCGAGCCGCGGCTTCATCGTGGTATCGGTCAACTACCGCCTCGGGATCGGCTACGGTTTCGCGTTCCACAACCCCGAGCGCGCCGGCCAGCGCGGTGCCTCGGAGTACCTCGACGTCGCCGCGGCGGGCCGCTATCTGCAAGCGCGGCCGGACGTCGATGCGAAGCGCATCGGGATCTGGGGTGGATCGTACGGCGGCTACCTCGCGGCGCTCGCACTCGGCCGCAACTCCGATATCTTCGCTGCCGGCGTGGACATCCACGGCGTGCACGATCGCGTCCCCGCGGTGAACGGCGAGGCGCTCGCGCGCGCCATTGCCGGCGACGGCATCAGCGAGGCCGAGTACCGTCAGGCGTTGAAGGTCGCCTATGAATCTTCGCCCATCTCGGCCGTGCCAACGTGGCGCTCGCCGGTGCTGCTGATTCACGGCGACGACGATCGCAACGTGCAGTTTCACCAGACGGTCGATCTCGAACGCCGGCTCATCGACAACCACGTCGGCGTCGAGGAGCTGGTCATCCCCGACGACATTCACGACTTTCTTCTGTTTCGGAGTTGGAAACTTGTGACCGCGGCGACCGGAGAGTTTTTCGAGCGTCACCTCAAGCGCGCGTCGCCGTCACAGCCGTAGAAAAAAAGAAAACAGATCAGCTTTTTTCTTCACGTCCGACCGGGTATCGTCCTCACGATGATGACGATTGCGATTCAAGTGAAGCGCGTCTACGAACCGGCGTCGGACAGCGACGGCGTGCGCGTGCTCGTCGACGGGCTGTGGCCGCGCGGCCTCTCGAAAACCACCGCGGCGGTCGACTTGTGGCTGAAAGACATCGGCCCGAGCCGTTCGCTGCGACAGTGGTTCAACCGCGATCCCGCGCGATGGACGGAATTCCTGCAACGCTACGCCGAGGAGCTCGACGCGCTCGGCCGGCGCTCGCCGTCGGTGAAGGCGCTGGCCGGCGCCGTGCGCCAGGGCAAGGTGACGCTGCTGTTCGGCGCGCGCGACACGCGGCACAACGTCGCCGTCGCGCTCCATTCGTACCTCACAACACGACAACCAAGCGCCTGAGCGCGCTGCGCGCCCGGGTGTGTGGGACCGATCGGCCCAGAGGCTGGGTCGGATCGGTCCCTCCCCACCCAGCCCACGGGCCGATCGGTCCCACACTCCCGCCGTTGACATATGTGGCAGTCATACATATGCTGCCCACACATGTCATCCGACCGCGAACTGCGTAAGGGCAGCGCCGAAACGATCATCCTCGCCTTGCTCGAGGAGCGCGACCGCCATGGCTACGAGCTGGCGAAGCTGATCGATCGCCGCTCCGACGGAGCGCTGACGCTGCACGTCGCGTCGCTGTACCCCACGCTCTACCGCCTCGAACGGCGCGGCCTGATCCACGGCCGCTGGGTCGAGCGGGCCGGCGCCCGCCGCCGCCGCTTCTACCGCCTCACCGCCGACGGCCGCAAGACGCTGGACGCGCAGCGCCGCAGCTGGAAGGCCTTCTTCACCGCGCTCAACCGCGTCGCAAAGTTCCGCCATGCCTGACTTTCACGCGCTGGTGCGCGAGCGCCTCGGCCCACTCGCCGTGGATCCGGCACGCGCCGCGGACATCGTCGACGAGCTCGCGCAGCATGCGGCCGACGACTACGCCGAACGCGTCGCCGGCGGCCTGCCGGAACGCGAGGCGATTGCCGCGGCGCTGGCGCCGCTCGAAGGTCGGTCGCGCGTGGCGCTCGAGCTCGCGCGCGCCGATCGCCCGCGCGCCGCGGCGCTGCAGCCGGCCGACCGCGGGCCATCGCGCGCTGCGACGTTCGGACGCGATGTCAGGTATGCGGTGCGGCTGCTCGTCCGCGCCCCCGGCTTCAGCGCGGTTGCCCTGGTGACCCTCGCGCTCGGCATCGGCGCCAACGCCGCGATCTTCAGCGTCGTCCGCGCGGTGATCCTGCGCCCGCCACCCTATCGCGACCCGGCACGGCTCGTCGCGTTTCTGAACTCGCGCTCCGAGGCGCCCGGCTCGATCACCAGCAGCTCCATCCCCGACTACCAGGACTGGCGCAATCGACTGACCTCGTTCGAGAGCCTCGGGCTGCTTTCCGGATGGACCTTCAACATCACCGGGCTCGACCTGCCCGAGCGCGTGTTCGGCGGACGCGTCACCGGCTCGCTGTTCCAGACGCTCGGCACGCCGCCGCTGCTTGGACGTGTCCTCACGCCGGACGACGACCGGCCGGGCGACGAGGTGGTCGTGCTCGGCTACCGCGTCTGGCAGCGCCTCTTCAGCGGCGATCCCGCCATTGTCGGACGGGCCGTGATGATGGAGGGCCGCCCGCACGTGGTGGTCGGCGTGATGCCGCCGCGATTCCGCTTTCCAGCCGACGATACCGAACTGTGGGCGGCGATCAAGGACAACATGAACGGCATGCCGCGCGAGAGCCGGTTCATGGCGGCCGTCGGCCGACTGAGGCCCGGCGTCGCGCTGGTGACGGCACAGGCCGAGCTCGATGCGACGACCGCTCAGCTCGCTGCAGCGTATCCGGCCACGAACACCGGCTGGCGTGTGACACTCGCCGGTGTACAGGGCGTCGGGATCGCTGAGAGCCGCCCGGCCCTCGCGGCGCTCAGCGGCGCCGTCGGGCTGGTGCTGCTCATCGCCTGCGCGAACGTCGCGAGCATGCTGGTCGCGCGTGCAACGTCGCGCCGCCGCGAGACGGCGATTCGCCTTGCGCTCGGCGCGAGCCGCGCGCGCCTGGTCTCGCAGTGGCTCACCGAAAATCTGCTGCTCGCCGCCGCCGGCGGCGCGCTGGGTGTTGCGATCGCCTTCGCCGCGGTACGTCTCGTGGTCGCCTACGGACCCTCTGATGTTCCGCGGCTCGACGAAACGGCGGTCGACATCCCGGTGCTCGGGTTCACGCTGATGGTATCGCTGGCGGCCGGAGCGCTGCCGGCGATTGCGCCGGCGGTCCGCGCGCTGCGCGAGTCGTCCGCGCTGGCGCTGAAGGAGGCAGTCGGCGGCATCGCGACTGCGCACGGCCGCGGCGGCGCGCTGCTGGTGGTCGTCGAAATCGCGCTCGCGATGACGCTCGCCGTCGCGGGCGGGCTGCTGCTCAAGAGCTTCGCGCGGCTCAGCGCCGTCGATCCGGGATTCGATCGGTCGCGCGTGCTGTCCTTGAAAGTCTTCCTCTCGCCGCCGCGCTATCGATCGGTGTCGGAGGGGAAGCAGTTCATCCGCGCGGCGCTCGATCGCCTCGGTCGAGTGCCGGGTGTCGAGGCGGCTGCCGCGATCTCATCGCTGCCGCTCGGCGATCCGTCGTCCGGTCAGGCATTCACGATCGCCGGCAGGCCGGTCGCGCCCGGGCAGCGCCGGATAGCCGACTACCGGGCGGTGAGCGCGACCTACTTCGACACGATGCGCATCGCGCTCGTGCGCGGCCGAACGCTGACAGATGACGACCGCGAGACGACGGCGAGGGTGGTCCTGGTGAACGAGGCGATGGCGCGCACCTTCTGGCCGGACGAGAATCCCGTCGGCCAGGCGATTCATTGGTCGACCGGCTATCCGCAGTTCGACACCGCGCCGCACACCGTCGTCGGCGTCGTCTCGGACATCAAGACGCTCGGCCTCGACAAACCCGATCGCCCGGCGGTCTATGCGCCGTTCACGCAGCGCGCGTTTCCGTGGTTGCGCTGGACGAGCTTCGTCGTCCGCACGCATGGCGAACCCGAGGCCTACGCGCGCGTGGTCCGGCAGGCGCTGGTCACGATCGATCCGCAGCAGCCGATCTATCAGGTCGTGCCGCTCGATACCGTCGTTGCGAAGTCGGTGGCGGCTCGCCGGTTCAGCACCGGGCTGATCGATCTCTTCGCCGCGCTGGCGCTCGCGCTCTGCGCGGTCGGTGTCTACGGCACGATTGGCTGCTGGGTGGCCGAGCGCACGCGCGACATCGGCGTCCGCATGGCGCTCGGCGCGAGCCGCCGCCGCATTCGCGCGATGGTCGTCGGCCGGGCGCTCGCGCTGACGATGGCCGGCGTCGGGATCGGGCTGGCGCTCTCCGCGGCGACCAGCCGGATGCTCGTCACGCTGCTGTTCGACGTGAAGCCCTTCGACGCGGCGACAGTCTCGGTGGTCGCGCTGATTGTCACTGCGACCGGCGCCGCCGCAGCGTACGTGCCCGCGCGCCGCGCCTCGGCGCTCGACCCGTTGACCGTGATGCGCGGTGAATGAGGAGGGATGCCGTGACGCCCGACCGGAAAGCGCTCGTTCGCGGCCCGCGGGGGCCGCGACGCGATTGCTGGCGGGCTCGCTCTATAGGGTCAGCGCCACCGATCCCGCGAGGTTCGTGGTCGTGCCAGCGCTGCTGGTAGCCGTCGCCGCGCTGGCGCAAGCCGTGCCCATCGCGCGCGCGCGATCCGGGTCGATCCGACGGCCGCGCTACGGCTGAAGCAGGCGCGCGCGCCTTTCCCTGCTCAGCCCACGGGCCCATCGGTCCTACACTCCAGGGATGGCACCGACCCGCGTCCGCGGACGCGTGCTCGCCTTTGCGTTCTTCCTCGCCGTCGTCACCTACCTCGATCGCATCTGCATCTCGGCGGCCGCGCCGTACATCATGCGCGATCTGCAGCTGACGGTCCTGCAGATGAGCGTGGTGTTCAGCGCGTTCACGCTGTCGTACTCGCTGTTCGAGATTCCGTCGGGCTGGCTCGGCGACGTGCTCGGCCCGCGGCGCGTGCTGACGCGGATCGTGCTGTGGTGGTCACTGTTCACGATGCTCACGGCGGCCGCCCGTGGCTACGCGTCGCTGGTGGCGATCCGGTTTCTGTTCGGTGCCGGCGAAGCCGGCGCGTTTCCGAACATCGCGCGGACCTTTTCGCAGTGGTTTCCGCGGCGCGAGCGCGGCCGTGCGAACGGGGTCATGTTTCTCGGGTCGCGGGTCGGCGGCATGCTGTCAGCTCCGATCGCGCTGCTGATCGTCCTGCAGTGGGGATGGCGCACGAGCTTCGTCGCGTTCGGAAGCCTGGGTATCGTGTGGGCCGCCGTGTGGTACGCGTGGTTTCGCGATCGGCCGGGCGATCGGGTGGACGTGAACGCCGAGGAGCTCGCCTGGATCCATCAGGACGCGCGTTCGCCTGAAACACTCGCGCGTCGTTCGACTCCGTGGCGTCTGCTGCTGGCCAGCCGCAACCTCTACGCGATCTGCGCGATGTACTTCGCATTCGGCTACGGGCTCTACTTCTACTTCACATGGCTGCCGACCTACTTGATCAGCGTGCTCGGGTTTTCGGTCTTCAGCGGCGGCGTGTTTGCGGCGCTGCCGTTCATCCTCGCGGGAGTCGCTGATCTCGCCGGCGGCTGGCTGACCGATCGGCTCACGCGTGCGTACGGTCTCCGCACCGGGCGCTGCTACCTCGGATTCGCGGCGTTCACGTTGTGCGGCACGCTCGTCTTCGCAGCAACGCTGCCGGTGCCGGCGGTCGCAAAAGCCGTGCTCCTCGCGCTCGCGCTGGCGTCAGCCGATCTCGCGCTCGGCGCCTGCTGGGCGGTGCCGGTCGACGTCGCACCCGATCACGCGGGCGTCGTCACCGGCTTCATGAACACGCTCGGCAATCTGGGAGGGCTGATCGGGCCGCTCGTCGTCGGCGTGGCGGTCGACCGCTGGCACTCGTGGACCTTTCCCTTCTACATGACGGCAGCGATCTACGTCTGCGGCGGAATCGCCTGGCTCGCCATCGATCCCGGGCGGCCGATCGCACCGGCAGTCGGTGAGGCGCGTTCGCTCCGGGCAACTGCCTACTCGAACAGGATCTGATCGAGCGACGTGATGAAGTCGGGAAGGACCGTGGACACGAGCGTCTCGCCGCGTTTGAACGACGCAGTCCGCGAGATCGTGCGGTCCGCGTACTCGATCACGGTGATCGACCCGGTATCCTGGTGCACGAGCCAGCACTCGCGAACGCCGTAGTCGCGAAACCATCCGACGCGCTCGCGCGTCTGGCCGATGCGTGGATGCGGTGACAGGACTTCGATGACCAGATCGGGCGCGCCCCGGACGCGATCGCGGACGATCCAGGCGCGGTCATTCGACACGAAGAACAGATCCGGCTGGACGATGAGCGCGTCGCGTTCGCTCAACACCACGTCGAGCGGCGCCAGCCACACGCGTCCCAGCGCGTGCTCGCGGACATGACGATCGAGCGCGCGAAAGAGACACGCGACCGCGGACTGATGGCGCGGTACGGGCGCATCGGCGAGCCGCATCGCGCCATAGATCAGCTCGGCTGGCGAGAGCCGGCGCGGCGTGTTCGAGAAATAATCGTTGACGGTCATCAATCCGGGTGCTGGCGCCACGACCTTCCTCCGCTTCGGCTTTTTCCAGTAGTCGAGCATCACCGACGACGATGCCATCGTCCGCAGCGGAGTGCAAGGACCCGGACGACGGGTTGTGTGCAAAAGCCGCTACTGCGGTTGCCAGGTCGACGGCGGCTTTGCTCCGCCAAGCTGCGTCGCCAGGAACTTCTCCACCGCTCCGAACGCGCGCTGCCATTCCGCCGTCGAGAAGTCGCCGTGTCCGCCGCTCGGGATGGTGACGAGCTCGTGCGCGACGCCGGCTTTCTGCAGCGCTTCCTGGAGGCGCGTCGAGTGTGCGTACGGCACCAGCGGATCGGCGTCGCCGTGGATTGAGATCGTCGGCGGCACGCCGGCGCGGACGTAGGTGAGCGGCGACGATGCCTTGGCGATCTCGGCGCGGTTCGGCTGATTGCCGAGCCACTGCACGGTATAAGGCCAGTTCTCCGGGAACGGCTTCTTGTTCGGCCCGTCGAGCAGATCCGCGATGTCGGTAATCCCGAAGAAATCGACGATCGCCGTGACGCGCGGCTCGCTCGTCGTGAAGCAGGAGCGGTCGAAGCCGGCGGCCGCCGGAATCATGCCGGTCGTCAGCGCGAGATGCCCGCCCGCCGATTCGCCCGCGACGACGATGCGGTTGACGTCGAGGTTGTAGTCCTTCGCGTGTGCGACGACCCAGCGCAGCGCGCAGCGGCAATCCTCGATCGCCGCCGGCGCGAGCGACACGTTCGCGAGCCGGTATTCGACGTTGACGACCGAATAGCCCATGGCGACGTACGGCAGCACGCCCCGGACCATGGAGCCTTCCTTGGTGCCCTGCACCCATCCGCCCCCGTGGATGAAGATCACGACCGGAGTCGGCGGACTGTTCGGCGGCATCCGCTGCGCGTAGACGTCCAGTTTTCCTTCCCACCCGTTCGCACGCTCGTAGACGATATTCGGCACCGTGCGAACTTTCTGAAACAGGGAGACTGATGCCGGCAGATCGGACGCCTGCTGCGCCGCCGCGACCACAGCCTGCGCCAGCAGCAACGCCATCGAGAGGGCGAGACGGTTCAGCATGCGGCCGATTATAGGCCTGCCGCAGCAATTAGGAATCTGGAATGGGGAATTTGGAATGCGTGATCACGGTCCGGCTGAAGCCGGACACTACCGTTGCGCGACAGCGATTCCGAATCCCCCGAGCCCGAATAACGAGTCCCGAGTCCCGAGCACGACGACTCCTGACAGAATGCTGTCAGGAGCCCCTCGCTATCGTTGCTCTCGAACACGCGGGCGTGCGGTCCGCGAACAAAAAGGAGGTAGCGATGGCTCATCCAGTGACCTGGTTCGAAGTGCTCGGCAACGACGGTCCGAAACTTCAGCAGTTCTACAGCGCGCTGTTCGAGTGGACCTTCGAGGTCATCGAGCCGATCAAGTACGGCATGACCAACATGCGCGGCGAGCGGGGCATCCCGGGCGGCGTCGGGCAGGCGATTCCGGGCACGCGCTCGTGGACGACCTTCTACGTCGAGACCGCGGACGTGACGGCGTCGCTCGAGAAAGCCCAGGCGCTCGGCGGACGCATCGTCACGCCACGCATGGTGTTGCCCGACGTGACACTCGGCGTCTTCGAGGATCCTGAGGGTCACGTCGTCGGGCTCGTCGAGGCGAAGCCTTCGTAGGGTCCGGCAGAATATCGACGATGCGCCGGGCCGACCGCCTGTTCCAGATCATCCAGCTGCTCCGCCGGCGCCGCACGGTGACGACCGCGGCGCAGATCGCGGCGCGGCTGGAGATCTCCGAACGGACGGTCTACCGCGACATCCGCGACCTGGTGCTCGCCGGCACGCCGATCGAAGGCGAGGCGGGCGTCGGCTATCGGATCCGGCCCGGCTACGACCTGCCACCGCTCATGTTCGATCGGGAAGAGATTCAGGCGCTGGTGCTCGGCGCGCGGATCGTCCGTCAGTTCGGCGATCCGGCGCTGGCGCGCGCGAGTGACGCGATCCTCGCGAAGGTTGCGTCGGTCCTGCCAAAGGAGCTCGAGCCGCTGCTCGCCGAGACGAAGCTGTTCGTGCCATCGGTGTTGAGCGGCAACCGATCGGCCGACGGCCTCGCCATCGCGCGTGAAGCGCTCGTCACGCGTCGACGGCTGCGGTTCCGCTACGCGAACGAACGCGGCGACGCGTCGGAGCGGACCGTGCGCCCGCTGGGCGTCTTCTTCTGGGGCCGCACCTGGACGCTGGCCGCGTGGTGCGAAATGCGGACCGCGTTTCGCAATTTCCGCGTCGATCGGATCAGCGACCCGATGCTCGGCGATGCGTTCGACGACGAGCCGGGGCGCACGCTGCGCGATCTGCTGGCGCAGTACGGCCCCGAGGCGGTGAAGTTGCTGGACAGGTGATCACGGTCCGGCTGAAGCCGGACCCTACGGGATACCGCGCCTACGGGAACTGCGGCGGCGGCACGCGCTTCTTCGTCGCCTGCTCGAACGCGTACGCCAGCTCGATCAGCTTCGGCTCGCTGCACGCCATGCCGGTGAAGCTGACACCGAACGGTGCCGGTCTGGCATCGAACCCGGCGGGAAACGCTGGCGTCGGCGCATTCGCGACGAGCGCGTGCGGCACGATCACCGTCGGATAGCCCGGCTTCGCCGCCAGCGCCGCGCCGCTCGCGCCCGGGAACACCAGCGCATCGAGGCGCTGCGCCTTCATGATCTCGTCGATGCCGTGCGTGCCGCCGACACGGATGTCCTTTGCGCGGTCGGCCTCGTAGCGCGCCCGGTCGCGCTCGAGATCCATCTCATCCGAGATGTCGAGGTTCGATTGTCCGTACTTGATGGCGCCGGCTTTTTCATGTGCCGTGTTGAAGGCGCGCAGGTCGGTCAGCGTCTTGAACGGCGCCGCCGCGCCGAGTGACGCCAGCCAGGTGTTGAAGTCGCGCTTCATCCCGTACTTCAGGTCGACGGAGCAGTTCTCGTCCTTGCCGCGTCCTTCGTTGGCGCCCGAACACTGGCTCCACCGCACGAAGTTGTTCTTCGCATCGGTGTCGACGACGCTCGGCACGTCCGCCGGATCGACGACGACGGCGCCTTGAGCCTTCAGGACGGCGATCGCGTCCGCCATCGCCTTCTGCTGCTCGTCGGTGAGTCCGCCGCGGGTGTTCGTCTCGCCCGGCGGCGTGAACTTGTCGTAGTAGAACGCGCGCGGGATGCCGAGGCGCGCGCCGCGCAGGCCGTTGCGGTTGAGGAATCTGCTGTAGTCACGTCCGGCCGGCGGCGTGCAGGTCCGGGTTGCCGGATCGTTCGGATCGGGCGACCCGCTCTCGAGCACGCCGAGCATGATCGCGACGTCGGTCACGCTCTTCGCCATCGGGCCGGCAGTGTCCTGATCGGCGGTAATCGGGATCACGCCGTAGCGGCTGATGCGGCCGACCGTCGGCTTGATGCCGGCGAGCATGTTCTGGTTCGCCGGGCTCAGAATCGATCCCGAGGTTTCAGTGCCGACGTTCGCCGCCCAGAAATTCGCCGCGGTGCCGGCGCCGGAGCTCGAACCGCCGGTGTTGAGCGCGGGCCGCCCGTCGAACGTCGCGTCGCGCGGATCCTTGCGCGGATCGTACGGATTGTAGCCCTGGCCGCCGACCGCGTTGTAGTTGCCCGGCATCGGCGTCGGCGCACCCGCGACCCAGTTCGCCAGTTCCGTCAGCGTCGTCTTCGCGAGAATAATCGCGCCGGCGTCGCGCAGGTTCTTCGTGAGCGTCGCCTCGGTCGGCGGCACGAGGTTCTCGAACGCGAGCGCGCCGCCGGTGGTGCGCATGTCGGTCGTCTGCACGTTGTCCTTGAGCGCCACGGGAATCCCGTGCAGCGGACCTTTGATCCGGCCCTGCGCCCGCTCGCGATCGCGCGCCTCGGCCTCCTCGCGCGCACGCGGATTCACCGTGATCGCCGCATGCAGCCGATCTTCGTAGGTCGCAATGCGAATCAGGTACTGCTGCACGAGCTCCTTCGAGGTGACGCGTCCCTGCTCCATCGCCGCTCGCATCTCGGGAATGGTCGCTTCGACGACGGTGAATCCGTGTGGCGCAGGCGAGGTTCCGGCGAGCGGCCGCATCTTCTGAGCGGCAACGGTCGTGAACGCCACGGCAGCAACGGCCGCGGCGGCGAGCAGCGTCGGTTTCATGGGCGTGATCATAAGTCAGGACGGTGGCGTGTTCGCGAGCGCCACGACGAGGTCTGCCGACGCGCGCGCGAATCGCGCGACCGTTCGCACGTCCACCGCATCGGGCCAGAGATCGCGCGGGTTGTGAAACCAGCTGTTCTGGCCGATGAACGAGACGAACCGGCCGCCAGCGCGGCTGATCGTCGCCGCTTCGCCGGCGACCTGGGTCGTTGTCAACTGCCGGACCCGATCGAGCTGGTACGCCGCCAGCGACGCGCGAGCGGCAGAGCTCAGCACACTGTCCGACGCGGTCATGCCGACGTCGCCCGTGGAAGAGCCGATGTTGGCGCCGAAATGCACCCAGGCGACGGCGTCGCGGGCGAGCGTCCGGTTGCGATCGAGATACGCGTGCAGGCCGAGATGTCCGAGCTCGTGGCCGCTCGACGCCACGAAGCGCACCTGCCGCAGCGGCCGCGCGGCAGCAGCGGCGCGCAGCGCTTCGAGCCAGCACACCAGGCCGCCACCACGCTCCGACGCGTTGGCATGCCAGCCGCTGCGCGGCGTCATGACGCACAGTGCGGGAAGCTCGGACCGCGCCCCGGCAACTTCGGCGACGACGTTGAACGCCGTCGCGCGTTGTCGCGTCGCGTGGGCAACGACGTGCGCGTTCGATCCGGTTGCCACAGCTCGATCGAGCAGTTCGGCGTGCTCGCTGCCGATCTGCAGGAGCGGCGGCCCGAATGGCTCGCCGAACCACGCGGCGTTGACCGGGCAGAGCCCCGGCTGTCCGCCGATCGTCGCCGCCACGATCACGCGATGCCGTGACGCCGTGCGGATCGCCCGCAGCGCCGCCTCGCCGTTCGGCGGAATACGAGTGAAGGCGATCGGGCGATCGCCGTCGGCGCCGCCGATCGCGCCGCTCACCCCGTCAGAGCCCGTGAACGGCGCGTCGAACATCACGAGCCCGTCGATGCGGCGGCCGTCGAGCTCGATGAACTGCGCCACCGGCTCGACGCGGGACAGCTCGAATGGTTCGAGACGCGGCGACGCGCCTGCGGTTCTCGCCAGCGCGAGCAGCCGCTCCGCCGACCTACGGTCGACAGCGGTCGCGGTGCGGTGAGAGCCCTCGCTGGAGTAACCGCCGATCACCTCCGCGGCGCGTGTGACCGTGTCCTCGATCGCATCGGCCGAGACCTCAGTCGCGACGTCGGCAGCGAGCGCACGCACCGCAGACGGACAGGCGAGCGCGAGTGCCAGCCAGGACCGTCGATTGAGCTGCATCCGCAGACTTTACACCGATGCCGATCGCGCGATCACCGCGACGTCACCGGCCATCAGTCGATACCGGCCGTACGATCGCGACATGTGAACCGAGAACCCGGCGCCGATCAGCGCCCGCCCCACGGCCGCGCGCGGGTAGACGCGGACGCGGTGGATTTCGGTCGCACGGCGGACGCGGCGTCCGACCCTGCGGGCAACCACGATGCGGCGGGTCAGCGTCGAGCGCAACGGGGCGAAGGTCGCCCGGGCGCCGAGCGTCCAGTCGTCTGTGCCGAATGATTTCGCGGCGTACGTTCGGCCGGCCGCCGACTCGATGAAGTCGAAGATGAAGATGCCACCCGGCCGCAACGCCTCGTGGACCCGTCGGAAGAATCGGCGCAGCGCCGGCACGCCGCCCGGCAGATAGCTGACGATCTCTCCGATCGCAATCACACCGTCGCAGGCCGGGAGCCTCGAACGCTCGATGGCGGCGAGGCGGAACCGCGCGCGCGGCGCTCGTTGTCGGGCGAGACGGATCATCGCTGCGGAACGGTCGATCCCGGTCACCTGATAGCCGCTGGCGGCGAAGTGGCGCGCCGAGATTCCGCTGCCGCAGCCGACTTCGACGAGATGACCGCGCCGGGTCCCACGCGCGCGCAACAGCCGCACGATCTCCGGCGCGGCGCGCCGCGCGAGGTCGCCGAACCGGGCGTCGTGCACATATGCAAGATCGGTGGCGTACATCGCCCACTATTATCGGACTGTGTCGCTCGACCCGACCTGGCTGTTCCTGTCACTTTTCCCGAGCGGGATCGGTTTCGTGCTGTTGGTCTACGGGCGCAAGCAACAGCGTTGGCTGTTCGTCGCCTTCGGTGTCGCGTTCATGGCGTACCCGTATTTGGTCGAGACGATAGCTGCGCTGATCGGCGTGGGGGTGGCGCTGAGCATTGCGCTCTGGCTTGCCCTGCGCGGCGGGTGGTGATTGAACCCTCTCATTTGGATAAACCCCGACATCGAACAATTCGGAATTTGGAATTTGGAATTCGCGGCACCGTGCGACGGTTTCTCACGCATTCCAAATTCCTAATTCCTCATTCCAAATTGCAGCGTCAGTATGCCTCTGCCGGCCACCACCGCCCTACTTCATCAGCTCGTTGACATCGTCGAACGGCATCGATTTCGAGGTGAAGGCGGAGTAGGTTCCGTGCTCCTTCAGCTCGCGGGCAACGTCGCGGACCAGCGCGAGCGTCGCTCGCATCGGTCCGGAGCCGACGCTGACGCGTGCGACGCCAAGCGCCTCGAGCTCACTGATCGACGGCGAGCCGGCGACCGCGAGGATGTTGATCGGTCCGCCGATGCCGGTGACGAGCGCGCTGATCGTCTCGGGATCGCGGACGCCCGGGACGAAGACGCAGTCGGCGCCGGCGGTGAGAAACGCCTTGCCACGCTCGATCGCGGTGCCGAGACGCGCCTCAGGCGGACCGAGCGACCGCAGAAAGACGTCGGTGCGCGCGTTGATCACGATCCGGACGCCGGCCTTGTTCGCCGCCTTGACGATCGCCTTGATCTTGTCGACCTGCAGCACCAGCGGTTCGAGGTCGCTCGCGCCGGGCACGTAGTCCTCGAGGTTGATGCCGACGGCGCCTGCTGCGATGACGCGCAGCACGTTGTCGGCGACCGCGTCCGGTGTCGCCGCGTAGGCGTGCTCGATGTCGGCCGTGACCGGCACTTTCACCGAGCGCGCAATTCGGGCGACCGCTTCGAACATCTCCCGCGCCGGCACCGCGCCGCCGTCGGGATAGCCGAGCGACGCCGCCACGCCAGCGCTGGTCGTCGCGACCGCGGGAAATCCCTCGGCGACGAACAGGCGCGCGCTCGCGGCGTCCCATGCGTTCGGGAGAACGAAGATCGGCGGCGTGCGGTGCAGCGCCCGCAGCTGTTCGGCGAGGTCTTGCATGGTGGAAGTCTATCGGGCCTGCGGGCCGGGGGCTAGGGGCTGGGCGCTGGCGGCTGGCCGCTGGGTCATTACGCTCGGCCGAAGCCTTCGCGGTCCGGCTCGCGATCGGCGCCTCGCGCGACTGGACAGTCTTGAATGCGAGCTTCCAGCCCCCAGTGGCCAGTCCCCAGTCCCTTTCACTCCGCACGCAGCGCGAGCATCGGATCGACTCGCGTCGCGCGTCGCGCCGGGACATAACACGCCGCGAACGCGGCGGCGATCAGGATCAGCGGAATCGCCGTGAACGTCGCGGGGTCGGCCGGGTTCACGCCAAACAGCAGTCCGGCGATCAGCCGCACCATCCCCAATGCCGCGACGACGCCGATCGCGGCGCCGAGCACAGCCATTCTCATCCCCTGCCGCAGCACCATCGCCACAACGGCGCCGCGCGTCGCGCCGAGCGCGATCCTGACTCCGATCTCGTGCGTTCGCTCGGTTACCGAATACGCGATCAGCCCGTAGATGCCGACGGCGGCCAGCGTCAGTGCGAGCGCGGCGAACAGTGCCAGCAGTGTGGCATTGAAGCGCCGCCCGGTCAGCGAACGATCGATCCGCTCGGCCATCGTCTTCACGTCTGACACCGGCTGGTCGGGATCGACGCTCGCCAGCTCGCGGCGCACGCTCGACGTCGCCTCGATCGGATCGGATGCGGTGCGGACGACGACGTACATCGGGCGGACCGTCCAGTTGGCGAAGAGCGGTTGTCGATACGGGATGTACAACTCCGGCCGGTCGGCAGCATCGAGACCGCGATGCTTGATGTTGCCGGAGATGCCGACGATCTCGTACCAGACCGGAACGTCGTTTTCGAACGTCACGCGCTTGCCGAGCGCGTCGCCCGCCGGAAAGTGCTTGCGCGCGAATGCGTCGTTGACCACGGCCACGCGCCGGACGCGCAGCGAGTCGTCTTCGGCGAACTCGCGGCCTTTCAGCATCGGGATGCCCATGACCCGGAAGTAGCCGTCGGTGACGATGCGCAGCTGTTCTTCGGTCGCATCCTCCGGTCGCGTCAGCGTGCGGCCTTCAATCCGAAAGGAGCGGCTGCCACCGAAGCCGCTGAAGGGGAGCGCATTAATCGCCGCCACTCCGCGGATCTGGCTCGCCGCTCGCAACCGCGTGAACAGATCGCCGAAGAAGACGTCGCCCTTTTCGAAGGTCGTGTAGCGCGACGACGGCAGCGAGAGGCGCAGCGTGAGCAGATGATCGGCGTCAAAGCCCGGCTGGACGTCCTGAAGGCGCGCGAAGCTCCGCATGAACAGGCCGGCGGCGACCAGCAGCACGATCGACAACGCGATCTCGGAGACGACGAGCAGCGGTCCGCCGACCCCGCGCGCGGTCGCCGTGCGTCCACCTTCCTTGAGCGCGTCGTGGGGCTGGAGACGCGAGGCTTTCACCGCCGGCGCCAGGCCGAACAGGACGCCGGTCGCCACCGAGACGATCGCCGTGAAGGTCAGGACATGCGCGTCGACGCCAACCTCGCGCAGGCGAGGAATGCTGTCGGGGGCGGACGACACCAGCGCGTCGACGCCCCAGGAGGCGATCATGAACCCGAGCGCGCCTCCGGCGAGCGCGACCATCACGCTCTCGGTGAGAAGCTGACGCACGAGGCGCATCCGGCTCGCGCCGAGCGCCGTTCGCAACGCCATCTCTTTGCGCCGCGAGGCTGCGCGGGCGAGCAGCAGGTTCGCGACATTGGCGCACGCGATCAACAGAACCAGGCCGACGGCGCCGAACAGCACGAACAGCGCGCGACTCGTGTCGCCGACCACCTCGTCCTGCAGACGTCTCACGACGGTCGAGAATCCGGCGCGGTAGTTGGAGGGAAATCGCGGGATGAACACGGACGCGACCCGGTCGAGATCGCCGCGCGCCTGTTCGATCGCCAGGCCGGGTTTCAGGCGCGCGATCACCGTGAAGCCGTGCGATCCGCGGTTGTTGGCGCTCAACGCGTCGGCGTCGAGCAGGATCGGCTTCCACAATTCCGTGGTCTCGTCCGGGAAGCGGAACCCGCGCCGAAGGACGCCGACGATCTGCACCGCGCGGCCGTCAATGGAGATGGTCCGACCGGCAATCGCGCGATCACGGCTGAACCGACGTGTCCAGAGCGCGTGACTGATCACGGCGACGTCATTCCGGCCCGGCTGCTCGTCCTCACGGCGGAGCGTCCGGCCGATCTCCGGAAGAGCGCCGAGCGCCGTAAAGAGGTTCGCGCTCACGATGGCGCCCTCGACGCGCTCCGGCTCGCCGGAGCCGGTGAGATTGAACCCCGTCGCGTCGTACGCCGCGATCTCGTCGAACGCGCGGCTGTTCTCGCGATAGTCGACGTACTCGCCGGCAGATGTCGGAATCTCGTCGAACCCGGGCCGATGAAGGTTGCCCCACACGACGACCAGCCGATCACCATCCGGATATGGCAGCGATCTGATCAGGACCGCGTTGACGACCGAGAAGATCGCGACGTTGGCGCCGATCCCGAGCGCGAGGGTGAGAAGCACCACGGCGGTGAAGCCGGCGTTGCGGCGCAGCGTGCGGATCGCGAATCTGAAATCGGCGCCGACGCCGTCGAACCGGACGCGCCGCGGCGTCCACCCGCGGACTTCGTCGCGTACGATACGCGCCGCATCGTCAGGCGTCATCCCGCTCGCAAGCAGTTCGCGGTAGCGGTCGTCGAGATGCTGCTCGATCTCTTCGTCGAGGTCGTAGCCGGTTTGCGCTTTCCACGTCATGGGTGCATCACTCTCGGGGGCTGGGGGCTGGAGACTGGGAGCCGGGAACTGGCGGCTGGCTACGTCCGAGAAGCACTCGTAGCGTCGGCATCAGCGGCACGTCGTAAAACGAAGGCGTCCCCCCAGGCCCCAGCCCCAGCCCCCAGCCCCGAGCCCCGACTCAGTTCACTCAGCGCGCAGCGTCTCAACCGGATCAACCCGCGTCGCCCGTCGCCCGGGCAGATAGCTCGCCACGAACGCGATCGCGCCGAGCAGCGCGGCGATCGCCGCAAACGTCGCCGGATCATGCGGCGAGACACCGAACAGCAAACTCTGCATCGTCCGCGTGATCGCCCATGCTGCGGCCAGACCGATCGCAATGCCGGCGAACGCCAGCGTCATCCCGTGACCCACCACCAGCCGCAGCACATCGCCCGGCGTCGCGCCCAACGCCAGACGGATGCCGATTTCAAGAGTGCGCCGCCCGACGATGTATGACAGGACGCCGTAGATGCCAAGGCCCGCGAGCATCAGCGCCAGCGCCGCGAACAGGCCGAGCAGCGTCATGTTGAGGCGCGGCTGCTCCGTCGCCTGTCCCACGTACTCGTCCATCGTCTGGACCGCGTACAGCGGAATTTCGCGGTCGAGACTCGCGACCGTCTGTCGGACCGACGCAACCATGTGCTCGGGATCGAGCGGCGTGCGCACGAACAGCGTCAGTCCGGGTCGCCGCTCGCGGAACCAGATCGGGAGCTGCTCGAGCGGCGCGTACACTTCCATGTTCGCCGGTTCACGCGCGATGCCGTAGTGGCGGACATGACGCGCGATGCCGACGATCTCGCGCCAGAGCGGTTGAGCCGACGGTCCGTGACCGGTGAACTCGAACGCGATCCGCTTGCCGATCGGATCGGCATCACCGAAGAACTTGTGGACGAGCGCTTCCTCGACGACGGCCACTCGGGCGCGGTCAGCCGTATCACGGTCGTCGAAGGAGCGGCCGCGCACGATCGCGATGCCCAGCGCGCGGAAATAGTCCGGAGTCGCCGCCTGGAAGAGACACATCGTGGCTTCCTCGCTCACGGACTGCGGCAGCGGTTGCCCTTCGTAGCGGACCTCCGACTCGGAGCCTCCGCCTTCGAGCGGCACCGCGCTGTTCAGGCCGGCGGCCTCGACGCCCGGAATCGCCGCCGCGCGCTGCACCAGCTCGCGATGAAACGCGAGCCATTTCGTCAGATCGGGATATCGCGGACTCGGCAGCGCCATGCGCATCGTGACGACGTGCGAGGGGTCGAAGCCGAGGTCGATCGCGGTCAGCGCCGCGAAGCTGCGCATGGTCAGGCCAGCACCGGTCAGGAGCACGAGCGCGAGCGCGACCTCCGCGACGACGAGGGCCGATCGCAGGCGGCGACCCGCGCCGCGCGACGCTCGCGTCGCGTCCTTGAGCGACGTCAGCAGGTCGAGTGAGGATGCGCGCAGCGCCGGTGCCAGGCCGAAGACGATGCCGGTCGCGATCGACACGGCCAGCGCAAAGCCAAGCACGCGCAGATCGACGGCGATCAGATCGACGCGTGGAACGGTGGCCGGACGCGACGCGACGAAGCCCTTGACACCCCACCACGCCAGGAGTGCCCCGAGCGCGCCGCCACCAACCGCCATCAGCACGCTTTCGGTGAGGAGCTGCTGAAAGACGCGCCAGCGCGTCGCGCCGAGGGCCTCGCGAATCGCCAGCTCGCGCTGGCGCGCTTCCGCCTTCGCAAGCATCAGGTTGGCGAGGTTGGCGCAGCCGATCAGGAGCACGAACGCGACTGCGCCCATCAGCGTCAGCAGCGCCGGCCGGATATTCTGCACGATCTGCTCGTAGTAGGGAACGACCGACACGGTGTGATCAGTGTTGGAGAGCGGGTTCTGACGCTCGAGTCGCCGCGCGATCGTGTCCATGTCCGCGACGGCGCGCTCGACGCTGACGCCGGGCTTCAGCTTCGCGACCGCGAAGAGCCCGGGATGCGCGCCACGGTCTGTTGGAAACGTCGGCACGAACAATCCGAGCGGGAGCCACACGTCGGTTACTCGCGACGGAAAGCGCATGGCCGCCGGCATGACGCCGACGATTGCGTGCGTCTCGCCGTTGAGCACGATCGACCTGCCAACCACGCTCGGATCGGCGTTGAAATGCGAGCGCCACAAGCGATCGCTCAGGATCACCACGCGCGGCGCGCCGGGCTTGTCCTCGTCTTCAGTGAAGGTGCGGCCGACGATCGCCTGCATCCCGACCGCGCGGAACACGTCGGCGGATGCCAGGCTGCCGATCAATCGCTCGGGCTCGGCGCCGCCGGTGAGGTTCATGACCGTGCCGCGGTAGAGGCCCAGCGCGTCAAATACCTGGTTCTGCGCGCGCCAGTCCTGGAAGTTCGGCCACGCGATCGAAATCGGCTGGCCGGTACGCACCGTCTCCGAAACCATCATGATCCGCGGCATGTCGGGGTACGGGTAGGGCCGCAACATCACCGCATCGACGACGGTGAACACGGCGGTCGTCGCGCCGATGCCGAGCGCCAGCGTGAGCAGGACGACCGCGCTGAAGCCCGGATGCGCTCCCACGGTGCGGAGCGCGTAGCGCACGTCGGTCCTCAACGCATCGATCGGCCGCATGCGCAGGGATGCGGCTTCTTCGACGTCGCCGGCCAGCGCGCGCATCGCCGCGTCGTGCGAGAAGCCGCGGCCGCGCAGTGCTTCGTATTCGTCGTCGAGGTGCTGCCGCATCTCCTCGTTGATGGCGCGCGGCCACTCAGGCATGCTCGACTCCTGTGATGCGGGTGATGGCCTCGACGAAATCCCGCCACGTGTTGCGCTGCGCCTCGAGGACCTGCGCGCCGGCGGCTGTGAGCCGGTAGTAGCGGCGGCGCCGCTGACCGGCCTTCTCGATCCAGCGGCCCTGGATCCAGCCGCGCTTTTCGAGCCGGTAGAGGAGCGGGTAGAGCGAGGCGACGCGAAACGTGAGCAGACCACCCGACCGCGTCTCGATGAGTTTGCTCAGGTCGTACCCGTGGCGCGGCTGATCCTCGACCAGCGACAGGATCAGCAGCTCGGCGCTTCCCTTCTTCAACTCCCGGTCCAGGACCGGCGACTTCATATATTGCATAGCGACATGTTGGCTAAGCGTATATGACGATGGCGAGGGACGGAAGGTTGTCGCTGCAGGTAGGCCTGGTGGGGCCGGGCGACCGCGGCCGTCGGCCGTCGCGGTTAACATCGCCGGCACGGCGGCCGTCTGATCCTGTGGCTGCTTGCATGGAGCATGTGCTCGAGCTTGGTCGCGTCCTCGCCGTGATGCCCGCCAGTTCGACAGCCAGTGCAGTCGACCTGGCTGCCACGATTCGGGCAGTCGCCGCAGGCGACCAGGACGCCTTTGCGAGGCTGTACGGTGACTACGTGCGAATGGTGCACGCGATCCTGCTCGGTCGCGTGCCGCGGCGTGACGTGGACGATCTCGTCCAGGAGGTCTTCGTCGCGGCGTACACCCGCATTCGCGAACTGCGCGAGCCGGGAGCCTTCGGCGGATGGCTTGCCGCGATCGCGCGCAACCGCGCCACCGACTACTTGCGGCACGCGCGGGATCAGGACGAACTGCCCGACGATCTGCCAGGCGGTCAGCCGATCGAGGCCGAGACGCTCGCGGTGCTCGACGCGGTGCGCAAGCTGCCCGAAGCGTACCGCGAGACGCTGCTGATGCGCCTGGTCTACGGCATGAGCGGCGCCGAAATCGCCGAACGGACGGGGCTCACCGCGGCGTCGGTGCGCGTGAACCTGCATCGCGGCATGAAACTGCTGCGCGAACATCTCGGTGTGTCATGAGCGACTATCTCTGGGATCCGACCGAGCCGCCCGATCCGGAGGTGCAGTGCCTCGAGCAATTGCTCGGCCGTCTCCGGACGACGACGTCGGCGCCGCAGGTCACGGTCCGGCTGAAGCCGGACACTACGGCCAGACTGGGAATGGGGGCTGGGGACTGGCGGCTAGCTGTAATTCCCATGACTGCCAGCCCCAAGCCCCGAGCCCCGAGCCCCGTGCGCTACGTCGGGGTCCGGTTTCTCGCTCCCGCGCTCGCGCTGGCGGCGGCGATCGCGCTGCTGGTCGCAAATACGTGGTCGGCGGCGCGATTTGCGGCGCGCTCCTGGTCGGTGGCGGCGATGAGCGGAACGCCGCAGATCGACACCCACCGGTTCGCGACCGACACGCGGCTTGGCGTCGGTCAGACCCTGACGACCGACGCCAGGTCCACGGCGCGCATCGAGGTGAGCACGATCGGTGAAGTCACGGTCGCCGAGAACACACGCGTCCGCCTGATCGAGACGCGCGCCGCGCACCATCAACTCGCGCTCGATCGAGGCACGCTGCATGCCATCATCACCGCGCCGCCAGGCCAGTTCGTCGTGGACACGGCGTCGGCACGCGCAACCGATCTCGGCTGCGTGTATACGCTGCGTGTCGATGAAGACGGCACCGGCCTGCTCAGCGTCAGCGCCGGTTGGGTGGCGTTCGAGGACAAGGGCCACGAGTCGTTCGTGCCCGCCGGCGCGTCATCGCGCACCGATCGCATCAATGGCCCGGGCACGCCGAGCTTCGACGATGCGGACGCGGTATTTCACGACGCGCTGGATCGTGTCGACACTGAGCGCGATCTCGCCCGGCGGCGACAGGCGCTCGCGATCGTGCTTCAGCATGCGCGCGAGCGGGACGCGATGACGCTGTGGCACCTCATCCCTCGGGTCGGCGATGAAGACCGCGGCGCCGTCGTCGACGCACTCGCCTTCCGCGTTCCGATGCCGGGCGATGTGACCCGCGAGGCCGCGATGCAGCTCGACCGGACGGCGCTCGACAGCTGGTGGAATGCGCTCGGCCTGCTCGACACCACGTGGTGGCGTGGCTGGAAGCGGCCGCTGCCAAATTAAGAATTAAGAAGTAAGAATTCGTCGCCACACTGAGTGCCTCGCAACATGGCACGAATTCTTAGTTCTTGATTCTCAATTCTTAATTACACTGCCTGAGATGCGGGTGCTCCTGATCGGCGGTAGCGGCTTCATCGGCCCGCATGTGGTCAGCGCCCTTCAGCGCGCCGGACACGAGACGATCGTGTTTCATCGCGGCACGGCGCGTTCGAGTTTTGCAGGCCCTCCGCCGCAGGAGATCATCGGCGACCGCCGGCACCTGGCCGATCGCCGCGATCAGCTTCGCGGCCTGCACGCTGACGTGGTGATCGATCTGGTGCTCAGTTCGGGACGCCAGGCGCGCGAGCTGATGGAGGTGTTCCGAGGCGCGACCGCACGCGTCGTCGCGCTGAGCAGCTGCGACGTCTATCGAGCGTGCGGTGTCCTGCACGGCTCCGAGCCTGGACCGCTCGAGCCGGTTCCGCTCTCGGAAGATTCGCCGCTGCGCACGGTGCTGCGGACCTATCCGCCCGAACAAATCCAGATGCTGCAGAAGGTGTTCGGCTGGCTTGACGACGAGTACGACAAGATTCCGGTTGAGCGCGAGATCCTCGGCGATGCAGAGCTGCCAGCCACGGTGTTGCGGCTGCCGATGGTCTACGGCCCGGGCGATCCGCTGCATCGGCTGCAACCGATCGTCAAACGGATCGACGACGGGCGGCGCGTCATACTGTTCGAAGACAGGCTTGCGCGGTGGCGCGCGCCGCGCGGATATGTCGGAAACGTCGCGGCTGCGATTGCGCTCGCCGCCACCCATGCGCGATCGGCGGGGCGCGTCTACAACGCCGGGGAACCGCAGTGCCTGAGCGAGTTCGAATGGGCCACGCGAGTCGTCGCGATCGCGGGATGGAGCGGCCAGCTCGTGACGCTGCCGGCCGAGCGCGTCCCGCCCCACCTGCTCATGCCCGGCAACGCCGATCAGCAGTGGACTACCGACACCACGCGGATTCGCGAGGAGCTCGGCTATCGCGAGCCGATCGCGCAGGATGAAGCGATCCGTCGAACCATTGAATGGGAGCGTGCCAACCCGACCACCTCGCGTCCGCACGCATTCGACTACGCGGCGGAGGATGCGGCGGCAAAAGAGTTCATCGGATCATGATCGCCGATCACACGAGCTTGGCCGTCGGCATCAGTTGAGACCAACCGCGATGAAGATGTTTCGTTGCGCACTGCTGCTGGTTGTCGTTGCTGCGATGAGCGCTGCCGCGGCAACGCAGCCTCAGATCGCGGCTCAGCCGCCCGCGGACGCTGCGCGTGCACTGCGCATCGCGGTGGTCCAGATGCCGTCGGTCGACCACGACATCGACGCGAACTTGAAGCGGGCCACGGGCTTTGCGGAGCGGGCAGTGCAGCAAGGCGCGCAGTTCGTGTTGTTCCCGGAATTCATGGCGACAGGGTCTTATCTGTCGTTCGACACCTGGGATTCCGCCGAGCCGTCGAACGGAAAGTCGGTCGACTGGTTGAAGTCCACCTCACGGCGGCTCCATGTGTGGGTCGGAGCGAGTTTCTTCGAGGCCGCCGGTTCGGATTTCTACGACACCTTCGTGTTGACGGCGCCCTCGGGCGAGGAAGCAGGACGGGTCCGCAAACAAATCCCGGCTGGTCCCGAAGCCTATTTCTTTCGGGGCGAGGTCGGGTCGCACGTGATCTCGACGGCGATCGGCAAGATCGGCGTTGGCATCTGCGCTGAGAACTATTACTGCTTCGCCGTGGCGCAATTCCTGAACGAGTCGGCCGACTTCGTGATCATGCCGCACGCCTCGCCGGATATGAGTAACGGTGGAGGCTTGTCGTCACCGCCGGGAACCCATCTGGCCTCGTGGTACGCACGAAAGCTCGGCGTGCCGGTGGCGATGGTGAATAAAGTCGGCCGATCGTACAAACCGCCGCCCAACGAAATCAACGGAGTCTTTCCGGGCCGCTCGGCGATCGTCGATTCCGATGGCGCCGTCCTTCGGTCAATGGACGACAAGGAGGGCATTGGAATCGCGACGATTTCGCTGGATCCGCGGCGAAAGACGAATGCTGCCAGCCTCTGCACGGGCGAAGGCATCGCCGAGCTCACGGTCGGCGGCGCAGAGGGCGCCGCATCTGTGGCAAACGAGTACGAACGGGCGCGCAGGTCGTACGACGGCAATCCGGTTCGCAAGGCAAAGGCCCTTGCGATCTCAGAAGGCCGACCACCAAGGGAATGAAGCGGCTACTTGATCGCTATTTGAGCGTAAACCGCATCGTGACGTCGACGCGGACGTTCACCGGCTTGCCGTCTTTCATCCCCGGCCTGAACTGCCACTGCTTCATCGCCTTCACGGCCTCCTGGTCGAGGCCGTAGACCGCGTCGAGCGATTCCTTTACATCGACCGCACCGACAGCTCCGTCGGCCTGGACGACGACGCCGAGGAGCACGTCGCCTTCGATCATCTGCCGCATCGCTTCGGCGGTGTACTGCGCCTTCACCTGCCTGGTCACCTGCGGTAACGTGATGCCATCGGCTTTCGAGTCGTAGATCGTGGCGTCCTGCGCGACGAAGGGCGCCACCATCAGTGCGCCGAGCAGGATCGCGAGAAGACTGGTGCGCATGGTCTCTCCTCAGCGGAGCGCGGCGTCCGCGTCGGCCTTGATCGACGCCCACTCCTTCATGAGCTGGTTGTAGCGCTCGTAGGCGCTCGCCGGCACCTTCTGATCCGCCTGACCGATCTCGCGGCCGACGTTCGACATCTGATCGATGAACATCTGGTCCTCGTACGGACCCGACTTCGTATTGAGACGCTCGGCGAGGTTCTGCAGCCGGGTCTGATCGCCGCGCCTGGCATCGATCGCCTGGCGCACGCGCTGCGCGAGTTGACGCGCCTCGGCGAGGCCGTCGCGGAGCTTCAGCGCGAATTTCGTCTGCTCTGCGAGATCGGCGACGGTCACGCCGTCTTTCGCGGCGCGTGGATCGATCTTCACTGTCACGGTCTCTGTCCTGGTCACGCCACCGGCCGTGAGCCGCGCTTTGTACGTGCCGGGCGCGACCAGCGGTCCGTTGCCCCCGAATCCGCCGCCTTCGCCGTCGCCGCCGCCGGTCAGTCCGCCGGGATAACGGAGATCCCACACGAACCGGTTCATGCCGACCTTGGTCGGCAATGTGGAAGGCAGACCGCCGCCGCGACGACCGCCGCGGCCGCCTGGCACGGCGGTCGGCGTGCTCGAGTACGAGCGCACGACGGTCCCGGCTGCGTCGACGATTTCGAGCTTTACCCCGCCGGACGGGGCGGCGAGGTAGTAATCGATCCGTGCGCCGGCCGCTGGATATTCCGGCGCATCCGGTCGTCCGCCCATCGGCGTGTAGCGCACGCGATATGCGGGCGCCGGTGTGAAGAGGAACACATTCGAACCGTCGAATGCTTTGATCGGTGCGCGGACCGGCGCAGCCGGACGCGGCGGCGCAGTCCGGTGCTCGAGACCCGAGTAGTTCGTTACCGGCTCCTGCGAAGCGAGTACTACCTCGGTCCGACCCGCCTGACCGGCCGAAGCTGCCGGACCCGCTCGACCCACCTGACCTACCCGACCAACCTGGCCCACCTGACCCTGACTGTCGGTCGTGCGCGTCCGTGCCGGCTTCGTCACGCTCGCCGCGAGCTGGCGCAGCGGCGCGATGTCGTCCATGATCCAGAACGACCGCCCCATCGTCGAGATGACGAGATCGCCGTGGTGCACCTTGATATCGGTGACCGGCGTAGCCGGCAGATTCTGCTGCAGCGTCTGCCAGTGCTTGCCCTGATCGAACGACACGTAGGCGCCTTCGAGCGTGCCGGCGTACAGCAGGCCCTCCTGCTCGGGATCCTCGCGCACGACGTGCATCGGCTGCGTGGACGGGATGCCGTTGGCGCCGTCGGTGAGCAGCGTCCAGTGCACGCCGTAGTCGTTGGTCAGGTAGAGATACGGCTTGAAGTCGTTCAAATACATCCGGTAGACGGAGACGTACGCCGACCCGCGGCGGTGCGGCGAATCCTCGATCGTGTGCACCCGGCCGCCTGGCGGCAGCTCCGGCGGCGTCACGTTCCTCCATGTCCGGCCGTTGTCCTTCGTCATCCACACCGGACCGTCGTTCGATCCGGTCCAGAACACGCCGGGCTCGAGCCGCGACGATCGCATCGAATAGAGCGCTGCGTACACCTCCTCGCCGGTCATATCGCGCGTAACCGGCTCACCCGACGTGACCTTGCCTTCCGGACCGTTGGCCGTCACGTCGGGACTGAACTTCGCCCAGTGCACGCCGCCATCAACGGTCTTATGCACGTACTGCGAGCCGTGATAGACGATGTTCGGGTTGTGCGCGTCGATCTCGATCGGCGACTGGCGCACGAAGCGATACATCATGTCCTTCGGATTCTTGCCGTAGCGCTGCTGCGGGTTGATCCAGAACTGCTGCTCCTGTCCGGTCGCCATGTTCATGCGGCCGAACTCGCCTTTGCAGTCGCCGTAGACGA
>DATFXR010000417.1:0-3634 GCA_035315685.1 Vicinamibacterales bacterium | reverse complement strand
AAACGATGGACCAGGGTCGCCGCGTGAAATGCCGTGCAGTACGCGCGAGATGGCGGGCCGAGTGCCGACAAAAGCGACTGAATGTCGTCAGAGTGACATTGCGTGACATCTGCAATTGAGAATTAAGGATTAAGAATTAAGAATTCGGGTCACGCCGTCACGCACAGCACGACGTCACGAGCCCGATCGCGCATTCCTAATTCTCAATTCCTAATTCTTAATTCTGTTGGCGCGGGGCGGGGCAGTGCTCGAGCGGACCGTGAGCGTATGCGGGAGCGTGACCGAGCTCGGCGCCTCACTGTCGTCGTGGAGGATGCCGAGCAGCAGGCCGACCGTGCCTTCGCCGATGGCGCGCATCGGCTGCGCGATGGTCGTCAGCGGCGGATCGACGCAGCGGGCGAAGCGGATGTCGTCGAAGCCGACCACGGACAGATCGAGCGGCACGCGCAGACCGCGGCGCTTGGCCGTCTCGATCGCGCCCATCGCCATTTCGTCGTTGAAGCAGAAGATCGCAGTCGGCGGATCGCGGCGGCCGAGCAGCCGTTCGGCGCCGGCGGCGCCGGATTCGATCGAGAAGTCGCCGGTCATGACCACGAAGTCGCGTTCGGCGCGCTGCTGCTTGGCCCGCGACGTCGCACCGCGCAGGCGATCGCGGCTGAGCGGGCTCACCAGCGGCCCGGTGATGATGCCGATGCTGCGGTGGCCGAGCCGGTAGAGGTGATCCATCGCTTCGGCGGCGGCCTTGGCGTTGTCGATGTGCACGCTCGGAATCCCGAGCTTGGGCGAGAACTCGCAGCCGTTGACGACGGGCGCGCAGCGGGGCGCCATCGCGCGCACCAGCGACGCCGCCTCATGCGGCAGCCGGTGGCCGAGCACGATCAGTCCGTCGGCTTCCTTCCGCTTCAGCATCAGCGCATAGCGATCCTCGCGGGCCTCGTCGTGCTGGGTGTCGCCGAGGAGCACGGCATAGCCTTCACGCTGGGCCGCGTCTTCAATCCCCTGAAGAATCAGCGCGAAGAACGGATTCGAGATGTCCGGGACGGTGACGAGGAGCTTGCCGGTGCGCAGGGTGCGGAGATTCTTGGCCGCCGAGTTCGGCGCGTAGTCGAGCAGTTCGACGGCCTGAAGCACTCTGCGCCGGGTGTCAGGCGAGACGACATGGGGCTGGCTGAGGACGCGCGAGACGGTTGCGGTCGAGACACCGGCCTGGCGAGCGACCTCGTAGATGTTCGCCACCGGCGGGCATTGTAGCTGAGGCGACAAAAGTGTTGCGTGCCGGCAAGGGCATCTGTTAGGTTCTGCAATCGATTACATCAGCGGCGGCCACCGGATTCCCGTCATTCGCCTCCGCCGGTGACCGCCGCGCGTCCCGATCGAATCGGGCGGCCGCTGCGTCGCGTATGCTTACCCGCGAGATGCACCATGCGTGAGAGTGGACCAGTCTTGGGACGTGATGGAAACCGCGGAGAACGCGGAGATCGCGGAGTATCGCTTTTCTCCGGGTGGTCTGGGCATTGCGGCTTCAGCTGGATGATGAAGATCCCCAGGAGAAAAATGTTCTCTGCGCTCTCGGCGTGCTCTGCGGTTTCAACGGTGCTCGCGCTGTTGGTCCTGCCGCTGGCCGCGCAGCGGCGCGATTTTCCGACGCGGCCGCCCGGCGATCCCGCGGCGATCGAGCGGGGCAGGGCGCTCTACGGCGTCAACTGCACGTTCTGCCACGGCGCCGACACGCGCGGCGGCGACGGCGGACCGAGCCTGCTGCGAGCGTCCCTCGTGCTCGACGACAAGAACGGCGAGTTGATCGGTCCGGTCGTGCAGAACGGCCGGACCGATCGCGGCATGCCGAAGTTCAATTTCACCGACCCGCAGATTCAGGACATCGTCGCGTTCATCCACAGTTTCACCGCCGCCGGCTACGACGTGTCGCGCATGAAGCCGCCGAGCATCGTCGTCGGCGACGCAAAGGCGGGCGAGGCGTACTTCTCCCGGACGTGCGGATCGTGCCATTCCGCAACCGGCGACCTCGGCGGCTACGCGTCGCGCTTCGCCGACGAGAAGGCGCTGCAGCAGACCTGGATGATGCCCGGCAGCGGCGGCCGCGTCGCGGCGCCGGTGACGCTGAACGTGCCGCCCACGACCGTGACCGTGACGCTGCCGTCCGGCGAAAAAGTCGAAGGCGTCCTCGATCGCCTCGATGATTTCGGCGTGTCGCTGACCGAACGCGACGGCACGCACCGCTCGTTCCGCACCAGCGGCGACACGCCGAAGGTCGAGGTCCACGATCCGCTGCAGCCGCACCGGCAGTTGCTGGCGAAGTATACGGACGCCGACATTCACAACGTCACTGCTTATCTGGCGACACTGAAATGAACATCGACATTTCGAGACGCCACGAAGAGATCAAGGCACGAAGCACGAGGAGCCTTTGGCTTCGTGTGTTCGCGGCGTCGTGGCTGCTCCCCGGGGCGCTCACCTTCGCAGCCGGCGTGGGACTCGATCCCGCGAAGCTGCTCAAGCCGCTCGGCGAAGAATGGACGTCGTACTCCGGCGACTATTCCGGCAAGCGCTACAGCGCGCTGACGCAAATCAACCAGTCGAACGTGAAGAACCTGACGCTTGCCTGGGCGAGAAAGATGAGCGGTCCGCCATCTCTCACCGGCGGCGGCGGCGGACGCCGTGGCGGCGGCGGAGGCGGGTTCGGCGGACCGGCCGTCGAGACGATCATCGGCGGCGAAGGCTCTGGCGACGTCGTCGTCGCCGATCAGCTCAGCGTGAAGGGCTCGATTCTGCAGGTGAACGGCGTGCTCTATGTGACCGCGCCCGATCACGTGTGGGCGGTAGCCGCGCACGACGGTCACGAGCTGTGGCACTACTTCTGGAAGACCAGGGGCGGCACGCACATCGGCAATCGCGGCGCGGGAATGTGGAACAACTATCTCTTCGTCGAGACGCCGGACAACTACCTGGTCTCGCTCGACGCGCGCACCGGCAAGGAGCGCTGGCACAAGGAGATTGCGAGCTTCGCGCAGCAGTACTTCTCGACCGCCGCGCCGGTCGTCGTCGGGAACCACGTGCTCGTCGGTACCGGGAACGATCTCGACGCGCCGGGATTCCTCCAGTCGTTCGATCCCGAAACCGGCGCGCTGCAGTGGAAGTTCTACGCAGTGCCGATGAACCAGGGTGATCCCGGACTCGAAACCTGGAAGAGTCTCGACGCGGCGCGGCACGGCGGCGGCCAGATGTGGATTCCCGGCTCCTACGATCCGGAGACGCATCTCTACATCGTCGGGACCGGCAATCCGACGCCGGCCTATACCTCGCAGGCGCGCGGCGAAGGTGAGAACCTGTTCACCTGCGCGATCGTCGCGATCAACGTTGACACGGGGAAGATGGCCTGGTACTACCAGACGTCGCCGCACGATACCCATGACTGGGACTCGGCGCAGACGCCGGTGCTCATCGATGGGGACTTCAAGGGCAATCGCCGCAAGCTGGTGCTCACCGCCAGCCGCAACGGCTACTACTTCACGCTCGATCGCACGACCGGTGAGCATCTCGTCTCGAGCAAGTTCTCGGACACCGTCAACTGGGCGACGCCGGAGTTGAACAAGCTCGGTCAGCCGGTGCGCGATCC
>DATFXR010000416.1:0-5245 GCA_035315685.1 Vicinamibacterales bacterium | reverse complement strand
CCTCGCGCCACTCGCCGGTGCACCGCGTCGTATTCGGACAGGAGGGTGGTATGAAACGGTCCCTGATCGCGATGATAGTGATGCTGTTCGGCGCAGTGGTCCTGGCCCAGCGCGGCGGACCGTCGCCGGAACTGCAGGCCGGGATGGCCAAGCAGGAGGCGCTCGAGAAGGCGACGCCGAAGCTCCAGGTCACCGAAGACGTGCTCTCGCTCTCCATTCCCAACCACACCATTGGCGAAGCGGTCGGGGTGGCGAAGAACTCGAAAGGGCACCTGTTCGTGTTCACACGCAGCGGCAACGCCGGCCCCGCGAAGGGCGCGACCGCCTCGCAGCTGTTCGAGTTCGATCCCGCGTACAAGTTCGTCAAGCAGTGGGGGCCCGACAACTACGCGGCGTCGTTCGCGCACACCGTCCGCGTCGACAAGTACGACAACGTCTGGATGACCGACGAAGGCGCGAACATGATCGTCAAGTTCACCCCGCAGGGCACGGTGTCGATGGTGCTCGGCCGCAAGACCGAGGCGATCGACTTCCTCGAGCGCTTCACCGAACGCGGCGAGAAAGAAACCGAGCGCTACCCGGCGGGCAACATGGGCACCTTCAACCGGCCGACCGACGTCGCCTTCGACTCGCAGGACAACATCTTCGTGAGCGACGGCTACAACAATTCGCGCGTGGTCAAGATCGCCAAGGACGGCAAGTGGGTGAAGACGCTCGGCACGCGCGGCGCGGCGCCGAACCAGTTCAACACGCCGCACGCGATCACTTCGGACGCGAAGAATCAGATCTACGTCGCCGATCGCGGCAACCGCCGCATCCAGGTGTTCGACAACGATCTCAACCCGGTGAAGATCATCGCCACCGTCGGCGCGCCGTGGAGCATCTGCACGTCGCCGCCGCCGAACCAGTTCCTGTTCAGCGGCGATGGCAACGGCAAGATCTACAAGGTCGACATGCAGGGCAACCTGGTCGGCTGGGCGCAGACCAGCGAAGGCCACGGCCAGACCGGCTGCCTGGTGCACGAGCTGCACTGCGAGTCGGACACGGTGATCTACAAGGGCGACTGCTCGACGTGGACGGTCGAGAAGATCACCTTCAAGGGGGCGACGCGCTCGTCCGCGCCGTGACGCGCGTCGCTGCAATTAAGAATTAAGAATTTGGAATTAAGAATTCGTGCACTCGTTTGTCGCAATCGTGATCACGAATTCTTAATTCTCAATTCCAGATTCTTGATTGCTGCTGCCGCGGTTCACCCGCCAGAACACGAAAGCGGTCACGATCCCGAGAGCGAGAATCACCTGTCTCTCGGTCGCCGGATTGAACGGATCCTGCGCCACCTTCCATTCGAGCCGCCGCCGCGTCCAGCCGCCCTTCGCGTAGAGCGTGTCGTAGGCCTGCACCTGCATGTCGTGCACCGCCACCGTATCAGGATCGTCGCCCGCGCCGAGCGCAAACGGCGGCGGCAGCACCGGCAGCTCGTCGCGGGGATCGACCGCCCAGCTGACGAACTTGATCGCGAGGCTCCGCTCGTTCGCCGGCGGCCAGAGGCAGACCAGCAGCACCGCGAAGGCGGCCAGACCCGTGGACGCGCGCCCCATCGAAGCCGGATTATAAGCACGCACTCCCGCGCGCGTTCCGGCAGGCCGTGAAAACTTCCTGGACACGCGTCCGCTCGCGGCGCCGGCCGGCATGACGCAAGGCCACCTGATCGAAGATGGCGACTGGACCAGCTCGTACGTCGATCCAAAAGACCGAAGCGGACGGATGGCCAGACGGCTCTATTTCCCGCAATCCGTACAGAGCGCCGCGAGTACTATCTCAGCATGTTGATCAATGCGATCACACTTCATGCGCTGCGTGCGCGTCGGAGGCCATGACATGAACGATCACGTGACCTGTCATGCAGTCCTGGCAACGGTGGTGGCCGCCTTCCTCATGTCGTCGTGCAGCAGCGACAGCAGCAACTCGACGTCGCCGTCGCCGGCGAGCATCGCCTCGTCGTCGATGAGTTTCTTCGTGACGAGCGCGACGAGCGTGACCGGGAACCTGGGAGGCCTGCGCGGCGCCGACGCGCTGTGCCAGCGGCTCGGTGCGTCGGTCGGGTTCGGGTCGAAGACATGGCGGGCGTACCTGAGCGTCGAGCACGACCCGGACAACGGTAACGGTCCGACCGATGCCCGCTCGCGCATCGGGAACGGACCGTGGGTGAATGCGGCCGGCATCACAGTCGCGGCCAACTTGACGGACTTGCACGCGCGCAAGGGCGACCCGGCCGTGTTCGTCGACGAGCGCGGCCAGCGCATCAACGGCCAGTGGACGGGATCGCCGCCGCCGGTCCAGCACGACATCCTCACCGGATCGACCGCCGACGGACGGCTCCTCGTCGGCTTGACGTGCAGCGACTGGACGTCGACGTCGACGAGCGTCGCGGCGCAAGTGGGGCACTCGGACGGCTTCGGGCCGAACCAGGACACGTCGGGAACGCTGTCGTCGTGGAACTCGGCGCACGCGAACGCGAGTTGCGCGGACACGGCGCCGCGCGGAGGAGCCGGCAGGGTCTATTGCTTCGCGCGCTAGCGCAGGGGAGCAACCGCCGAGAACGCAGAGTCCGCAGAGAATTCCTTTTCAAAATCTCTCCGCGTTCTCTGCGGGTCTCCGCGGTTGCTTTCCCACCTGCGAAATGGCGCCCTAGCGCGGAGTCGCGCGTCGGGCCACGCCGGTCGCGATCCCTCCGGGATCGGTGACCAGCAGACGGATCTCGTCGGCGCCGACGTCGCCCTGAACGCGGATCGTGACCGGATCCGATGCGAACTGCGGCACGTGCGTCGTCGTGAAGGTGAGCGTGCGGCCCTTGAGAGCGACATCGTGCATCGGTCCGTCGCCGGTCGGATAGTGCACGACGCCGCCGATGCTGTCGCCGACGCGCTGGAACTGCAGCCGGATCCTGAAGTGCGGCTGATTGGGCTTCTGCATCTCGGCCACCCACTCGCCGTCGATAATCGGCGCCGGCGCTGCGAGCGGCGCCGCCGGCACGACGGCGACCGCGGTGTTCGGGGTCGGCCGCCGCCACAGATAGCCACCCATCGCTCCCACGGCGACGAGCGAGGCGACGGTCACCATCAGCCGCCGGCCGTGGGAGGCGCGTCCGCCGCGCTCGGGAACGTTCCCGGCATGCACGACGGTCGTCAGGAACCGCTCGAGCTCCTCGACGTCCTGATCGAACCGCTCGTCGCGAATCTCGACGGCGTTGAGGAAGCTCAGCTCCGCGAGCTCCGGGGGAAGGTCGCCCGCTGCCGGCATCCTGGCAGCCCCTACCAGCACCGGAATCACCGTGACTCGCCGCTTCAACGCCGCGGCGATTTCATGGCGCACGAAGTCGTCGCCGGACTGAGCGCGCTCCCGGATCGTCTCGAGCCAGTGCGGACCAATGACGGCGATCACGCAAGCGCATGTGGCGATCGTGTCTTCGATCGAGGTGGCGTAATTCTGGCCGGGATGAATGTCCTGAATGTCCAGGAAGACCCGATCGCCGCCGAAGCGCGCGGTCAGCCGATCGCACAGCCGGCCCGCATGCCCGCCCGCGTCGGCGCGCCTGTAGCTGATGAAGATGCTCGCCATCCTGTGTGCCGTAACCGGTGCGATTGTCGCATCAATGCGCGCCGGTGGAAATTGCCGCCGCTGCAAGGCGGGCATAAGATGCCGCCACATGACCCGACCGATGGCGATGCGTCGAAGCACAGCAACCGCGGAGACCGCGGAAACCGCAGAATTCTCTTGTACTCATGAAAAATTCTGCGCGCTCTGCGTTCTCTGCGGTTGCTTTCTCTGCGTGGCGGCGTGCAATCGGCCAGCGGCGGGACCGCCACCGGTTGGCGCCGCCATGACGTTCGCGCAATTCGTCGATGGGTATCTCGATCGCTTCGCCACCTGCCATCCATCCATCGCGGCGGGGAACGGCATCCACGCGCACGACGGCATGTTGGAGGATTTCTCCGCCTCGTCGGTTGCCGCCGAAGTCGAGTGGTTGCGTGCAGCGAGGCGCGAGCTGGACACGTTCGATCCGACGCGGCTGACGGCCGACGAGCGCGTCGATCACCGCATTCTGCAGGGCATTGTCGACGGGTGGCTGCTCGACCTCGACACCGTTCGCACCTGGACACGCAACCCGATGATCTACGCCGCGGCCTTGTCCGATGGTGTCCACAACCTGATGACGATGGAGTCGTCGGAGCCGCCGATGCGGATGCGTGCGGTCGTCTCGAAACTCGAGCGGGTGCCGGCGCTGCTCGCAGCCGCGCGGACGAACATCAAGGCGCCTCCCCGCGTCTTCGTCGAGCGCGCGGCGGCGATGTTCCGCGGTGTCTCCGATCTGCTGGGACGCGATCTCCCGCTCGCATTCGCCGGCGTGGAGGACGCCGCGTTGCAGAAGAACCTGGCGACGGCGGCGGCCGCCGCCAGGCGCGCGGTCGACGTGTACACGACCGAGCTCGAGACCACCGTGCTCGCGTCAGCGACCGGCAGCTTCGCGATCGGCACCGCCAACGTGGAAGCGCGCTACCGCGCCGAAGAATTGATCGATGTGCCCGCCGCGACGCTCCTCGCGATTGGCGAACGCGAACTGAAGGCGATGCAGGCCGGCTTCGCCAGCGCGGCCGCCCGCGTCGCGCCGCAGCGTCCGCCGCTCGACGTCTGGCGCGAGGTGCTCGACGATCATCCGAAACGGGGCGAAGTGGTGGCCGCCGCGCAGCGCACGGTCGACGATCTGTTCGCTTTCATTCGAGAGAAACGGCTGGTCGATCTTCCCGCCGGGGAACGCGTCATCGTCGCCGCCGCGCCGGCCTACGACCTCGGCCTGGCGTCGATGCACTCGTCGCCGCCGCTCGAAGCGCGGCCGGTGAAGAGCTACTTCTACATCACCGACGCGCAACCCGGCTGGCCGCCGGAGCGCCAGGATCTGTGGCTGCAGAAGTTCAACTACGCGACGCTCGCCGACATCTCTGCCCACGAAGTAGCGCCGGGGCACTACGTGCACAGCCTGTTCATGCGGCGGACACCTGGAAAGATCCGCCGCATCTGGATCGGCCTCAATCCGTTCCCGCAACCATCGTCGGGGCAGGATGGATGGGCGCACTATGCCGAACAGATGATCAGCGACCAGGGATTCAAACGCGACGATCCGCGCTACCGCCTTGCGGAAACGAGCGAAGCGCTCACGCGGATCTGCCGGCTGATTGCCGGCTTGCGG
>DATFXR010000415.1:0-8883 GCA_035315685.1 Vicinamibacterales bacterium | reverse complement strand
GTACAGCGACGGCGTATCGTCGTCGAAGTTCGTTTTGATGATGTCGAGCCACCCGTCGCGATTGTAATCGCCGGCGCTCACGCCCATGCCCGCCTGCGCGCGGCCGTCGGCGTTCAGCGCCACGCCGGCCGACAGCCCGATCTCCTTGAACGTGCCGTCGTGGTTGTTGTGAAACAGCAGCGACGCCGTCGAGTCGTTCGCGACGTAGATGTCCGGCCAGCCGTCGTTGTCGGCGTCGAGCACGAGCGGCGTGAGCCCGAAAGCCGGCCGCGCCGTCCGCAGGCGGGCGCGGTCCGACACGTCGGTAAATGTGCCGTCGGGGTTGGCGTGATAGAGCGTGTTCGACGAGCCGGACAGCCCGTGCGGTCCGCACATCACGCCGAGCCCCTTCCAGAAACAATTGTCGCGGCTGCCCGGCGCGAACCTCGTCGCGTCGCCGTAGTCGACATACGCCGACACGAAGAGATCCAGCCGTCCGTCGCGGTCGAAATCGAGGAACGCGCAGCCCGTGTTCCAGCGCGGCTTGGGCTGCGACAACCCACTCGTGCGCGTGACGTCGGCGAACGTGCCGTCGCCCTTGTTGCGATACAGGACCTGCTGACCGTAGTAGGTGACGAACAGATCGACGTGGCCGTCGTTGTCGTAGTCGCCGGCGCAGACCGCCTGGCCCCAGCCCGTCGCCGAGAGACCAGCGGTGCGGGTCACGTCGGCGAACGTGCCGTCGTGGTTGTTGCGGTAGAGGTGACTCACCGGTGCGGCCTCGCTCTCTGGCGATGCCAGCCGCGCTCCGTTGACGATCAGCACGTCGGGCCATCCATCATCGTCGTAGTCGACGATCGCTGCGCCGCCGCCGGTGGTCTCGAGGATGTACTGCTTGGTGCGATCGCCGCCGATGATCGTGCGCGCGGTCAGCCCGGCCGCTGCCGCAATGTCGCGAAAGTCGGCGACTGAGTCGCGTATGCTCGCGCGTTGCAATGTTGAGAGGAGAGTGACGGCGAGCGTGCTGCCAATGATGAGCTTCACGACTCGATCACGCAGGATTGGCACGGAGGATAGGCTTGCAAAACGTGGGAGGTCAAGCTAGTCTCCCGCCGACATTCGCCAGCTTCGTTCCCGCTCGGGAGGATCGATCGTTGCGTCATGCGGTCGCTTCGCACGGAGGACGGAATGAGCATCCTGCCTTCAGTAATCCGGCGCTGCCTGTCGTCGCTCGCCTTCACCGCGCTCCTCTCCGCGCCAGCCTTCGCACAAGTCGACACCGGGACGATGACCGGCACCGTGAAGGACCAGCAGGGCGGCGTGCTGCCGGGCGCGACGGTCACCATCACTCATGAAGGTCAGGCGCTCACGCTGACGACCGTCACGCGCGAGGACGGCACCTACATCTTCACGCCGATCCGCACCGGCGCCTACCGCATCGAGATCGAGTTCCCCGGGTTCAGCAAGGGCGTGCGCCAGGGCGTAACCGTCGGAATTCAGGAGCAGGTGCGCGTCGACTTCGATCTGCAGCCAGGTGCGATCAGTGAGCAGGTGCTGGTTACGGCCGAGTCGCCGGTGCTGCAGACCGGATCGGGCAGCGTCGGCGAGACGTTGAAGTCCCAGACGATCGAGAACCTGCCGGTGAACGGCCGCGACTACACGGTGCTCGCGCGGCTCACCACCGGCGTCACGCCGCCGCAGCCGGGTGCGCGCGCGCCGCTGATGTTCGCCGCCAACGGCGTCAGACCGGCGCAGAACAACTACCTGCTCGACGGCATCGACAACAACACCAGCAACGTCGACTTCCTGAGCGGCGTCGCCTACGTCGTCAAGCCGCCGATCGACGCCGTCGACGAGATCAAGATCCTCACCAGCTCGTTCAACGCGGAGTACGGACGCGCCGGCGGCGCGGTGCTGAACACCACGCTCAAGTCGGGGACGAACACGCTGCGCGGGACGGTGTGGGAGTTCCACCGGAACGATGCGCTCAACGCCAACGACTATTTCGCCGAGCGCGCCGGCGTCAAGAAGGGCGACTACCTCTCGAACCAGTTCGGCGTCACCGCCGGTGGTCCGGTGATCGCCTCGAAGACGTTCTGGTTCTTCGACTACGAAGGGACGCCGACCAAGCAGTCGCGCACCTGGGTGCGCAGCGTGCCGACGGCGCTGGAGCGCACCAGCGGGTTCACGAACTTCTCCGATCTGATCTCGCTGCAGAGCGGCACCCTGGGTGCCGACGTGCTCGGACGCAGCTTCCCGCGCGGCACGATCTTCGATCCGGCGACGACGCGCCTGCTGCAGGCGGGCCAGGTCGATCCGCTGACCGGCCTCGTCGCGGTGCGCGCCGGCTACGTGCGCGACAACTTTGCCGGCAACGTGATTCCGGCGGGCCGCATCGATCCGAACGCGCTGAAGCTGCTGCAGCTCTACCCGTCGCCGAACCAGTCGGGACTGAACAACAACTACGTCGTCAACCGCAGCAACACTGACGACACGCACGCCTTTGACACGCGCGTCGACCACAACTTCAGCGGCAACGATCGGCTGTTCGTGCGCTACAGCTTCTCGAACAACCACAAGGTGCGACCGTCGCCGTTCGACGGCGACGGCGACGGCGGCGGGTTCTCGGAAGGCGACGAAAAGGTCCGCGTCAACGGCTTCGCGGCGAGCCACACGCACATGTTCTCGTCGACGCTGATCAACGAGGCGCGGTTCGGCGTCGGCCGCGAGCACACCTTCCGGCTGCAGCCGAACGGCGACGACACCAGCAACCTGCCGGCGAAGTACGGGATCCTCGGCATCCCGCAGTTGGACGGCAACGGCGGCCTGCCGCTGCTGCAACTCGGCAACCTCAGCGATCTCGGCCACGCCAGCTGGGTGGTCAGCGAGCGGTTCAGCAACACCGCCCAGTTCAGCGACAACCTGACCAAGGTGTACAAGTCGCACGCGTTCAAGGGCGGCTACATGTACCAGTACATCTTCTTCGGGTCGACGCAGCCGCCCTACGCGCGCGGCGAGTACATCGCGGACGGCCGCTACACGTCGCTCGTCAACCAGACCGACACCAGCACGGCGCGGGCGCAACTGCTGCTCAGTCAGATTCCGTCGAGCGTGGCCGGCGGCGTCGATTTCCTCGGCGGCCTGAACATCCTGCGCGTGTCGCCGTTCGGCTCGGTCGACGCGTTCAAGACGTATCACGGCGCGTACGGGCAGGACAACTGGCGGATCAACTCGAAGCTGACGCTGAACTACGGCCTGCGTTGGGACTGGTTCAGCCGCGAGCAGGAGCGGCAGTCCGAGCAGGCCAACATGGTGCCCGGGCCTCCGGCGCAGTACCTGATTCCGGCCGAGTTCCAGAACAAGCCGCTGTCGACGAGCTTCGTCAGCAACCTTGCCAAGGACAACATCAACCTCGTCTACACGGACCAGTTCGGCAGCGGTCTCGGCCCGATGCCGAAGAACAACTTCGCGCCGCGGGTGGACGCCGCCTATGAGTTGACGCCGAAGGCGGTGTTGCGATCGGGGTACGGGTTGTTCTACGGCGCGTTCGAGAACCGCGGCGGCAACCCGAGCCTCGGCTACAACTACCCGTTCCAGTACACGCTGGTGTATCAGGCGCCGAACGACACCACACCCAACCGTCTGCCCGACGGTTCGCTGGTCGGTCTCGACGCGCGCGACCGCGTCGTGCTCGATCCGCTCGCCGTGAACGCCAACGGCCTCACGCTGCGCGGCGTCGAGTACGACTACAAGACGCCGCGGTACCACAGCTACAACGTGACGCTGCAGACCGAGGTGTTTCCGCAGCACTCGGTCGAAGTCGGCTACGTCGGCACGCGCGGACGGAACCTCGAAACCTTCACCGGCATGAACAACGTGCAGGTGCTGCTGCCGCCGGGGACCAATCCGCAGCCGTACGTGCAATGGCCCGACTTCGCCCGCGGGTCGCTGCTGGTCCGCACCGTCGGCGTGAGCTCGTACGACTCGCTGCAGTTGAAGTTCCAGCGGCGTTACCACGCCGGCCTGCAGTTCCTGGCGAGCTACACGCTCAGCGACTCGAAGACCAACGCCGGCGACTCGCTGGCCGGAGGCGGCGTCGGCGGCTTGCGCGGCCCGAACCTGGTCGGCTGGGATCTGGCGAACGACATCGGCCTGTCCGGGTTCCACACCAAGCATGCGTTCGTCTTCAGCGGCAACTACGACATCCCCGGCAGTGGGATGTGGCTCGGCGGGTGGCGCACCAACTGGGTCCTGTCGCTCTACAGCGGCCAGGCGCAGACGATCCCGTGTACGGTATCGACAGCCGCCGGAACAAATACCTCGGGCAACGGCTTGGGATGCTACGCGCTGGTCGTCGGCGATCCATATGCGGGCAAGCACGACGTCGATCAGTTCTACAACCCGGCGGCCTTTGCCGATCCTGCGCCGGCGACGACGATCGGGCAGACCGACTTCGGCCCGCTTGGCGGTTCGCGCAGCCAGGTGACCGGGCCGCCGCTGCGTCAGCTCGATCTCGGCGTGGCGCGGCAGTTCCGGATTGCGGCCGAACGGCAGTTCGAGATCCGCGTGGAGATCTTCAACGTCACGAACACGGCGGCGTTCAACCTGCCGGGATCGCTGAACTACCTCGACGCGCGCAACTTCGCGAGCATCACCACCATGCGCAACACACCGCGCCAGGTGCAGCTCGGTGTGAAGCTCTATTGGTAGCTCGCGTCCAGTTTCTCCTCCCGTTCGCGCTGCTGGTCGTGGCGGCGCGGGCGGGAGTCGTCGCGCAGACGGTCCAGCCGCGCGCGGCGCCTGTCGCGGCGATGGAGCAGCGGCTCCTCGACGCGGTTCGACGAACCCCCGACAGCTTCGATGCGCAGTATCAGCTCGCGTCGTTCTACCTGCAGCAGGGCAAGCTGCAGGCGGCGCTGCCTCATCTGCGGCGGGCGCGCGCGATCGATCCCACCGATTACGCGAGCGGCCACGATCTCGCGCTGGCGCTGCTCGAGCTGAAACAGCTCGACGAGGCGCGCACGCTGATTCTGCAAATGATCGGCGCGCGCGACACTGCGGAGCTGCACAACCTGCTCGCCGACGTCAACGAGCGCAGCGGAAACCTGCTCGCCGCGGCCGAAGAGTATCAGCGCGCCGCGCACATGGATCCGACCGAGGAGCACCTGTTCGACTGGGGCGACAATCTGCTGCAGCTGCACGCCTACGACGAGGCGGCACGGGTGTTCACCGCCGGTGTCGAACGTCATCCCGATTCGGCGCGCTTGCAGGTCGGCCTCGGCATCGCGCAGTACTCGCGCGGCGCGCACGAGGATGCGGTCAGGTCGTTCTTCCGCGCGGCGGACCTGGCGCCGTCCGATCCGCGGCCCTACCAGTTCCTCGGCGAGATGTACGGCGTCGTTCCGGCGCTCGGCGCCGAGATCACCGAGCGGCTCGCCCGCTTCGCGAAGGCGCATCCGCGCAACGCGCTGGCGCAGTATCACTACGCGATGAGCCTCTGGAAGGGGCAGCCGGAGCCGCCGGCAGATCTCCGCCAGGTGGAAGCGCTGCTGCGCCGCGCCGTCACCCTCGATCGCACGCTGGCGAAGGGCTTCCTCGAGCTTGGCATCCTGCTCTCGGATTCGCGGCGTTACGCCGACGCGATCCAGCAGCTGCAGGCGGCGGCGCGGCTCGAGCCCGATCTGGCGCAGGCGCATTACCGGCTGGCGCAGGCGTACCAGCGGACCGGACAAAAGGCGCTCGCCGACAAAGAGCTCGAGATCTTCGAGCGGCTGTCCACGCGTACGCCGGGCGACTGAATGATCGGCAATGCAGAGTGCGAGGCTCATCGTTTCGTGGCTGGTGCAAGCCGGCGCAGCTCGTCGAAGAAGTTGAAAACGAACGTAACGTCGTCCTTCCTCGAGCTTTGTGTTCGTGCGGCGCGCGCGAGCACGAATCGCTCACCGTCGGGATGCAGGTCGAACGCGCGGTTCGGGCCGCGCGCAGCGAAATGCTCGCCGGACCAGAGCCGCGGCGTCTCGGCGCGAAACGAGTCGCCTTCCACCGTGTACGGAGCCACCATGATCTGTCCGCCGGCAGTACCGTAGAAGAGCTCGTGCTTCGTGCGCGACCAGGTCGGATAGGTCCCGCTACCGGTCGAGATCTGCCACTTACCGCCGGGCCCAGGGAACGACTGCACATACACTTCATTCCGTCCCGTTTCATTCGACCAGTACGCGAGCCATCGTCCGTCGAACGAGAAAACCGGCTCGCGCTCCGCGAAGGGACTGTTCAGGAACACCCTGGGCTCGCCGGGCTTCCAGCCCGACATCTCGTCTCCCTCCACCGGCAGAATCATCAGATCGAAATTCGTTTGCGGGTTCTGCTCCTCGAACGCGAGCAACTTGCCGCTTGGATGCCACGATGCGGGGAACTGCGGGTTCCTGCTCACGGTGAGGCGCTGCTCATCACCTGTCCCGTCGCTCCGCCGCCAATAGAGGTTCATCGTCGATTTATCCGCGCGTGTTGAAGCGAATACGATACGGCGGCCATCTGGCGTCCATACTGGCTTCCTGTCGTCGGCGGGGTCGAATGTCAGCCGGTTGAGCAAGTCCCGAGCCCATTCGTAGACCCAGACGTCGTTTTGTCCGTCAGCGACGTTCATCGCGAGATGGCGGCCGTCGGGAGCGAACTGGGGGTTGAACCAGTTCTCGAGTGTGGCGCGCATCGGAGTCGTCTTCCCGTTACGATCCAACCAGTAGGGCGGATCGCTGAACGTCTGGCCCGGGACATACATCAGCGTGCCCGAGGAAGACACTTCGAATTGCGCCCCTCCCGAGACCGGATTCGATCCCACGCTGTCGAGCGCGACCACAGGCTGCCCGGTGACTTCCAGCCGGCTCACATCGAACGGCACCGCAAGGAGCGACCCATCGTGGAGGTACACCAGATGGCCGCTCGGCACATAGCGGCCGTAGTAACCCCCGCGTTGAACAACCTTCCGCGCGCCGGTCGGCAGAGGCTGGACGACGAGGTTTGCCTCGTCGTAGGCCACCGGGCTGCTGCTACTCGTAAACAGCACGGCCTTACCACCGGGCAGCACCTGGGGCCACCGCTGACTGACTTCGTCCGTCGCGAGCGATGTCGCCGGTTCGGCCATCCCGCCGGCCGATGAGACGCGCCGGAGGCTCACACCAGACCCGCTGTTGGGGGAGAAGATGATCGTGCCGTCCTCACTCCATGCGCCGCCCCGGCCGTCCGCCGCGTCGCACAGCGTGACGACGGCGCCTCCGGTGACGGAGATCTTCTTCAGCTTGCCGCCGGCGAAGAAGGCGATCCACTGGCCGTCCGGCGAAAAGAACGGACTGTCGGCGTCCTCGGTCCCAGACAGCGCCATGGCTTGCAGTTGGGTGAGTCGCCGGACATAGAGCTGCCGATTTCCCCCGGTACTCCTTTGCGCGACGAATGCGAGGAGGACGTCATCGGGTGAGAGGATCGCGGCGGGCCCGTAGCCCGCATATGCCAGCGAAGCGTCCGCGCCCAGGTCGGCCTTGAGACGCAGCGCCGCGCGCGGCGGCGCCGGTCGCCGCAGTGTTCCCGGCGCGAGCAGGACGGCCGCGGCAAGCGCGGCGCCTCCGAAAGCGATGGCCCACAGCAGAGCGCGCTGCCATCTGGCAGCGTGAACGCCCGGTATCGTTGCGGATCTGCCATCGCCTGAGGGTATCGTCAGCGCTTCATCGATCTCGATGCGCGCGTCGCCGATGTCGCGAAGCCGGTGTTTCGGATCCTTCTCTAGGCAACGCCGGAGCAGCTGTCCGATCCCTGCCGCCGTGCCCGCAGGCAATGCGCTCCAGTCCGGCTCGCGGTCGAGAACGGCCGCGATTGTGTCCGGCAGCGTCTCACCCGGGAATGCGGCACGTCCGGTCAGGATCTCGTACACCACGCATCCGAATGCCCAGATGTCGGTGCGCTTGTCGACGGACTTCCCGCGCGCCTGCTCCGGACTCATGTAGGCCGCAGTCCCCACGATCACGCCCGCGCGCGTCATGACGGGACTGCTGATGGTCGGCGACTGCGAGGCATCGCCGGCCGGCGCGCGGTCGAGCGGCTTGGCCAACCCGAAGTCCAACACCTTCACGTCGCCGTCGCGAGTGATCTTGATGTTCGCCGGCTTCACATCGCGGTGGATGACGCCTTGTTCGTGGGCGGCCTCGAGCGCCTCTGCAATCTGTTTCGCAATGGGCAGCGCGTCGTTGACCGGGATCGGCCCCTCGGCGATGCGATCCGCAAGCGTTGGCCCTTCGACCAGTTCCATGACGAGCGCGGTCATGCCCGCGCTCTTCTCCCAGCCGTGGACGGTCGCGATATTGGGATGATTCAAGGACGCGAGGAGTTCGGCTTCCCGCTGGAACCGCGCCAGCCGCTCGCGGTCTGCAGCGACGCCGTCCGGCAGAATCTTGATCGCGACCTGGCGTTTCAGGTTCGTGTCAGTGGCCCGATAGACCTCACCCATGCCGCCCGCACCGATCTGAGCAGCAATCTCATACGGGCCGATGCGGGTGCCTGCCGTCAGAAACACGGAGTATGGCGGTGATTATAGGCTGGCCCCGCGCGAGGATCGCCTTGCGCGCGTCGCGCATTTCGTGACGGCGCCAACGAATGGCAAGTCTCTGCCGTCTAACCGATCCGCATGGACAATCCGGTCGGCGCCATCCGTTACGCGATTCGTCAATTCCGTCTCTCGCCCGTCTTCACTGCTTCGGCCATCCTGACGCTCTCGCTCGGTATCGGCGGCACGACCGCGATCTTCACGCTGATCCACGCGGTGATGCTGCGCTCGCTCCCGGTCGCCGACCCGGAACGCCTCTACCGCGTCGGCGACGGCGACAACTGCTGCGTCCAGGGCGGACCGCAGGATCGCTGGGG
>DATFXR010000414.1:0-6229 GCA_035315685.1 Vicinamibacterales bacterium | reverse complement strand
GACGGTCATCGGCAAAGAACCAGAAGTTCTCCTGACCGATGAACATCGCGGGCGCAACGTGGACGTTCACGATGCCGGTCGTCGTCTTGAAGTCGAAATGAACGCCGACCGAGCCGTCGGCTGCCGGGAAGCTGACGGCGTGCTGAATCGTGCCCGAGATTGTGAGTTCTGCGGCGGGGTCGTAAGCGATCGAGCCGCTTTGCGCCAGTACCGCCGCCGACGTGCCGAGTGAGAGCGCTACCATGCAACAGCGCGCGACGAGAGTACGAATCATGACCGTGCCTCCATCCTGATGATTCTGGCGGTGCGTATGTCGCCCGCCGGTTGGTACGAACAGAACGGTTCCTCCGCGAGAAACGAGCCGGTGGCGGCGTAGGCGCGCGCGCGGCATCCGCCGCACAGCGACTGGTAGCGGCACACGCCACACTTGCCGGCGAACGCTGCCGGATCGCGCAGATCGCGGAAGACCGACGAATCGTTCCAGATGTCCTCGAACCGCTGCACGCGAGTGTCGCCGGCGCTCACCGGCAGATAACCGCACGGATACACCGCCCCTTCGTTCGAGATGAAGCAGACGCTCGTGCCCGCCAGACAGCCTCGCGTCATCGCCGACAGCGCCTGTCCCTTTCCGTGCGCGCCGTGCGCCGGATGGCTCGCGCCGGCATGCGACGTGAACGTCGGCGCCGCCTTCGCCTTGGTACCCGGTGCGATGAACGTCGAGGTCATGTCGCCACGGCTCCGTTCCTCCTCGATCCGCTGCGCCCGGATCCGGTAGTAGTGCGGCGCACAGGTGGCCTTGAGATCGATCGGACAGTGTTTCGACTGCTCGTCGAACCAGCGCAGCACGCGCTCGTACTCGTCCGCCGGCAGCATCTCGGCCGGCGCGATCTCGAGGCCGCAGCCGACGGGCACCAGCATGAACAGGTGAAGCGCGTCCGCCGCGAGCGACAGCGCCAGGTCGAGCATTGCCGGCAGCTCGGCAACGTTGTGCCGGGCAATCGTCGAGTTGACTTGCACCGAGACGCCTTCGCCGCGCAGGTTCCGCAGGCCACGCAGCGCCAGCGCGTGCGAGCCGGGCAGGCCGCGGAAGCGATCGTGGGTCGGCGCATTCGCGCCGTCGAGACTGATCGCGACGCGCGAGAACCCCGTGTCGGCGATGCGCGCCGCGACGCGCTCGGTGACCATCGTCCCGTTGGTGGCGAGCGCCATCCGGAACCCGCTCTCGATACCGTACTCGCCGATATCGAACAGATCCGGGCGGAACAGCGGCTCGCCGCCTGACAGCACCATCACCGGTTTGGCCACGCGCGCGATGTCGTCGATCAGATCGAGCGCCCGGCTGGTGGTGAGCTCCCGCGGTCCGAGCTTTCGCTGCGGAACGGCGCGGCAGTGGCGGCAGCTCAGGTTGCAGGCTTTCGTCGTCTCCCAGAAGACCAGACGCAGTGATGGGGTCATCGACGGATCTCCTCGGTGCGCACGACGATCGAATCGGCAACGCCGCGCTCCACCGCCAGCTCGGTCTGATCGCACAGGAACACGATGCCCGGAAACGTCTGCAGGACGGTGATCCGCGCGCCCGGCGTCACGCCAAGGCCCACGAGCCGACTGAACCGCGCGGCCTCGCTGCAGCAGACGTCGACGACCACGCCGCGCGACCCTGCACGCAGCGTGGAGAGCGCCGTGCCGTTAGAACCGAACACCAAGGTGATCGAGGACATAGTTCAGTCCTGCCCCCGTGAAAACCGCGATCGGTGTGATGACACCGACGATCGCCAGCCCGGTTCGAATGCCACGCTCGCGGACCATCATGAGAAAGTTGGCCACGCACGGCACGAACAGCGTCATCACCGTGAGGGCGACGACCGCCTGCACGCCGGTCAGCTCGCCGCTGTGCGCCAGCTGGAATAGTCCGGCCGCGCCGTAGTCGCGGCGCAGGAAGCCCATCACGAAAATCTGCGCGGTCGCCGGCGGCAGGCCGAGCAGGCCGGTGACGATCGGACGGCCGGCGGCGGCGATGATCGTCAGCGCGCCGATCCGGTCGAGCGCGAACAGCAGCGCGGTGCCAGCGAGGAAGAGCGGCACCGCTTCGCCGAGATACCACCAGACGCGGAGGCGCGTCTTCGTGAGGAGGTTGCCGAGGCGCGGCCAGCGGATTGGCGGCAGTTCGAGAACGAACTCCGATCGATCGCCGGTCAGCAGACGCGCCGCCAGCCAGCCGACGAGAACCATCTGCCCCAGTACGACGCCGAACAGCGTCGCCAGCGCGGTGAACGAGATGCCGCCGAGGATGCCCATGATCGTCGCCAGCTGCGCGGAACATGGAATCCCGAGCGCGAGCAGCAGGATCGCGATCAGCCGTTCTTTCGGCGTCCCGAGAATCCGCGTCGTCATCGTCGCCATCGTGTCGCAGCCGAGGCCGAGCACCATCGGCAGCACCGCCTTCCCGTTCAACCCCATCACACGGAACAGCCGATCGCAGAAGATCGCGAGGCGCGGAATGTAGCCGCTGTCCTCGAGGAACCCGAACATCAGGAAGAACGTCGCGACGACCGGAAGCACGATCGCGATCGCATACGTGAGGCCCATCGTGATGAGCCCGTACTGGCCGACGAAGAAATCGCGGGCGAGCGGAATCGGGATGAACCGATCGGCGAGCCAGGTTGCCGCCGGATTGATGCCGCGTCCGAAGACGCCGTCTTCGAGCAGTTTCACGAGCGTCTGCGCGCCGAACACGCCGACGAAGAGGTACAGCGCGTAGAGAACCGCCGCGAGAATCGGCAACCCCGTGACTGGCCGGCGCGTGGCGCGTGCCAATGTCTCCTGGACGGAAGCCAGTGACAGGGTGGACACGCGACGCACGCGCTCGGTCAGTTGGTGGGCCCAGACCGCGCGGCCGCTCGCATGGGGATGCGCCGGCACATGAGGCCGGGCCGCGCATGCGAGCGCGTCGCGCAGTTCGGGCAGGCCACGGCCTTCGACCGCGACCATTTCGACAACGGGGATTCGCAGCGCCTCGGCCAGCGCCGGCACGTCGATCGCGATGCCGCGCGCGAACGCCTCGTCCACCATGTTCAGCGCGAGCACCATCGGCTTGCCGACGTCGGCCAGCTGCGCCGTCAGGAGCAGCGCGCGGCGCAGATTTCGCGCGTCGGCCACCTGCACCACGAGATCGGTCTGATCGCTGTCGACGACATCGCGAGTGATGCGCTCGTCCTCACTGACGAGGCCGTCGAGCGCGGTCACCCCCGGGGTATCGATCACGTCGCAGACCTCGGCGCCGACCAGCGCCCGGCCTGTCGTGACGGCGACAGTGGTGCCGGGATAATTCGACACGGTGACGTAGCGGCCGGTGAGGCGTCCGAACACGACGCTCTTACCGACATTCGGCTGACCGACGAGCGCCACGCGCAGCGGGCGGGCGCGGAGCCGCAGCGGCGGGGCGACGGAACCGGCGCGCTCGTGCAGCACATGGCAGGACATCGGCGTCGCATCCAGGGAGCGCAAGTGCAGTGCCGAGCCGGAGTTCGTCGTTTTGCGGGCGTTTTCGCCACCGCTGCTGCGCCGTTCGCGGCAGCAGGCGGGATTTTCACGGACGGCTGCGGGATTTTTCGCTGCGTTGGGGACTGGGAGCTGGCAGCTGGGAGCTGGGGGCTGCGACGAACCGTTCCAGTCCCCAGTCCCCTCGCGAAAACAAGAAGGCCTGGCGAACGGAGTGGAGGGAGAACCGCTCGCCAGGCCTACCGGGCTCGAGGCGGACTCCCCGAGCCCCTTCGCGTACAACTGTCAGCTAGCCCCTCGCCCCTCGCAGGATGCTGAAAAACGCATCCTGCATGGCTCAGGGCTAATGGCTAATGGCGAAAAGCCCGCGTATTTCAGCCATCAGCCATCAGCCTTTAACCATCAGGCTCACTTTTCATAGGCCTGCTAGCCCCTAGCCCCTACCAGAGATATGTGATCCGCGCCGCCACGGTGTTCGCCGTGTAGGGCAGGTATTGATATCCCATCATCACGATGCCCGGAGACGCAGTGGCCGGCAGCGCCAGGCCGGGTTGCGCGCCAAGCGCGAAGTCGCTCACCTGGTAGTCGTCGTACCAGTAGCTGCCGCCCACGGCGACGTGAGCCGTCAGGAAGTACCGGCCGTCGATCGTCGCGCGGCGCAGTGCGTTGGTCACCGCCGGCAGCGGCGCCGGGGCCGCGATCGTCGTGTTCGGCGCCAGGCCGTAGGCATAGATTGACCGCGCGTCGCTCATGTCGTACGCGAGTCGGAGCTCCGTCTTCGGGACCACCTTCAACAAATCGAGCGACGCCGTGAATGTCTTCACTTTGTCGGCGCTGTCGTCGGTCCAGTCGCGCCGCGGATCGTAGAACGTGGGGTCGGGCGCCGGATTCGCGGTGCGCGACGCCTGCAGTGCCGTGTACTTCTCCCAGCCGTAGTCGATCCCGAGATTCACCTTGTCGCTCGGCACGTAGGCGAATCCGACCGAGTAGACGTTGTTGTTGTTGTTGCGCAGCCCGAAGTTCGTCCCCGGATAATTCTCCCGGCCGACGCCGACCGTGCCGCTGAACGACAGGAACGAGACCGGCATCACGTAGAGGATCGCCGACACGCGATCGCGATCCCGGTCCGAGATGTCGAACTGCCGCAGCGAGGGCTGCTCGCCGATGGCGATGAGCTCTGCCTCGTCGACCCGCGACCCGCGCAGCTGGCCGTGCTCGTAGATGCCGCGGAGCGTGAGCCAGGTGACGCCGGTCAGATCGATCGAGAACCGTCCGATGTCCTCCTTCGTCTGCTCGACGATGCGGAAGGTCCGATCGTTCTCGGCCCGGGTGTAGCCGGCGCGCAGGCCCAGATAGGTCGTCGGCAAAAACGACATGTCCGCGTCGAACGTATGACGCGTGTAACCGAACGGCTCGCTCTCGTGATTGAGCCCCGCCGTGTAGGCAGTGTCGTAGTTCACGTAATCGCGGGTCGCGAAAATCGGCGTCCGGTTGTCGAACTGGTACTGGCGGTAGCGGGCGCTGAACCACAGCATGTTGGTCGGGCGCGACGTGACCGTGTAGTTCATCGCGACGACGCGCGCTTCCGCTTCCGCAGTGGAACGTTCGAGCGGAACGACCGGGAGCTGTGCGTTGGTGGTCATCGGCAGCAGGACGTCGTTCTGCGCCATGCGGCCGACGGAGATATAAGCGGTCGCGCGGCTGCGGGCGGCGAAATTGAGGCCGCCGCTGACGATCGCCGAGTTCATGTCGCTGTTCGGCCAGAGCGACTCGCGCCCGACGCCGGGCGCCGACGAGTTGTTCACGTTCGACGCGTCGGTCACGCGGATCGGGTTGTCCCACGCGAAGGTCGGGATGTTGTTGCGGAAGAACGATCCCTCGTAGCCGATCTTCGCGAAGCCGTGACGGTTGCCGAACTCGAGCGCCGAGCCGAGCTCGGTCGTGCGCTGGTCGATCGGCACGGCGAGCTCGACCGTCGCGGGCGATCCGCCGATGCCGAAGCTGCCGGCCCACGGCTGCTGCCCCTGACGATCGATGTTGCGGACGTTCACCTTGAAATCGAGGCTCTCCGTCGCGCTGTACACCAGGCTCGCGTTTCCGACATAGCGGCGGTTCTGCAGATCGAATACCGACCCGAGCTGCACGGCGTTGACCAGGCTCACCGTCTTGTTCTGCAGCGCGAGCTGGACGCCGTCGTTGATCGACGCCGTGCCGCCGCTGGTCGTATACAGCGACTGCGTCGTCTTGCTGAAGTAGAGCGGCACCTGGTTCCACTCGAACGCCGCCTTGACCTTGCCGAAGTTGTCGTAGGAGCCGGCGAACCGCTGATCGCGATAGCCGAGATGATCGGCTTCGACCTTGAAGAGATACCGATCGTTGGTCTTGCCCCAGCGGAGCCGGTCGACCGTCGGACCATTGCGGAGGTCCTGATAGCGCTGATAGCGCGCTTCGTCCGAGTCCGCCGTGTAGAGCGTGCCGCGATAACCGAACTCGATCTGGTTCGGGAAGGCGCCGAACTCCGCGGCGGCCACCGCCGCCGGCGCCGCGACGTCTCGCTGCAACGCGGGATTCGGGTCCTTGTCCTGCGCCAGCGCGCCTCCGGAAACCGTGAGGAGGAGCGCGGCGACCATCGTCAGGAGTCTGTTGCGCATGGCCATTCTCCGGTCACCGAAGGAACTGCGCGCCGGCCGGGTGATTCGAGCCGTGAATCTGCGCATGGCAGTTCACGCAG
>DATFXR010000413.1:0-4602 GCA_035315685.1 Vicinamibacterales bacterium | reverse complement strand
GCCAGAGATCGCGGCGTGCCGCTGGTGATCTCCACCGACGCGCACGCGCGCACGGCGTTCGGGCGTCTTCGCTGGGGGATCCTCGTCGCCCGCCGCGCCTGGCTGCAGCCCGGCGACGTGCTGAACACGCGCCCGTTCGATCAATTCCGTGCGTCCCTGCGCCGCCACCGGAGAGCCGCCGCATGAAGCTGCGGATGCTGAGCGCGGACGACAAGCTGGCCGAAATCCGCCGCCTCTATTTCTCCACGACGCGGCAGACCATTCAGGAGGATCTGGCAAAAGCCCTCGACCTGCTGAAGTCGATGGCCAGCGAGGAGGAACGGGAGCGCGCGACGGTCTACATGGAAGGGCTGGCCCAGATGCGCTCGGACTGGGCGCGGGCCGGGAAAAAAGGGCGCCCGCGCCGGCGTAATTAAGAATTAAGAAGTAAGAATTAAGAATTAGGAATTCGTCGCCTCTCGCGACGACGTATCGAGTTCTTCACGCTTGACGCGAATTCTTAATTCTTAATTCCAAATTCTTGATTGCCGCGCGAAGCAGTCAGGCGCGTTCTCTGCCTGACTGCTTCGCGACCACCTTCTTGCGCGCGGCAATCCGCAGCGGCTCGGGCACGTTGCGGTCAACTGACAGCTGCGCGAGATCCCGGTCGTTCAGGCGCTGCATCAGGTTCATCGACAGCGTCAGCGGGCACTTGGCGTTCCTGGTCAGGCTGTGGACGATCGCGTAGTTCTTCATCCACGCCCGATTGCTGCCGATGATCCGCAACACGTCCTCGGACACGTTCTGCATCTTCGCGAACGCCTCCACTTCCGGCTCGGCGAGCTTCGGGCTGCTGAGCACGGACGAGGCGATCATCTTGTTGGGATCGCGAATGAGAATCGCGCGCATCTCGCGCGAGCCTTTCACGGCGGCTTTCAGGCGCTCGGAAAAGGTCATCTTCGCAAGCTTCTGTGACGCCGTCTCCCGATCCTCGTTCTCATCCTCGTCGAGCGTCGCGTCGCCGGACAGCGACGAGTCGAGCAGCGGCGCCCCTTCGTCGAGCTCGATCGCCGGAATCTCGTCCGGGAAGGTGCCGCGATCGGCGAAGAATTCGCGCATCCCGACCGGCACGTCCGGGCGGGCCAGGAACGTTTTCAACGCAGCGTCGGGGATCCGCGCCAGCGTCTCCTCGGCAGTCGTCCGGATCTCCCTGTCCTGATCCTCGAGCAGCAGGATCAGAATCGCGAGCTGCTCGTAGGCGCGCGGCGCCAGCGTGCCCTGCGCCGCCTCCATCCGTACGTCGCGTGCGACCTCGCCGCGTTTGAAGAAATCGAGGAGCGGAGTGGGTCCGATCACCGTGCCGACAGATAGGTCTTGAAATTGGTGAGGTTGATGCGGGCGGTCACGACTTCACCGCTCTTGCCGAGCGGCCTCGCGTCGGCGCCATTCAAGGTGAGCGCCACTCCCGCGGCGTCACCGACGGTCAGGACCAATTCGCGCCGGGCATCGATCGTCATGCGCTCGCCGGCCGGCAGCAGACGGTCGATTGACCGCTTGCCATCCACCGTTGCCGTTACCCAGCAGGGCCGGCTCGCCGACAACTGCGCCGTGAGGTGATCAGCAACGTCTGCCGCCGTCGCTCCTGAACTGGTCGGCGCAGGCGACACGGCGGGCGCCACCGCCGCCGGAGTGCTGCCCGGCGAGGCGGCGGCGGGCGCCACCGGCGCAGCGGCCTGCGCCGGAGTGGCAGACGAAGGAGCGGGCGCTGGCGTGGTCGCAGGAACCGGCGGCGGGATGGCCGCGGGCCGCGACGGCTCCGACGGTCTGGGCGCGTCGGCCGCAACAGGGGGCGACGCGTCGCGGATCAGCGGCCGGCCGGCCGTCGCGAAGTACACCACTGCGCCGGCAAGCGGCACGCTGACGAGAGCCAGCCAGAGAAACGTCCCGGCGGTGCGGCGTTCGCTCTCGACTGCCTGATGGTCTTCGATCTGATCGGACGTCGGATGGCCGGCGATCACCGAGTCGTTCGGGAACTGTTCGATGAATTCCTGAATCATCGCTTCGGGATCGAGGCCGACTTCGACGGCGTACGATCGCACGAACGCGCGGCTGAAGATGCCGCCCGGCAGGCGCGAGATGTCGTTGCGCTCGAGCGCCTCGAGGGCGCCGATCGAGATTTTCGTCGCGTTGGCGATCTGCCGAAGTGAGACGCCACGTCGCTCGCGAGCGTCGCGAAGCTTGGCGCCAACACCGCCGGTGGTTCGCTCGGGCATGGGGGAACGCGGCAACCGAGTTTTATGTTAGGGAGCCGAATTCACCCTGTCAAACCTGCGCCGCGCCTCGCCGATGACTGCGCGGAGATCGAACGCCCGGCAGCCGGCCTGCTCGACCTCGTCAGAGGCCCGGATGAAGATGCCGATCGCGGCGATCCCGGCCGCGCCGGCCGCCGCAATCGCGTCGAGATGACCGGCTGCCACGCCGCCGATGGCAAGAACCGGTGCCGCCGCGGACGCCACGATCGCCCGCAGTCCGTCGAGGCCCAGCAACCGGTGCGACGCATCCTTTGAGCGCGAAGGAAAGACGGTGCCGGCGATCAGGTAGTCCACGTCGCCGGCGGCGGCGGCGTCGGCGACGCCGTGCACGGATCGACCAATGAGGAATCCTGCCGGCGCGAGGCGACGCGCGTCGGCGGCCGCGATCGAATCGGCTCGAAGATGGACGCCGTCCGCTCCCGTAGCCAGCGCGACATCGAGCCGATCGTTGACGACGATGCGCGTCGGCGTCCGCCGCGTGATCGCCAGCAGGTCGGTGACGAGCGCGGCCAGCGCGGCGGCCTCGAGGTCGCGCTCTCGGACCTGAATCAGATCGACGCCCGCCTCGACGGCAAACCTCGCCTGCGCAAGCAGGCATTGCCGCGCATCCGCGTCGTCCGCGCCATCACGCACAAGCCGACGCCGATCGGTTACCAGAGAGATCGTCACGGTCGCTCGGCTGACGCCTCCACGCCTCCGGCGCCAGGGCGAGCCTCGCCATAGCTCGGTCGTATCGCGCGCAGGTCGCGGCGGGAAGCCTTCGGGTTACGTAGCAGACGGCCGATCGCCACGGCCGTTACGGTCGTCGTGCGCTCTCGTCGAGCGACATCTCGGTCTGGTCGCGCGCCGTGAAGAACAATGCGAGATCGGCGAAGCCCGCGAACAGGTTCACAAACCCCAGACCGCTGACGGCGCCGCGGACGAAGTTGTTGGTGAGCACGGACCGGAGCGCAGGGTAGGCCAGCGCGAAATAGTTGTGTTCCCAGAACGCGGGCCACCAGGGCAGCACGATCAGCAGCAGCCCGACCTGCACGAAGAAGATCACGTAGAGGAAGCGCCGGAACAGAATCAACTCCCCGCCTGCACCCTGGTCAGTCGGTCGATCCGCGCGTCGAGGTCCTTGTACGATCCGGCGTCCGCCTGCAACTCGAGACAGACGGCCAGTGCCCGGGCGACTTCGCCGACTTTCTCGAGGCCCTCGGCAAGCTCGTACAACAGCTGATGTGATTCGTCGCGGGTGGGCGCAGGCGCCTGCGCGGCGCGCTCGAGCCACTCGAGCGCCTGCGGCAGCTTGTCGCGCTCGCGATAGAGGCGTGCGATCAGCCACGATGTGCCGAAGCGCAGCTTCGGAGCGCGCGACGCCCTCTCGAGCGCCTCGATGCAGCCATCGAGGTCTCCCGCCGCCCGCAGCGCAAGGCCGCGCTTGTACTCCTTTTCCGCGTCATCGAGCCCAGAACGGCGCGACGCCTGGTCGCGCAGGTTGCCGAACACGCCGTCGAGATCCGCAGCAGCTTCATCCTGCGCACCCGCCGGCGCCGTCGTGCTGCCCGGCTTGATGTCCTTGAGCACGATGCTCAAATCGACCTCGACGTCGTCGGTGGCAGCCGAGGCGCGCGCGGTCGCAGGCGGCCCTGACGCCGCGAAGTCGTCGTCGAAGCCCCCGAGAATGCTCTCGAGATCGATGGCATTGGCGCTGAGCGTGAACTGCGTGTCTTCTCTCAGATGCGACGGCCGCCGCGGCGGCGGCGCATGCGTGGGCGGCGGCGCGTCGGCCTCGGCAGCCGCGGCGAGCAGATCGTCCATCGGGATTTCGGGCGGCGACACGGGTGCGGGCGTCGAGGGCTCGTCGAACAGCGAGGCACCTGACACGAGATCGGTGCTGGTGAACGGAGACTCTCCGCTGAGCCGCGACGCGATCAGCGCGTCGGGATCGGGCTCGCCCATCATCACCAGCGCCTTGCGAAACCGCTCGATGTTGGCGCTCTCCCACGGCTCGCGGGCGACGAGATCCTCGGCGATGAACCGCGCCTCGCTCGCCGACCCGGCGGCGATGTACGCGTCGGCGAGCTGCGCTTGCGCGCTGTACATCGTGGCCTCGAGACCGCCGTCCACGCAGATCTCGACGAGGCGCATCAGCGCGGGAATGTGATTCGGGACACGGGTGACGAACTCCTGCAGCGCGGCGGCCGCAGCGGGGAAATCGGACTGTGCGACCGAGCTGTCGGCGGCGAGCTCGACGACCTTGAACCCCGCTTCGGCCTGTAGCTCCGCAATCCTCCAGCCGAGGATCGCGATCTGTTCCCGGCGTCCT
>DATFXR010000412.1:0-2777 GCA_035315685.1 Vicinamibacterales bacterium | reverse complement strand
AAGGTCAAGGCCGGCGATCAGGGCGCGCGCGATCGGTACCTGAAGTTCCTCAGCGCCGGCGGCTCCAAGTATCCGATCGACCTGTTGCGCGACGCCGGCGTGGACATGACGAGCGACGAGCCGCTCGAGCTCACCATCAAGACGATGAACCGCGTGATGGACGAGATGGAGACGATCCTCGCCAGGCGGCCGGCGACCGGGCGCTGACCCGTCCGCTACGAGCCGAAAAACAGAATCACGCCGGCGCCGCTGCGCAGTCCGACTGTCCGGTTCCTGTTGTCGATGCTGACGATCGATGAGCCCGGCGAGATCGTTGTGCGTTGGAACGCCAGGCCGACCTCGCCGAACAAGCCGAAGTGCTTGGCAACGCTGTACTGCGCGCCGAGCGATCCTGAGACGTTGTAGCTCGACGTGGTCGTGTCAGCGGGCACGGTGACGTTAGGGGGCACCGGGATGCCGAGGTTGGTCGACGACGTCGCGTGCGTGTAGGCAAACCGCGGAACCACGTAGATCCGCAGGCCTTCGCGCGTGGACAGGTAGATCAGCGCGCTGATGCCGGGGCCGACGGCGTTCGTCTCGGATGTTGTCGTCACCGTGTTGGTCGTCACGCCGCCGGCGATGTTGAAGATGGTCTGAACCGTGGTCGTCTCGGTCGTGGAGTGAGTCCAGTTCAGCTCCGGCCGCAGGGCAAACCGATCCCCGAAGCGCCACAGAACCCCGACCTGCGCGGGATAGCCCATCACGATGCCGAACCGTGGCGTGTCCTGCGCCGCCGAAACGGACGGCACCAGCAGGACCACCACGACGAACGAGAAAAGTGTCCGTCGCATGGCGACAGCCTACATTAGGATCCGGGTGCCATGAGCATTTCACGCCGCCGCTTCGTCGAATGGGCTGCATCCGTCTCCGCGCTTGCCGTGTCGGCGCCTGCGCGTGCTCGCCTGGCTGGCGCCGCGCTCGACGATCGTGCGGCGGGATTCCGGCCGGACTTGTTGCCGTCGCAACAGGCCGTGTGGGATCAGCAGGTGTGGATGGCAAAGCTGGGTCCCAAGTACACCGGCAACAAGGCGCACACGACGTTCGTCGATTTTCTCGCGGCGGAGTTCAAAGCGGCCGGTTGCGAGATCGTCCGCGACACCTATCGGTTGCCGCGCTGGGATGCGCGGCGATGGGAGATTGCCGTGACGCCAGCATCGGGGCAGGCCTTCAAGGCCCCGGTGACTTCGTACTTCCCCTACTCGGGTCAGACCTCGGCCGCGGGCGTCACAGGCGAGCTTGCGTTTGCGGGCAGCAGTCCGACGTTCGCGCTGACGAATCTGCAGGGCAGGGTCGCGCTGATCGACTTCGCGACGGCCACTCGCGAATGGGCGCGTCTGTACAAGCCGTGGGGCATTCACCCTGCAGATGAATCATTTCCTGCTGCCTATCGGCCGGCCCGCGGAGGCGTCAACGACCTCACGCAGTTTCAGAAGGCGGGCGCGGTCGCGGTGATCCTCGCGTGGACCGACATTTCCGACGCGAACGCCGCCGACCAGTACACGCCGTTCTCGCGTCCGCCCCAGGGGATTCCGGGTCTCTACGTCGGCCGCGAGACCGGCGCACGCCTCAAGACGCTTGCCGCGGCCGGCGCGAAGGTCACCGTGGTACTCGAGGCGGACGCCGTCCCGGACGCGCCGACCGATACGATCATCGCAACGCTCCCCGGCGCGTCCGCCGACGAGATCGTCATCGTCAACACGCACACCGACGGCCCGAATGCGACGGAGGAGAACGGCGCGATCGGCATCCTCGCGCTCGCGAAGTACTTCGCCGGGATTGCGAAGAATCAGCGAAGACGTACGCTCGTGTTTCCGCTCACCACCGGCCATTTCGCCAGCCCGTGGGTGCCGTCGATCCGCGGCGTCATCGAGAAGCATCCCGATCTCGTCTCACGCGCGGTCGCAGCCGTCACGGTCGAGCACCTCGGCTGTCGTGAGTGGATAGACGATGCGACGCGGCGCTACCAGGCGTCGGGAAAGAACGAGTGGAGCATCGCGATCACGCCGGACCGGAAAATGGGCGAGTCGCTCGTCGCAGCGCTGGACGGAAGCCGCGACCGCGCGGCCGTGGTGAATCCGATCAACGGTGGGTGGCTGGGCGAGGGCAGCAGCCTCTCGCGCGCCGGCATTCCGACAATCGGCTACATCCCGCAGCCGAACTACCTGCTGGCGGGTCCGGCCGATGGCTGCATCGACAAGCTCAGTCCCGAGTTGATGCACAGCCAGATTCAGGTGTTCGCAAAGCTGCTGCACGCCATAGAGGGGATGGAACGCGTGATGCTCAAACGCGGGTGACGCATCGACGCAATTAAGAATTTGGAATTTGGAATTTGGAATGCGTCGCGCGCGCTTCGCGCACCTGAACGAGACGAGCCTGCGATCGTGACAGCGGTTCACGAATTCCAAATTCCAAACTCCTAATTGGAGCTGTCACTCCGTGAACCGGTACTTCACCAGCACCCACAACGCGACCACTCCGTCCCGCCAGGTGATCTTCTTGCCCTCCTCGTAGCCGCGGCCGTCGTAGCTGATCGGCACTTCGTACACCTTGTAGCGCCGCTTGAACACCTTGGCGGTGATCTCGGGCTCGATTCCGAAGCCGTTCGACTTCAGCTCCATCGATCGCAACACGTCGATTCGCATCACCTTGTAGCAGGTCTCCATGTCGGTGAGCATCGTGTTGTAGAGCAGGTTGGTGATGAAGGTGAGGAGACGGTTGCCGAGATAGTGGGTGAGGAG
>DATFXR010000411.1:0-3720 GCA_035315685.1 Vicinamibacterales bacterium | reverse complement strand
CATCGACGGTCGTCGCCTGCCCCTGTACTTCGAGATGCGGCTGCTCCAGGAGCACGTCTGGTTCCAACCGCTGCTGGTCTACGCAACTGCGGCCGTTCTGAAAGTACTTCCCGCCTCGCAGTCAGTGTTTCGATTCCCGGCGGTTGCCGTCGGAATGATCGATGTGCTCCTGATGTACTTCGTCGCGGGTCGTCTGTTCCGCGACCGCCGCTGGCAGGTCGGCGCCGCACTCCTGCTCGGCTTGACGCCCGCACACATGCTGCACAGCCGGCTCACGATGGACTTCATCTACCCGCTCCCGTTCGTACTCGGGTGGTTGCTGTGCCTGCTCGTGTACCTCGAGAAGCGTCGGCCCTGGATTCTGTTTGCCGGTACGAGCGTGCTCGGCGTCGGCTTCTACAGTTACATCGCGTCAGTGGTGATGATGCCGGCGTGTCTCGCGCTGACGTGGATGGCGCTCTTCCTCGCGGGCATCCGTTCGATTCGTCCCTACGCCGTCGCCGCCGGCGGATTCGCGTGGCCGCTCGTCGCGATCGTGGCATGGCTGCCCTCGCACACGGCGATGGTCCTGGATACGCTCGCGCGTTATCACCTCGACGCCGGCGTCTTCCGGCCGACCGCAATTACCGACCGGGTGTCGACCTACTGGCGCTTCTTCGATCCAGCGTTCCTGTTCATGATCGGGGGCTACACGAGGATGACCAACTCGACGCGGCTGGTCGGCGTCTTCCTCCTCCCGCTCATCGTGCTTATTCCGCTCGGCGTCGTGGAGGTGTTCACGGTCCGGCGAACGCCGATCGGATGGGTGGTGCTGTTCGGATTCCTCCTGTCGCCGGTCGCGGGCGCGATCGCCGTCCCGGCAGAGCCGTACGCGAGCGATCGCGCTCTGCCAGCGCTCGTCTTCGGCGTCCTGCTGGCGATATTCGGGCTGGAACGGCTGCTCGCGATGTCGTCGCGGTGGGCGCACGTGGCAGCGGGCGTGCTGCTCGCGATGGTGCCGCTGCATTTCGCGTTCTTTCTCGTCCACTACTTCGGCGACTACCATCGTCGCGCCGCGTACTGGTTCGAATGGGACCATCTCGGCGCGCTCCATCAGGTGATCGCGCACGCGCCGGGGCACGATCGGCCGATCTGGTTGAGCACCGGCGACGACACGATGATGGAGGCGTATTGGCGGCTCGCGGTCGCGATGGAGCACAGGGTGGATCTGCTGGAGACCACGCGGTATTTCGACGCACGCCACGCGGAGGTGTCCGGCTTGCCGCCGCACGCCCTCGTGCTGATGAACCGGAACGATACGTCGCTCGCCGCGCTGGTGGCGGCAGGGCAGCTTCATCGAGTTGCCACGATTCCAGAGCCAGGGGACGAGCCGTACTACTTCGTCGTCGAACGTTGACACGCGCGACGCGCCGCTCGGAGAGGGAACGCAACCGCGGAGCTCGCAGAGACCGCAGAGATTCGACTCTCCGCGGTTCTTTTCCGTCAGCCGCCGTGCGCGACGAGCGTCGCGACCAGATCGCCGACCGCGAGGCAGGCGGTAAGTCCGGGCGACTCGATGCCGGAGGCTTGAACGACGAGCGGGTTCACTCGGTCGCGGCGGATCATGAAGTCGGCGAACGATTCTGCGGGCGAGTGCAGCTTCGGCCGGATGCCGCTTCCACCCAGTCGCAGATCGTTGAGCGTGATGCCGCGAAGCAGACGCTGCGCCGGTTCGAGAAACGCCTCGACCGGCAGCCGGTCGCGCTCGTAGTCGTCTTTGTCCGCCTGATAGCGAGCTGTTGGCCCGAGCCACACATCGTCACTCAGCGTCTTGACAATGTGGACGCCGAGGCTGTGCGTGTGGGGCAGTGGATAGACGAGGCCGTGGACGCTGGCGCGTTTCGCCGGTGACAGCTGCACGTACTCGCCACGGCACGGGTAGATCGTGAACGTTTCTCCGCCCAGCATCCGCGAGATCTCGTCGGCATACAGGCCCGAGGCGTTGACGACGGCGGCCGCGTGAATCTGTTCCTGCGCGGTCTGCAGCACGACGCCGCCGTCAGCCAGGTGCGCGCCGGCGAGCCGCGTCGCCGGCAGAAACATGACGCCGGCATCCTGCCCGGTGCGCATCAGTGCCCGCACGAGCGCCTCGGCCTCGACGATGCCGGTTTCCGGGGACCACAGCGCGTACGGCGCGTCGACGGCAGGTTCACGCGCCGCGATGAACGCGCGATCGACGATCGCCAATCCCTCGACGCCGTTCGCGTCCCCACGCGCCTTCAATGCTTCGAGCTCGCGCAGTTCACGCTCGTCGTGCGCCACGATCAGCTTGCCGCACTTTCGATGGGGCACGCGATGATCGCTGCAAAACGCGTAGAGGCGCCGCCGGCCGTCGACGCACAGGCGCGCCTTCAGCGAGCCGGGCGGGTAGTACATCCCGGCGTGGATCACGCCGCTGTTGTGGGTGCTCGTATCCTGCCCCGGCCGCGGATGCCGCTCCAGCACGACGACCGAGTGGCCGCGCTGCGCGATCGCGCACGCCGATGCCAGTCCGGTCACGCCGGCTCCGATGACCGCGACGTCGACGCGTTCCATCAGGAGCGGTAGCCGATCGCCGCGTAGTTCTGGTGCGTGAACATCAGATTGTTGAGAATCGCTGCGTTGGCGTTGATGGTATGTGCGACGGCCGTAAGGGCGCGCGACGACGGGTCGCTCGCGGTCAGGACATCGGCAGGAAGATCGATCGTCTTCATCTTCACCTGCTCGGGAACGGGCGCGCTGTAGCGGATCTCGACGCGCGAGAATCCGCTGGCGCGCAGCAGATACTGCAGCGTGTCCGGGTGGACCGGCCGCACGTGCGTGAGGTCGCGGATATAACTGCTGAAGAACGCGAGCCAGCACGCAGGATTGATGGTCTCGAGGATGATCGGTGCGCCCGGCTGTAGCTTCGCGGCGGCGGTCTGGAGCAGACGCAGCAGGTATCCCGGTTCGAGATGCTCGACCAGCTGCGTGGCGGCGAGACCGCCCAGCGATTCGTCGGGCAGCGACGTGAGGTAGGCGAGCGCATCGCCGGCCGTTGCGTCGAGGCCGCGCGTGCGCGCGACCGCCGCCATTTCCGCGTTCGCGTCGACGCCGCGGGCACTCACGCCGGCCGCCTTCAGCTCCGACAACAGCTCGCCGCGTCCGCAGCCGATATCCACGATCGAGTCGCGACCGGCGAAGAGCGCGACGTAAGGTCGCAACTGGTCGCGGATCGCCGCCTCCGTGCCACGAAACTGATCTTCGAATCCGACGTAGGCGACCGCGCTGCGCGTGTCCGGGGAGAAATCACCGCTCTCGACTGATTGGACGATGACTGCTGAGCCGCGGTCGCTCGTTGCGGCCGGCACGGCGACAGTCTGTATGGCGCGTTGCAGCACGCCGACCTGCACACGAAGTTCGCTGATTCCGTCGAGGGCGGCGGCCAGTTCGTCGACACGGCGCTGCAGTCGTGCGGCGAGCTGTCGATCCTTCGTGTCGACGAAGGCGGTGATCTGCTGAGCGAACACCATCAGCGCCGACCCGCAGCGGTTGAGCGCCTCGGCACTCGACACGGGACTTGTGGTCGCCGCGACGACCGCACGATCGAGTGCGGTCAGCGCGTCGTTGTAGCATCGATCCGCGTCGAGCCGCTCGCGCTCGAGCCTACCGAGCTCATCAGCTGTCATGCTAAGATCTCGCGATTCTTCGATGTCGAAACGC
>DATFXR010000410.1:0-13345 GCA_035315685.1 Vicinamibacterales bacterium | reverse complement strand
TGGCGGGTGTTGTTCTCCATCGACGCCTGAAGCGGTTTGATGCCGCCCGTGCCAAGAATCTCAGTGCGCTTCTTCAGGAGCGCATCCTTATATGTCTGCTGGTCCATTGGGGTCTCTCGTAACATCACATCATAGCACCTCCACCCGAGCGCGGAGCCAGTGTGCCGCGATGTGAACCGAGTTGGATGAACCACGGAGACACAGAGGCACGGAGAGACGGCGAATCGCGCGTCGCACACGGCCGGCTCCGCCGGCCGTCCTGCGAGCGTACGAAACGCTCAGAAACGCAAGCCCGCTCGATTCTGAGGTTTGCGTTTCTGTGCGTTTGGTACGCTCGCTCCGTCGCGAAGCGACGGGTGCGACGCGGCAGGATCACCCAGCCGGCTTTCAGCGGCTCAACCTCCGCGGACTCTGTGGTCTCTGTGGTTCCGCGTCGTGAACGCGATCGCAGCGTGACGGCTACTCGGCTCTGAGCGTCGCCAGAGGCTTGTTGCGGAGAACGTCCAGGCTCGAGAGCACCCCGATGGCGGCGACCAGCGCCGACGTCAGCATCACCCCGGCGAAGTGCTCACCGGCGAAGATCCGCCATGGAATCTCGAGCGCGTAGTTGCTCACGCCCCAGGTGAGCACGACGGCGCCGAGCGAGCCGATGACACCGGCAAGCGATCCGAGAACCCCATACTCGAGCAGCAGCATGCGCGCAATCGTGCGCGTGTTGGCGCCCAGCGTCTTGAAGACTGCCGCTTCGTAGACCCGCTGAAACTTGGTCATCGCGACCGCCCCGATGAGAATCAGCGCGCCGCTGAACAGCACCAGCCCGCCGACCACCGTAATCGCGAGCGTCACCTTCGACATCACGTCGCGGATCGTCTCGAGGATCTCGTGGAAGTCGATCACCGACACGTTCGGGAACCGCTCGACCAGGTCGTGCTGGAAGCGTCCGCGCTCGGCCGCGGTCACCGGTCCCTTGAGCGGCGCGACAAAGGTCTGTGGCGCTTCGTCGAGAACCCCTGGCCTGAACACGAATACGAAGCCGCCGTTGCGCGACTCGCGCCATTCCACGTCGCGGACGCTGGTGATCTTCGGCGCGACGATCCGGCCGAGGATATCGAACCGAATCGTGTCGCCGACATGAAGCCGGGCGCGGGTCGCGATCTCACGCTCGACCGACACTTCCAGTTCGGCCGAAGGACCGTTCCAGAACCGGCCCTCGACGACGCGTTCGTTGGCATCGAGGTGATCGCGATAGGTAATCGTGAACTCGCGGCCGATCGACATGCCGCTGCGCCGCACGTCTTCCGCGGTATCGAGCGTCGTCTCCCGCCCGGCGACGCCGACCACGCGCGCCCGCATCACCGGGATCAGTTGGAACTCGCCGGCACCGTGCGAGCGGTCGCCCAGAAAGGCACGCACGCCCTCGACCTGCGGCTTCTGGACGTCGAGCAGGAACATGTCGGGTGCGTTGGCGTCGACCTGGACCGAGAACTCGCTCAGCAGGCTGGCCTGCAGCGATCGAACGCCGACGATGAAGAAGGCGCCGAGGCCGACCGCGAGCAGGATGACGCGCGTCTGATTGCCCGGCCGCGACAGGTGAAGCACCGCGTGCCGCAGCGGAAAGGATCGCGAATTCGCCAACGGCGCCAGCAGCGCGACCAGGCCACGGCCGGCGAAATGCAGCACGACGGCAAGTCCGGCGAACCCTGCACAGACGACGATGCCGACGCGGAGCGAGGCAGCCTGCCACGCGGTGAGCGCGACGAGCGCAATCGAGACGACGACCACCGCCGCCATCGCCAGCCAGTCGGCGCGACGGCGGACCGTCTCATCGCGCAGCAGGAGCGAAGGTTTGATGAAGCGCACCTGCAGCAGCGGCACCACCGAGAACAGCAGCGAGACGAGCACGCCAATGCCGATCCCCTGCACGGCCGCGCTCCACGTCACGCCGTAGCGCGCCTGCGCGAGCAGAGACGTCGATGCGCCCAGCGCGAGCGGAATCGCCGCGATGACGCCGCGGGCCATCACGACGCCGAGCAGGCTGCCGGCCAGGCCGAGCGTCATCACCTGCATGATGTAGACCGCGATGATCTGCAGGCTGCGTGCCCCGACGCATTTCAGCACCGCAATGCTGCGGATCTTCTGCAGGATGAACACACGTGTCACGCTCGACACGGCAATGCCGCCGAGGATGACGATGATCAGCCCGACCAGGCTCAGGTAATTCTCCGCCCGATCGAAGTCGCGCCCAATCTGATCTTCAGTGGACCGATACGAGCGCGTGTTGATGAAGTCGCCCTTGAAGTCCTCACGGAGCGTGCGAACGAGCTCGTCAATCCGGTCGTCAGGGACCTTCGCGTGAAGCCGCCGATCGGCGCGGCTGCCAAAACTGAGCAGCCCTGTCGACGGCAGGTCGGCGGAGTCGATCATGACGCGCGGACCCAGGCTGAAGCCGCCGACGCGCCGGCCCGGCTCGCTGGCGATCACGCCGCGAATCGTGAACGCTGCCTGACCGATGGTGATCTGATCACCAACCTGCACACCGAGGGCGGTGAGCAGTTCCGGCCGTACCAGCGTGCCGTGGTTCTGAAGGAGCGCGTAGGAATAGCGATCGGCGCCCTGCAGGACCACCGATCCGTACAGCGGATAGCCCGGCTGCACCGCCCGCAGTTCCGCCATCTTCGCGATCACCTTCGAGCGGTCCGCCGGCCGCACCATGGTCGGCGTTTCGATCGTCTCGGTGAGCGCCGTGCTGCCGGCTTCGACGAGCCGTCGATCCACCGTGGCACGTGCCTCGGCCGGCCATTCGCGATTGGTGCTAATCAACACGTCGGCCGCCAGCAGGCCTTTGGCTTCACTGCCGAAGACGTCGCGCACGCTCTGAATCACCGAGCGCAGCGTCACGATCGCGGCAACGCCGACGGCGATGCACACGAAGAAGAACAGCAGACGCTTCCAGGATGCGCGCGTCTCACGGAGCGCCATGCGGACGACGAACATCATCGCGGCCGCACCGGCTCGCCCTGAGCGAGCGGAACGGGATCGCGGCGTTGCAGAGTGCGTTCGACCACGCGGCCATCGCGCAGGACGAGATGCGCGTCGGCCATGTCGGCGAGCTCGCGATCGTGGGTCACGAGGACGATCGTCGTGCCGCGCGTCTGATGGATCGCGCGGAGCAATTCCATGATGTGGCGGCCGTTGGCGCTGTCCAGATTGCCGGTCGGTTCGTCGGCCAGCACGATCTTCGGGTCGTTGGCCAACGCGCGCGCGAGCGCGACGCGCTGCTGCTCGCCTCCTGACAGCTGCGACGGGTAATGATGCGCGCGGCCGGTCAGCCCGACTTCTTCGAGCAGCCGCTGCGCCCGGGCGCGCGCATCGCCGGCACCGGCGATCTCCATGGGAACGGCGACGTTCTCGTAGGCGGTGAGCGACGGAATGAGATGAAAGAACTGAAACACGAACCCGACCTTCTCGCCGCGCAGCTTCGCGAGCGCATCCTCGCCGAGCTGCGTGATGTCGACCGAGTCGATCAGCACCGATCCGGAGGTCGGTGCATCGAGGCCGGCGATCAGGCCGAGCAGCGTCGACTTCCCGCTGCCCGACGGTCCGACGATCGCAACGAACTCGCCGTGCGCAATCGTGAGCGACAGTGGATGAAGAATGGTGAGCGGCTCGCTGCCGCTCATGACGGTTTTCGACACCTCGCGCAGTTCGATCATGATCCGGAGCGCTTCTCCCCCTCGGCGAGCGGCTTCAGCACCGTCCAGACGGTGTCCGCCAGAATCCGCGCGCCTTCCGCGGTCGGATGGATGCCATCGCGCTGATTCAGCTCGTCGTTCCCGGCCACGCCCTGCAGCAGAAACGGCACGAACCTGACGTGATATCTGCTGGCCAGCTCCGGATACACCTTGTGAAACGAGACGATGTAGTCGCGGCCGAAGTTCGGAGGCGCTTCCATCCCCGCGAGCACCACGCTGATGCCGCGCGTCTGCGCCCGTTCGATGATCGTCGCCAGATTCTGCTCGAGCTGCTCGGGCGGCAGCGCACGCAGCGCATCGTTGCCGCCGAGCGCGACGACGAGAATTCGGACGTCGCCGTCCAGCGCCCAGTCGAGGCGCGCAAGTCCGCCGGCCGACGTGTCGCCAGATACCCCGGCGTTGACCACTTCGTAATTCAGACCAGCCGCATCGAGCCGTTGCTGCACCAGCGACGGATACGATTCGCTCAGCGCGAGGCCGAGGCCCGCGGTGAGGCTGTCGCCGAGAAACACGATACGCGGCCGCGACCTGGCGGGCCTCTCGGTGCGTGCCGGTGCAGCGCCCGAGGCCGTGCGGGAGGTAGCGGACGCGGCCGGAGCCGACGCACGCGACGGCGTGTCAGGGACGTCGGATCGAGGTCCGCACGAGGTGGCTGCGCCCGCGCCGATGGCAAGCGCGACGGCGAGGCATGGAAACCGGGTATTCATCTGATCCGGGCGAGCTGCTGTTCGAGCGCTCCGATCGCGTCGGCCAGCATCCGTTTGTGCGCCGCACTGCGCGCCGCCGTCAGGTCGGCGCGCGCTCGCGCGAGGGCAAGCTCGATCGTCCTGCGGCGTTCAGCGGCGGCGCGCTCCTCGGGCGTCATCTGACGCCTGAGCGCTCGTGTACGCGCCGCCTCCGCCTGCTGAAATTCGACGTCCTTGCTCTCGAACCCTCTGGCCATTCACGTCTGACTTCGTTCGCGTGCGTTCAAGATGACAAGAGCGCAGCCCTCAGGGCTGCAACGCCCTCCTTATTTCTCCAGGCGCCGCGTCACACTTCCGTCTTCCCACTTCTAGTATCCTACCCGCTTATGCAGAGCGCCCAGGAGTTGCTGACGCGATATCCCTCGCTCGAGGTTGCGCAGAAGCGGGCTCGCCTTCAGGACTCGCTGCGTTTCACTGCCGGACGACTGGCCGCCTCACTCGATAAGACGTCGCGCGACGCGGAACGTGCCGCGGCTGGACTCTGGCGGCGGGATCCGAGCGTGTGGAGCGCCGACAGCTCGGTCCAGCAGACGATCGCCGATCGTCTCGGCTGGATGAGCTCCCCGACGCTGATGGCCGACTCGATCGATCGCCTGCGCACGTTCGCGGACACGGTCAAGCGCGACGGATTCACCGACGTCGTGCTGCTGGGCATGGGCGGCTCCAGCCTCGCGCCGGAGGTTCTGCGCGCCGTCATCGGCGTCGCGCCGGGGTGGCCACGATTTCACATGCTCGACTCGACCGATCCGGCGGCGGTGCGCGGAACGAATCCACCGCCGAAGACGACACTCTATCTCCTGGCGAGCAAGTCCGGCGGTACGATCGAACCAAATGTGCTCGCCGCGCATTACCAGCAGCAGTTGATCGACTCGGGTGTAGCTCGATGGGCCGATCATTTCGTCGCGATCACGGATCCGGGCACCGCACTGCAGCGCCGCGCGAAAGGCGAAGGGTTTCGCGACCTCTTCGAGAATCCAGCTGATATCGGCGGGCGCTACTCGGCCCTGTCGTTCTTTGGCATGGTCCCGGCCGCGCTGATGGGACAGGACATCGGCGAGATCGTCGGCTGGGGTCTGGCGATGCTCGCCGCGGCGGATCCCTCGTCTGGCGGGGCGACGCAGAACCCGGCCGTCGCACTGGGACTCGCGATGGGCAGCGGCGCCGGCGCGGGCGTCGACAAGCTCACGCTGGTCGTGCCCCCGGTGCTCGACGCGTTCGGCCTGTGGATCGAGCAGCTGATCGCCGAAAGCACCGGGAAACAGGGCGAGGGTATCGTGCCGATCGCCGGCGAGCCGATCGGCGACCCGTCGAAGTACGGCGACGACCGCTTGTTCGTCCGGGTCAACGTCGGCGACACGGACACGAATGCCGCGATCGGGCCTGCGGCCGCCGATGCACCGCGCGTGGACATCGACCTCGCAAGCCCGCTGGCGCTCGGCGCCGAATTCGTGCGTTGGGAAGTCGCCACGGCGGTCGCTGGTGCGCTGCTCGGCATCGATCCGTTCGATCAGCCGAACGTGCAGCAGGCGAAGGACGCGACCAACGCGCTGCTCACGCAGTTCAAGTCGAGCGGCAGGCTGCCGATCGCGGCGGCCGATCGGACGCTCGCGAACGGCGTCGCGCTGACGGTGTCGGCGGCGGTGAAGACGACCGGCACACGCGATCCGGAGCGGTTCCTGTCGCTCCTTCGTGAGTGTGACTACTTCGCCCTGCTGGCCTATCTCGCGCCTGGCGACGCGGCGCTCGGCCGGGCGCTCCGGGCATTCCGCGGCGCGGTCCGCGACAAGGCCCGCACGGCGACGATGTTCGGCTACGGTCCCCGCTACCTGCATTCGACGGGACAGCTCCACAAAGGCGGGCCGAACAGCGGCGTGTTCCTGCTGATCACGGCGGCGCCGCAGCCGGACCTCCCCATCCCTGGTGAGCCGTTTTCCTTCGGCATGCTCGAGCTCGCGCAGGCGGTCGGCGATTTCGGCGCGCTCGACGCCTCAGGACGGCGCGCGATGCATGCACACCTGCCGAAACCGGATGCCGCGCTGGTCGAGGCGCTGGCGGACGCATTGCTCGCGCACTAGGAGATTCGCCCATGCAGCTCGGCTTCGTCGGTCTCGGCAAGATGGGTCTCAACATGGTGACGCGCCTCGAGCGCGGCGGCCACGACATCGTCGCGTACGATCGCAGCGCAGATGCTGTCGGCAAGGCCGAAGCGGTCAAGGCCAGCGGCGTCGCGTCGCTCGACGCGCTCGTTGGTGCCCTGAAGGCGCCACGGCACGTCTGGGTGATGGTGCCAGCCGGCGATCCGACCGAGTCGACCATCGTCGCGCTCTCGAATCTGCTGTCGGCCGGCGACGTGATCATCGATGGCGGCAACACCAACTTTCACGACGATCAGCGACGGGCGAAGGCACTCGCCGACAGGCAGCTGCACTACGTCGACGCCGGCACGAGCGGCGGCATCTGGGGACTCACCGAGGGCTACTGCCTCATGGTCGGCGGCGAAGCCGACATCTGCAAACGCCTCGAGCCGATCTTCCTCACGCTGGCTCCGCAGGACGGCTACCTGCATGTCGGCGATCACGGCGCCGGCCACTACGTGAAGATGGTTCACAACGGCATCGAATACGGCATGATGCAGGCCTACGCCGAGGGCTTCGAGCTGATGCACGAGAGCGCGTACGAGATCGATCTCGCGAGGGTCGCCGCACTCTGGGATCACGGCAGCGTCGTGCGCTCGTGGCTGCTGCAGCTCGCCGCGCGCGCGCTCGCCGAGGATCCCGGCCTGTCGGCGCTCACCGGCTACGTCGAGGATTCCGGGGAAGGGCGCTGGACGCTGCTCGAAGGCATCGAGCGCAGCATCCCGATGCCGGTGCTGACGGCGTCGCTGTTCACGCGCTTCCGCTCGCGTCAGGACAACCCGTTCGGCGAGCGCATGCTGGCCGCGCTGCGCAATCAATTCGGCGGCCACGCGGTCAAGAAAGCGACGTGACGATCGTCATCTTCGGCGGCGCCGGTGATCTCGCGCACCGGAAGCTGCTGCCGGCACTCTACAACCTGCACGTCGACGGCCTGCTGCCACCGCGCATCGCCATCGTCGGCGTCGGCCGCCGGCCGATGACCGACGAGGCCTACCGAGCGTTTGCCAGGGACGGCGTCGAGAAGTTCTCGCGCCGCCCGATCGACGCACCGGCGTGGGAAGCCTTCGCTGCGGCGCTGTTCTTCGGCATTGCCGATCTCGATGCCCCCGAGGGGCTGGCGCCGCTCGGCGCGCGGCTCGACATCGTCGAGCACGAGCGCGGCCTCAACGGCGATCGGATCTACTACCTCGCGATTCCGCCGACGCTGTTCCAGCCGACGGTCAAACAGCTGGCGCGCTCGCGCTTCGTGCCGCCGTCCGACGGCCGGCGTGCGCGCGTGATCGTCGAGAAGCCGATCGGCCACGATCTGGCCAGCGCGCGCGCCATCAACGAGGCGATTGCCGAGGTGTTCGACGAGCGCGAGATCTACCGCATCGACCACTACCTCGGAAAGGAGACGGTTCAGAACATTCTCGTGATGCGCTTTGCGAACAGCATCTTCGAGCCGCTGTTCAACCAGAAGTACGTCGATCACGTCCAGATCACCGTCGCCGAGGAAGAGGGTGTTGGCACCCGCGCCGGCTACTACGATGAGGCCGGGGCCCTCCGCGACATGGTGCAGAACCACATCCTGCAGCTGCTCGCGATGGTCGCCATGGAGCCCCCGCACTCGCTGGATGCGGATGTCATCCGCGACGAGCGGCTCGAGGTCCTGCAGTCGCTCCGCCGCCTGGAAGGAGAGGATGTCGACGCGAACGTCGTGCGGGCGCAGTACACCGCCGGTTTCATCGCCGGCAAGGCAGTACCGGGTTATCGCGAGGAGAAAGGGGTGAAGCCGGCGTCGCGAACCGAGACCTACGTCGCGCTGCGCGTCTGCATCGACAACTGGCGGTGGGCCGGCGTTCCGTTCTTCCTTCGCACCGGCAAGCGGCTGCCGAAGCGTGCCAGCGAGATCTCGGTGCACCTCAAGGAGGTGCCGCCGATTCTGTTCAACGCCGATCCCTCGGCGCGGCTCGACCCGAGCGTGCTCTCAATCCGCATCCAACCGGATGAAGGCTTTTCGCTCGGCATCAACTCGAAAGTGCCGGGCCCGAACGTGCAGGTCTATCCAGTCAAGATGGACTTCCACTACGGCAGCACGTTCGGCGGCACGTCGCCCGAGGCCTACGAACGGCTGCTGCTGGACGTGATTGCCGGCGACGCGACGCTCTTCATGCGCCGCGACGCGGTCGAGGCGGCGTGGCAGTGGGTGAAGCCCATTCTGGAGCGCCTGGAGGAGCGGGGCGACAAGGGGCTCGCCACCTATCCAGCCGGCGAGTGGGGGCCCGAGGCAGGCGAGCAGCTCATTGAGTCCACGGGACGGAGATGGCTGGCGCCGTAGCGACCCGGACCTGGCGTGAATCGGCGCCCGACGCGATCGAAAGCGATCTCGCCGCATTGTGGCGTGAGCTCGGTCACGGTGAGGTCAAGATTGCCCGCGCGGTGATGTCGAACCTGATCGTCGTCCGCGCGCCTTCTGACCAACGGCCGGCACTCGCCAACGTCATCGCCGGCTTGCCGCTCGACGAGGTGGGCGCCCGGCATCCGTCACGCACGATTGTGCTCGAGCATTGCAATCGCAAGGCGCTGGACACGCCGTTCGCCGCGGGCGTCGGCATCGTGACATTCGGTCCGCCGGCGTCGCGCTACGGCGTCGAGCAGATCGTGGTTCGCTCCGCGTGTCCCGAGTCGTCTCTGTTGTCGATGCTGCGGCGGCTCGTTCGCGGTGACGTGCCGACCAGTGTCTGGTGGACCGAAGATCTGTCGGACGGGCCGCCGCCGTTCGATCCGTTGCTGACCATCGGTCGGCAAATCCTGTACGACAGCCGCCAGTGGAGCGACGTGGCGCGCGGGCTCGCCACGATCCTGCCGCTCGTCGACGACCCGCGCGTCGATCTGGCCGATCTGAACTGGCGTCGACTCGCGCCGCTGCGCCGGGCGCTCGTGCACGCGCGCGGGCCGCTGAAGGGTGATGGGTGGCGCGGCGTGGCGATCGAGGTCGATCACGCCCCGGGCGAGGCGGCGATCGCATCGCTGCTCACCGGCTGGCTGCGCGCGGAGCGTCCTGGCGATCCTCCGCCGGTCGCGACCGCGGCATCGACGCAGCACGATCAACAGGCGATCGTGACGGTGAAGATCGCCGACACGACGGCGACGCTGACGGCGCACGCTGCCGAGGTGGCAATTCCCTCTGCGCCGCCGCTCGTGGTCGCTGTGCCGCAGGAATCGTACGCCGACGCGATCGCCGCCGAGCTGCGATCGCTCTCACCGGAGGTGACGCTGCTCGCCGCCATGCGCGCGCTCGCCTGAGAATTTGGAATTTGGAATGCGTGATCACGGTCCGGCTAAAGCCGGACACTACCGCTGTTGACGTAGCGCGAAGGCTGCAGCCAAGCGTCAGCGTGTCACGAATTCCAAATTCCTAATTCTTAATTCTTTAATTCTTAATTCTTAATTCTTAATTCTTTGCCCGGCTCTGCAGCATGATGCGAATCTGCGCGATCTCTGCGCGCATCTCGTCGATCGACCCGCGGTCGAGAATGACCTTGCCCGGTTGCTTGATCGAAGGCTCCTTGATCGCGTCGTCGAGAATCCGCTGGATGCGATTGAGGACGGCGAGCGCGTCGTCGAGTTGCATGTCGACCTGTATCGCTGGCTGAGCTCCGGCCGAGGCGCCGGTTCCGACGGCGGCAGGCGATTCCGACCGCTGCGTCTGAGGCGCTTGCGCCGTCGGCGGAACCGCGGCACGGGTCGCGTCAGGCAACTCGCTGACACCAGAGGGCGGCGCGCCGGTATGCGCCACTGGATTGCCGTCCGGCTGACTCAGGGTCGCGGCGTAAAAAATCTGCAGGCGCGTACGCACGGTCTCGAGTCGCCGGCGTGTGTCCGGATCCAGGGAAACCGCGGAGGCCGTCGACGGCGCGCCAACCGGTCCGATCAGCGTCGCGAGATCGGCTTCCACGCGCTGATACTTCGCGCGCCAATCGGTCCGCGCCTCCCCGCGTCCGCTCGTCCCGACGGCTCCAGGCGTTGCGGTCGACAGCGCGGCGCCGTGGGCCGCTGTCAGGTAGGTGGCGGCGAAGTCGTTGAAGTCGCGCTTCAACGCGGCAATCTGCTCGCCGCCGGATTCCGCATTCAACTCGCCCATCAACTGCGCCGCCACCTGGAACGAGTCCTCAGGACGGATCTGTTGCGCGTGCGCTGATGAGCTCACTGCCAGCGCTGCGGCAGCGATCGCGAGGCGGAAGGTCATCCGTGCCACGGTGTGCTCCTTCTATGACAGCGTCCTCATGGAAGAGCAAGCAAGGTGCCACCGTTGGCTACAATGGATCCATGCGGTATCTCGTAACGGCGCGTGTGAAACCCGGACAGGGCGCTGCGCTTGCGAAGGCGATCGACGATCGGACGCTCGGCAGAGGATCGGTCGCGGGCGACGAATACTTCCGGAACATGGCGGAGGCGCGGCAGCTCGACGATGGGCGCGTGAAATGGGTGGAGGTCTGCTACTGCCCGACTCCACTGGCAGAGGAGCGCGAATACTGGGAACGGTACTTCACGCTGGAGAAGGTCCAGGACGCCCACGCGCGGAGCCGCTGTCGCGACTGGAACGGCGAAGAGCCGTGGGCGTGCGGAGCCTGCGACTGCTCCGCACGCCTAGAGGCCCGTCTCGCGGCCACAGGCCGCGCGTTCACGCCCTCAGAGTGACTTCAAGAAGGTGACCAGCTGATTCTTCTGCGTCGACGACAGCCCACGATAGTTGTTGGTCACGAACGTGGCCTCGCCTCCATGACGCAGGATCGATTCGTTGAACGTGAGCGACTCGCCGTCGTGCATGTGACGGCTATGGGTGCGGGCGCCCCACAGCGGCTGCGTGCGCAGCTTGTTCGCCGTCGACTGCCCGCCGTTCTGGACGATGCCGTCGCCGCTGTCGATGTCGTGCAGCAGGAAGTCGCTGAACGGGTGGATGATCTTGTTGCCGAGCGCGGCTGACACCGTGAGCGCTCCTCCGTTGATCGAAGTACCCGGCGCCGCCGTCGTGATCGACGTCACGTGACAGATGTTGCAGCCGATCTGATTGAACAGGTTCGCTCCGGCGATCGCATCCACCGTCGCCGCAAGCGCGCTGTCGCGCGGCGGCGCCTTGGTCGCCCGCATGAACCTGGCGAACACGAAGATGTCGTCGTCCGGGTCCTCGCCGCAGGTACCTGGACGATTCGGATCGTTACACGGCGCGTTGTCGGCCACCGGGTCGAACCCGCTGCCGAAACCCACGAACTTCCCCAGCGACGTGTTCTCGACCAGGTTGAACCGGTTGGTGATCCCGATCTCGTTCAGGTACGCGTCGGATGAGAACGACAGCAGGCTCGCGTGCTGATTCTTCCAGCCGAACCGGCCGACGCGGTTGTTGCCGGGCGACTCGAGGACCGGCACCTGAATGACCTGGCCCCTGATCGCGCCGCCGCTCTGGCCAGGCTGGGCGTTCGCGATCGCGACGAGCGTGTTCGAGTTGATCGCCTCGACGAACCCGTCACCATGGGCGTTGGTCGTCATGCGGAACGTCCGGACGTCTTCCGACCCAAGCACACGCTCCTGGATGTTCGCGTTCGTGGCGCGATCGTTGATCAGCGATCCACCCGGCGCGTCGACGAAATTGCCGAACAGGTCGTTATGTCCGGCGCGCAGCTCGGAGATCTGACTGCCGGCCCCCGTGACCGGATTCTGATGACACTCCGCGCAGCTCTGTGCGTTGTACAACGGACCCAGGCCTCCTGCGACTTCGTCGCGCTCTTCGAACACCGCCCTGTCCGCATCGAACGCCGCCTGTTGCGCGGCCTCGTCCCCGGCGTAGAAACCCGGCACCGGATGGTTGTCGAACCCGGTCGGCGCGTCGGTCGGGCCGCTCTGACCCTGCACAGCGAGCGTGAAGGCTCCCAGAGACCCCGCGGTTACGACGACGAGGAGAGTCCGTGTTGCGCTTCGAGAACGCTTCATAACGGTGGCCTCCTGGTTGGGGTTGACGGCGCGGGGAGTCTCGGGGCGACTCATCAGTCCGTCAATCACAAAACCACGGCCGTTTTCACACAATTTCGCGGCGTGACACCAGCGTCACGGCGCGGGGCGCCACGAGTTGGAGCGGACTGACACGAACGCCGTTTGTTCGCGTCGAGCTTTTTTCGGTCTTATACTCGGCGACGTGCCTTCGTCGGCCTTGCAGGCGCTGCTCGTGCGCGCTGCGGCGTCGCTCGAGCGCGGCCGTGGTGCTGAAGCGGCTCAGCTGCTCGGGCCCGCGCTGCGGTCGTCGTCGCTGACCCGCGATGAAGAGCTGTCGGTCCGCTCGATGCTGGCGGAAGCAGCCCTGCTGCAGGATGATCTCGATCAGGCGGCAGCGGCGCTCGGACGCCCACCCGACACCTTTCGCGACACGATTCCACCGCGGCAGCTCTCCACGCTGTGGCGGCTGCATGGACGGCTCGCCTCCGCGCGCGGCGACCAATCACGCGCGATCGCGATGCACGGCCGCGCGCTGAAGCAGGCGGACGCGTCGCACGATTCACGCAGCATCGGCCTCGCACATTACGAGCTCGGGCAGTGCTATCGGCAGGTCGGCGACGTCGCGATCGTGCGCGAGCACATCTCGAAAGCGGCTTCGGCGCTGCACGCCGCCGGTGATCGCCGCCACCTGGCCCTGGTCCATTCGCTCTCGAGCATCTCGCTGGCGCAGCTCGGTCGCTAC
>DATFXR010000409.1:0-14426 GCA_035315685.1 Vicinamibacterales bacterium | reverse complement strand
TCTTCACCGGTCTTCGCGTTGATCGCGATCAGCTGGTTGTACGACGTGGACACGAACATCACGCCGTCGTTGACGTACGGCGGCGCCTGATGACCGTTGTTCATGCCGGTTGACATCATCCAGACCGGCTGCAGCCTGGCGACGTTCGCCGTCGTGATCTGATCGAGCGGACTGTAGCCCCAGCCGTCGTAGGTGCGGCGCACCATCAGCCAGTCGCTATCCTCGGGATGCTTCAGGCGATCAGCGGTCACCGGCCTGTAGTGGTCCAGCAGCTTCGGCGCCGACTTGGCCGGCGGCTGCATCGGAATCAGCAGTCCGGACGGCGACGGCTGCGTCTGCGTGCCGGGCGGCAGGCCTGTGGGTGTCTGCGCATTCGGGACCGGCGGCCGTTGTTGTCCCGAGCCGCTGACCGTCGCGAGCGCGACCCCGATCGTTCCGAGCGCGAGGCTGACCGCCAGGCGGCGCCGCGTATCGGACATCGCCTTCCTCCTCGAGAGATGGCGCGGACTATAGCGCAGCCGTGATCGACGAGCGTGTCGCAACTTGTAACAGCCTCATAAGGAAGCCGATCTATTGCGCAACCCGGGCAGCGCGCGCCTGACGGATGCCGTCTCTGGCGGCGGGCGAGGACGGATCGAGCGACAGCGCTTCGCCGAAGGAATCCTCCGCCTGCTCGGGCCTCGCGGTCTGGAGATAAAACAGACCGACGTTGATGTAGCTCGACGGCTCGCGCGGATTTAAACGAATGGATTCGGCGAACGCCGCCTCGGCGCATTCTCGCTGGCCCGTGCTCGCGCATGCCGCGCCGAGCAAGTTCCGCGCCTTTGCCGACCGCGGGTTCGCCGCGGCGACGCGCTGCGCGAGCATCGCCGCTTCGGCGGGACGATCGCGAAGCAGCAGCGCCGCCGCCTGGTAGTACGGGCCGTCCTCGCGGCTCGGATATCGCGAAGCGAGCAGATCGGCGACTGGCGCCAGCCGGGCCGCATCGCCCATGTCGGCGAACACCGAGGCAAGCTGTTCCATTGCCCGAGGATCGCCCGGTTCGAGCCGTTGCGCTTCGCTCGCCGCGGCAATCGCGCCGTCGAAGTCGCCTGCGGCGGCGCGCACGCGCGACAACTCGATGCGCGCGGCCACGTTCTCTGGCGACGATTTCGTCAGGTCCTCCAGCCACACACGATGCTCGTGCTGCTGATTCAGGCCAGCGGCGGCATCTGACGCTCCGCGCAGCGCGTCGGCATCCCGGTTGTCGAGCGCGACCGCTCTATGGAAGTAGTCCGAGGCGGTTGAGTAGGCTTCCGCCTTCAGATCCATTGTCCCGCGCGCGGTCAAGCTCTTCGCGTCGGCGTTCATCACGGCTCTGGCGACTGCCGCCGGAAGGCGTGCGCCGGCTGTCAACTCGCGGATCGTCCTTGCGTTCGCCGCAGTCGATCGCCCGTAGATCGCGCTCGGCGCGGTGAACTCCAGCGCCATGCGGTTGTCGGTCTGCACGGTGGCCGCGTCGCCGTAGCGGGCAACTTCGGCTGGTCCTCCAGCAAACAGCGACATCAGCTGGAACGGTGCGGTCGCCGGATCGATCGCGACGTCGGCCAGCATTGCTGACGTCGATGGCTGGCTCGATCGTGAGGTCACGTTCGCGAGCAGCGTCTCGATGTCGCTGCCGGTCGTGCCGATGAGCAGCAGATCGCCGTCGCCGACGCGCCACATCGTGCTCTGCGGAAACACCGACGCAAACGTACGGACGATCGATCGCAAGTCGGCGTCGCTCATGTCGTAGGTGTGGGCCCACTGACAGAGAATGCCGCCTGGCTGGAGCCTCGACCGTGCCGCCTCGAAGAACTCGCGCGTGAAGAGCGCCGCCACGCCGGCCATCCACGGATTCGACGGCTCGGAGACGATCACGTCGTAGCGGCGGTTCGACAATTGGAGATGCGAACGGCCGTCGCCGACGATCAAACGGACGTTCGGCGACTCGAGGATGTGGTCGTTCTCGGCCGAGAAGAACGCCGACGCTGCGACGACCTCCGGCGAGATCTCGACCACGTCGCCGTGGTGTACGAGACCGGTCGCCATCGCCGAGGCGACGGTGACCCCGCTGCCCAGGCCGATGACGCACAATTCGTCCGGATGGGGGTGGATGAACACCGGCAGAACGCCGAGCAGCCGCTGTGTCAGCATGTCGCCCGCAGTCGACGCGTCCACCTTGCCGTCGATGGCGAGCGCGAGCCGTCCCGCGAGCCGGCGGACGCTGACCGTCGCCGCGGCGCCTTCCCTGTAGTACTCGAGGCGGCCGGCGCGCAGGCTTGCTGCGAAATCGCTCGCGTCGCGGGCGTGGATGTACGGCGCGTACTTGTAGGCGCCGCTGGACAGCAGCTCGCGGTCCCACGACGGCATCTCGATGATGACCGCGCCGAGGGCCGCGGCCGCTACCAGAGCGCCGATGACGGCCAGCTTGCGGGTCCTCGCGCCCGAATGGCCGGCGAGCGCTGCCCAACCCGCGACCGCGACCGCGCCGACGATTGCGACCTGACTCGTGCCGCGGAAGGTGGCGTGCAGTCCGAAGCGCGGCACCAGCAGGAATCCCGCGGCGAGCGAGCCGGCGATCGCGCCCAGCGTGTTTGCGACGTAGACGCGCGCAGCGTCGGTTGCGATCGACTCGGACCTGGACGACGCTGTCGCCAGCGCGAGCGGAAAGGCGGCGCCGAGCGCGAAGGTCAGCGGGAGCAGCAGCAGCGCGACGTCATACGCCTGGCGGACCACCACCGACGCGAACGTCACCGTGGCGGCGGCGACTTCCGAGGCGACCACGAGCGGCAGCCGCGACGCCGCGTACGACGCCGCGAGCGATCCGCTGATCGCGGTGATGGCCAGCGTCGCCGCCAGCCAGTATGCCGGCTGGGAGGCCCTGCGCGACAGGCGCGCACCGGCGGCGGATCCGAGTGCGAGTCCGGTGATGAACGACGCGGCCATCGTCGCAAACGCGTACGTGGTCGGACCGATGATGAGCGCGAGCAGTCGCGTGAAGGCGACCTCGAAGACGAGCGCTGCGAAGCCTGACAAGGCGGCGGCCGTCCACGCGAGCGTCGGTTGTGGTTCTGGCGCCGGCGATACGCGATCGCGTCGCGGCGGCTGATGCTTCTGCCGTTTGTCCTTCTTGATCTGCGCTGTGATGTGCGGCGGCTCGGCCGACTCGATGGCGGACCGCGCATCGCGCTGCGACAGCCACAGCGCACCGAGCGCTGCGCCGACATTGAGCGCCACGCCAATCGCGGTCGTGCCTTGCAGGCCGAGCCACGGAATCAGCCAGAAGCCGGCGCCGATCGCCCCGGCGGCGGCGCCCGCGGTGTTCGCCGCGTACAGGAGACCGGCCTCGGACGATGATCGCGAGCGGACACCAGGTGTCAATCGGCCGGTGACCTCCGCGAACCACGACGCGGCGATCGGAAACGTCGCGCCCATCGCCGCGGCCGGAACCGCGAGGAGAATGGCGCTCAGGGCCGCGCGCACGAGCGCGAATCGCATGGTCGCGTCACCGTCGGCGTAGGCCCACGCGATCGCCGGCCGAGTCGCGCGCAGCATCAGCGGCAGGGCGATCGCGATCAGCGCGATGAGGAGCTCGAGGCGCGCGTAGGATCTCAGGCGTCGCGAGCCTGATACAGCCAGCCGGCCGGCAATCCAGGCGCCGATGGCGAGACCACCCATGAACGCGGCGAGCACCGTGCTGACCGCCGAGACGGTGTGCCCCATCTGCAGCGTCAGCAGGCGCGTCCATGTCACTTCATAGATGAGCGCCGCGGCGCCGGACAGCGTGTAGAGCAGGACAAACAGCCGGCGCGAGCTCAGCATTTGAGCGACGGCAGCTTCATGACGCGCGATATCGCGGCAGATCGAAGCCTTGTTCGCGGCACGTTCGGGCCTGGCGTAGGGCACAATAGAGGCCCGACGCGTCGGTCATCATGACATCGAATGGCACGATCGTTCTGGGCGCAGTCCTGATCACGGCCGTTCTTGACCTCAACGCCGTGTCCGCCGCGCCGCAATCATCCAGTCAGACGATCTGGAGCGGCGTGTTCAGCGCGGCGCAGGCGAAGCGCGGCGAAGCGATTGCCGGGACGCGCTGCGCGACCTGTCACAACGCCGATCTCACCGGCGGTCAGGACGGACCAGCGCTGGTCGGGGCCGACGTGCTCCAGGCGTGGAGCGGCACGAGCGCCGGCGATCTGTTCGACAAGATCAAGACGACGATGCCCGCCGACGCGCCGCAGAGTCTCAGCCCGCAGGAAACTGCCGACCTCGTCGCGTTCATCTTCAGTCAGAACAAGTGTCCGGGCGGAGAAAAAGAACTCTCGTCCGACGTGGACGTGCTGAAGCAGATTCAGATCACGCCGGAACGAAAACCCTAGCGGCCGTAGACGCGCAGCTCCCTGCCGTCGGCCAGCACGACCCGCTCGAGCCTGATGATCTTCTGACCGTTTGAGTACTGATAGCCGATGCCGGTGATCACGTCGCCCGGCTTGACCGTGGACTTGCTCCAGCCGTTTGCCTCCATGCGGTTGATCGCGGGGCCACCGACCGACCACTTCTCCAGCTTGCCGTCGTCGGTCCGGACTTCCAGGGTGATCATCGGGTGCGGATTTTCCCAGGTGAAGTCCATCACCGTGCCCTTCACCGTAACAAGCTTGGAGGTGTTCACCGGCCACGAGTGGTGCGCAGACAGCGGAAGTGCAGCGGAGACCAGCGCTAGAATGACAAAGACTGGCACGTGTAGAGCCTTCATCTGACGCTCCTCCCTCGGGGATTGTAGGACAGAACCGCAGGAAAACCGGCTGCTCACCACTCCCAGCTCGGCGGTCCGGGGATCATCCCGTATGCTGGAATTTGTGTTCGCCAGGGCCGCTCGCCACGTTTCTGGGTCGGAACCGCGTCATGCAAACCCTGGAATAGCCTTAATATTGACCAGCATCGGAAATCTCCGGGGAGACGTTATGCGACTGAGACAGATGGCTCCGCTGGGCGCGCTGTTGGTGCTGGGATTGATGACCGCATCGATCCATGCCGCGCCGCAACAAGAGTCGAATGCCGGGGCGGTGACGTTCAACAAACAGGTCCTGCCGATCCTGCAGAAGAACTGTCAGGCCTGCCATCGTCCGGGAGAGATCGCGCCGATGTCGTTTCTCACGTACCAGGACGTACGGCCATGGGCCAAGGCGATCAGAGCCGCGGTCGTGAAGCGGCAGATGCCGCCATGGTTCGCCGATCCGGCGTACGGTCATTTCGCCAACGACAAGCGACTGACCGACGCGGACATCGCGACCCTCAGCGCATGGGTCGATGGCGGGGCGGCCGAAGGTGACGCGAAGGACAAGCCGGCGCCGATCGCATTTCACGACGGCTGGAATATCGAGCCCGACATGATCGTCGAGATGCCGAAGGACTTCAGCGTCCCGGCCACCGGTACGGTGAACTACAAGAACATTCTGGTGAAAGTGAACTTTCCGGAAGACGTGTGGGTTGTCGCGGCGGAGATGCGTCCGGGAAATCCGCAAGTGCTGCATCACGGGCGGGTCCTGGTCCGGCCGCCGGACTCGGATTTCATGAAGGACGCGGTACCCGGCGAAGCCTACGAGACGACGAGCATCGGGATGACGGAGAAGCAGGCCCCGGAGACGCTCGGCAAATTCAACCCGGGCCTCGGTCCGCAGGATTTCAATCAGTTCGAATCGGCGAAGTTCGTTCCGAAAGGATCGGACCTCGTGTTCAACCTGCACTACACCGCGATCGGCAAGGCGGCGACCGATCGGTCGCGCGTCGGCCTGGTCTTTGCGAAGAAGTCACCCACGCTGCGCTACGTCATGCACAACGGTCCGACCGCCGCCAACCTGGCGATTCCGCCGCGCGACGGCAACGCCGAGATCGTGTCGGAGATGACGACGAACGCCGACATGAAGCTCGTGTACGTGCAGCCGCACATGCATCTGCGCGGGAAAGACTACGAGCTGCGGCTCGTGTATCCAACCGGCAAAACGGAAACCGTGTTCAAGGCGAAGTGGGACTTCAACTGGCAGATGGGATACGACCTCGCCGAGCCGAAGTCGCTGCCGAAGGGCACACGCATCATCGGCGTCGCGCATTTCGACAACTCGGTCGCCAACAAGTTCAATCCCGACCCGAGCAAGACGATCTACTGGGGCGATCAGAACTGGGACGAAATGCAGAACTGCTTCATCGGCGTGCTCATCGATCCGAAGATCGACACGGCGACACTGTTCTCGCCATCGGGACCGAGTCTGCTGCCGAGAGGCGCCTCGGGGCCGACACTGTCTGCGCTGAAGTAGCGCGTCCGCAGCAGCAAACCGGCCGCGCGTCGATTACGTCGCGCCGCGGTGCCTCAGAACCGAGGATCTATTTCCTCAGGACCGGGTGCACCCAGCCTGCCGTCAGAATTCCCGGCGACGGGCGGAAGCTCAGATAATCGACGTGATCGCCGATGTCGAGCCATCCATGCACGACGCCTGCAGGCACGATGATGATGTCGCCAGGCTTCACCACCTTCTTGACGACGTCGTAAGCCATGCCGCCGCACGTCGGCCCGTTCAGCTCCGGCGACAGATTGTGCCGTCCGTTCACGATGTAGCCATCGGTGAACATCGTGCCGCCGCCGGAGACGATGTAATAGCCCTCGGTCTGAGAATCGTGGGTGATGCCGCCGGCTGTCCCGCCCGCCGGAGCCGTCGCCATCTGTCGTCCGCACGGCTCGGCGGCTGCCGGCGCTGTGCCGCGGCCCGCGGCCGCGGTGCCGGTGCCCGGCGCGGACACCATGACGCCGTTGACCGTCTTTCCCCGATGCACGATCCCAAGCGCGAAGTTCTCGTGGCCGATGTCCACCACCTTGATCGCCCGATCGGTTCCCTGTCCCTTCGCGTTCACCGTGTCGATTTCTTCCTTGGTGATGTAGGTCGCGCTGGTCGGCTTCGCTTTTCCAGACTGCGTCGACACGGCGACCGGACTCAGGGCGACGGCGACAACGAGCGCTCCCAACACAGTCTTCGTCATGCGCTTCCTCCTCAGTGCGGCGGCTTTGGATAGCCCCGAAGTCTCGGGCTCCCGTGCTTCCACGGCGTTTCAGCGATATCGAGAGTCGGCGCCATCACCCACCGAAACCGCCCGGACGCGGCGATCCCTCACGTCTGCCTGCGGCTGCTGATGAACCGCTTGAACCGGAAGGCATTCTCCGGGAGCTGCAGGTCCATCCCGTAGTGATTCGGACCGATCGCCGCGACTTTCGCGACAATCACGCTCAGGCGGCCGCTGTTGAATGCGTCGATCACCGCTTCGCCGAAGTCCATCACCGAGTCGACTTTGGCGACTCGCTCGAGACCGGCGCCCTGCGCGATCGCCGCGAGATCGGTCGTGCCTGAGGTCGTGTGCGAGTCGAAGCCTCCCGTCGACAGCAGGCTGCCGTTGTCGAAGACGATGTGAATGAGATTGTCCGGCCGGTAGCGCGCGATCGTCGCGAGCGTCCCGAGGTTCATCAGCAGCGAGCCATCCCCGTCGAGGACGACGACGCGCTCCTTCGGAAGGTGCATCGCGAGTCCGAGCCCGATCGAGGAGGCCAGACCCATGGCGTGCTGGAGATAAAAGAAGTTGTCCTTGTGCCCGAGGTCGTAGAGCTCCTGCGCGCAGGCGCCCATGATCGTGACCACGAGCTTGTCGTCGAGCTCGGGATAGAGCATCGCGATGCACTCGGCGCGCCTCACAACGGCTCCTCCATCAGATCGCGCGTCAGCAGCAGCGCCACCGGAGCGAGCGAGCTTTGGGAGAAGGTGTAGGCCTCGCGAATCTGCCGGCCGACTTCCGCCGGATCGCGCGCGTACTCGAAGGGAATGCCAAGCGCGCGCAGGACGCCTTCGGTCACGATCCCGCCGCGCGTGTGCCACGGGTACGGTTCGCCCCAGTGGCCGCGGAGCGCGATCAGCATGCACAGCGGAATGCCGTAGAGCTGCGCCAGCGAGACGATCCCGTTGATGGCGGCGAGGAATCCGTGATTCTGCATCAGCAACACGTGCCGCTGACCGGCGAAATACGCGCCCGCGGCGATGCCGATCGCCTCCTCTTCCTTCGCCACCTGAATCAACGTGACGTCAGGGTCCTTCTCGGCCTGCTGCAAGAGGAGGCCGAGCCAGGTTTCCGGCAGCGCCGACAGCGAGGTGATGCCCGCGGCCTTGATGCCCTGAAAGATCACCTTCGAGTTCTCGTAGGAGACAGTCATGCGGTGATGATCGTATTCGCCACATGTCCGCGTGGCACGGGGGAAACCGCAGCATTCAGGGCGGCGCGCTGCGTCGGCGCGAATGCATCGGCTCTCTCCCTCAGAGCGTCCGAGAGCAGCCAATGGTCGCGCCAGTCCCGCACGGTGTCAATCGTGTGGTCCGCCGTGATTCGCGGTCAGCCTCGCTGGGAACGTCGATGATTCGAACACCCAATTCCCACCTCGTCGCCGGTTTCGTCGCAACGAAGACGCCGGCACGCAGCGGTGCGCCAAGGCAAGCTTACGTACTTCCTACGACTTTGTCGCACCGGGTTCAGTACCGCTGATGTATAACCACGACGAGGCTGCCACGACAGAAACCGCGCGGCCACCGAGTCCGCGATTTCGCAGGGGGAGGTTATGGCGAAGACAGCGTCCCATGGTGGCAAAACCATCGACGGCGATTTGGCGGGTGTCTCGACGATCACCGCCGACATTCATGGCGGCGTCGTGCAGGCGGAGGCGTTCGAGGCGGTGTACGCGATCGAGCCAACGGAAGTCCGGACGCCGAAGGCCGGAGGCGCCAACAACAAGTTCGTCGACAACAATGGCCCGGTGATCCAGGTGATGCAGCTGTTCCTGATCTATTGGGGCAACGCGTGGACCACGAATCCGACGCCGAGCTCCGCCCAGATCACCAGCGCATGCCAGACGATGCTGGCGAGCTCCTATATGACAGGCCTCGCCGAGTACCGCGGCATTGGCCGCGGCTTCCTGCGCGGCACGGCGGTCATCTCGACGTCCAATCCGCCGAACAACTTCACCGACACACAGGTCAGCACGTTCATCGATGGCCAGCTGACCGCGGGGACGATTCCCGGTCCAGACATCGACAACCAGACCCTCTATTGCGTCGTGATGCCGACCGGAGTGAGCGCGAGCAACTCCGGTTTTGTCGGCGAGCACACCTACTACACGCGCTCCGGCCAGCGGATTCGCTTCGCGTGGATCACCAACTCGGGCAGCCTGGCGTCGATCACCAGAATCATCAGCCACGAAGTAGTGGAGGCGGCGACCGATCCGGAGGGCAGTGCATTCCTTGGCGTCGCTGGCACGTGCAGCCAGGGAGGATGGTGCGAGATCGGCGACGTCTGTTCGTCGACTTCGGCACTCAATGGCGTCACCGTGCAGTCATTCTGGTCGAACAGCGCCGGAGGCTGCGTGGTTCCCGCGTTTCCGACTCGCGTCTATCCGCGCGTTGGCGTGCAATGGACCGGAACCGTGCACGCGAACTCGTCCGGACGGTGGTTCACGTTCAATTGGCCGGAATGGGAGCGGGTCGAGTGGCGCATGCTGCCGACGGTGCCACGGCCGGGAGCGGCGGAGCTGCGGTGGAAGGTCGCCATCGAGCGCGCATCGGGCAACTATCTGACCTACTGGATCACGGTGTTCAACCTGATCGCGCAGGATGTCACGTTCGAGGGGCGATACTGCGTCCTCGGCCGAACGTAGCGTCTTCACGAGCGTGACTTCCTGACACGTTCAGGACTCGCTTCGAGAAGGAGAAATGATCCATGACGACCGGAGTTCAATTTCGCGGGACGCTGTCGCCGAATCAAACGCAGCGCTGGTTCACCTTCAACTGGCCGGCGCTGCAACATGTGTTGTGGGAGGTCGTGCCCACGTCGGCGCGTCCAGGCGCTGCGCAGGTCGATTGGGACGTCGCGATCGAGCGCGCCGATCCGTCGAATGTCACCTACTGGATCACGATCGTCAATCTGACCAATGCCTCGGTCCAGTTCGAAGCGCGCTACGCGATCGTGGCCTGAGGAGGGTACATGCGATTCAGCATCGACATCCCTGACGAGCTCCTTCGCGGACCGGCGCCGTCACCAGCCACGTCGGGCGACGCCGGGCGCGCCGCCTCCGCAACAGATCGTGCTGATGCGATGTCCGGCGGCGCGGCTCCGCAGGTCATCGCAGGAGGCGTGGTCGCACGAGCGACGGAGGCGCTTTCGGCTGGTGCGGCCGAAGAGGGCGGCGAGCTGGCGTTCGACAGCGATCCGTTCGCGCAGGTGCTGAACGGAGGGGCCGCGCCCAGATGACATGATACGGGCACGATCGTGTCACCTTCACGCACCTCACGATGGATTGGCCTGCGACGTGGGGTGCGTGACCGGGGGTGTGTCGTCCCTCATGAACGCAGTCGTTCCGAAGAGCTGCGGTTCGCCACCATCCACACTGTTGTACCTCAGCAGGTACGAGCTGGTGCCTCAGCGCTAAGGAGTGCCCGTAGCAATCTGACGGCGTTTACTTGCCGACCATGTGCTTGGTGGATTTCTCGTTTTCAACGCACATTTCGTCGACGAGCTCGGTATTCAGCACGATGTTCTGCTTGAGCGTCACCGTCCACGGTTTCGTGTAGGCCTTGGCATCGTCGACGGTGATCTCGACCTCGAGATGTCCGAAATCCGGCCGGCGGATGCGCTCGTGCACCTTGGCCGCGTCGGTCATCGGACTGCCGGCCATGTCGAGCCACAGGCCGTCGTGGAATCCGAGTGAGTTCACGACCAGCGTGTCGCCTTCCCACTTGCCGACGGAATACCCCTGCCACGACGGTTGAGGATCATCGGGCAGCGGCCTTCCGTCGAGGAAGACCTGGCGGTAGTTCGCGTTCAATTCGTAGAGCATCGTGAGTTGACCCGGCGTCTGGATGAACTTCTGCATGTGCGGCAAGCCGTACAGGCGCACGAACGTGTCGGGCATGCAGCGGGCATGCGGATCGCCGATGGAGTGTTGCTCGATCTGTGTCTTCACCTGCTGCGCCGCCCAGGGCTGGTACGGCAGGCCGCCGTCTCTACCCGCACCCATGTTGATGCCGTAGCGCGACATCGGCAGTTCCGAGCCACAGACCTGGAACACTTCGTTGCGGGCATCGCAAGGCCGCCCGTCGCCAGTGAGCCACATTCCCGAGAAATCCGGTCTGCCGTCGGGCGTCCGCGGTGTCGCCGCGGTCAGGTTGGGCTTCCCGTCGGGCGTCCGCGGAACGCCAGCGGTGGGCTGGTTGAGCCACTGACCGGCAAGAGGCGACGACGCGTACAGGAACAAGCCCGCGGCGACCGAGGCGACCAACGCGGATGAGGTCAAGCGTGGAGGCATGGTCTTCTGCTCCAGGATTGAGCACGCATTTTACTTGGCGCGGCCCTTGTAGCCCTGCGCGGTCATCTCGATCGACCAGACCTGCGCCGCGTTGCCTACGTCGTTGCCTTCCGCGTCCTGCGCGCCGCGCGCGAGGACGAACAGGACCTTCTTGTCCTTGCCGCCGAACGCACAGCTGATGACCCCGCGGGGAGTGGGAATGACGCCGAGATGTTTGCCGTCGCGCCCAATCACCTCGACACCCGCGCTGGTCGTCACGTAGATCCGCCCCAGCGAATCGATCGTGCTGCCGTCGCCGCCTGCTGTGAGCGTCACGAACTCGCGCTGGTTGGTCAACGACCCATCCGGCTGCACGTCGAACGCCGCGAGCGTCGCGCCGTTGGTGACGTAGAGCGTCTTCTCGTCGGGGCTGAGGATGACGCCGTTGGTGAGGAGGTTGTCGCCGTACCGGACAACGACGCCTTTCGAGTCGGCATGGAACAGCCCGCCCATCGTGAAGTACACGCCGCCGTGGCTGTCCGCGGTCAGATCGTTGATGACTGGCCCGGCGCAGTCGAGCGGCTCACCCTGGTAACTGTCCGCCAGCAGCCTCCGCCGGGGCGCGAGTTGCTCGACCTTCATACGCAGACCGCGCTCGACAATGAACAGCGCGCCCTGCGAGCTCATCGACAACGCGCCGCCCGTGTGCGTGTCGGAGTAGGCGACGCGTGGCGTGCCCTTCTTATCCAGCTTCACGACTGCGCTGCTGTCGTTCTGCGCCACCAGCACGCCCTCGTCGTTCGTGCCGACGATGCCGTCGCCATTGTTGCCGGCCTGCTGCCAGACGAACGTCCATTTCCTGCCTGCGGCGATCACACCGGGAATGTCCGCGATCGCATATTCCCTGACGCCTTGCGGCGGGGCGCCGCGCGCGCCGCCCGGCCCGCCACCGCCGGCCGTTGGCGGTGTCTTGCACGTCGCGATGAGTGCCGCGTAGCCGGGATCTGCCGGGGCCTGCACCGACGGCGAGGGTGGATTCGCGGGAGCGCGCGGCAGCCGCGGCACCTCTTTCGCTCGTTTGTCCTGGCCGTCGCCGCCAACTTTCAGGCCGCCAGTCGTCACGAGCAGCGCCACGAGGATTCCCATCTTCATGACGGCGCTCAACTTAGAAATCCCAGCGCGCAGACAATTTCACGAACCGCGGCTGGATGACCGTCAGCGGACGCTGCCAGGCTGCGCCGAACGTGTTGTTCTGCACGAGGATCGCATCCGAGTTGAAGGCATTGAACAGGTCGGCGTTCAGATCGACCCTGCCATGACCGAGGTTGACGGTCTTCGTGAACCGGAGATCGAATTCGTTCAGTCGATCGCCGTACAGCGCGTACGGCTGGATCAACGCCAGCGTCGCCGAGCCCGCGGTGAAGTTGCGCCCGAGATTGCCCGCGGTGCCGACGTAGACGTTGTTGGCAAGGACGCCGGCCGGCGTCGACCCGGCGATGCCTTGAGGTCCAGGAAGGCTCTGGAACGTACCGGAGATGCGGACGTCGTACGGCAACGTGTACGAGGCCAGCGTCTTGTACTGCGCCAGCCACGGCGACTCCTGATGGCAGAACGCCGCGGGGTTCGAGACCGTGTTCACGACGAGCACTTCCGGGGCAGCGTTGACGATCTCGCAGTTGTCCGTCATCGCCTTGCCGGTGCTCACCCCGGCCTGCAGGAAGAACCCGCCGCGCGGCCGGGCATCGAAGGTCAGGTCGATGCCGTCCCAGTGCTCCTGTTGCCTGCCGAACGCCGACGCATCCTTGACGACGTTGCGCGCGGCGACGATCCGGTTCACGTCGTAGAACCCGCCGAGCGTACTCCCGGCGTTGGGAAGGCGCGGGTCCGTCGTCGGCAGCGTAATGCTGAACTGCGTGAAGTCGGCGGCGGTGAGCGCCTCGTTGTCGGTGATCTGGAAATTCCCGAAGATGCGCCGGAAGTAGCCGAGCGACACCGACAGGCGCGGCGCCATCTCGTGCTGCACTCCAGCCGAGAATTCCCAGTTCCACGGCCGGACTCCCCACCCATTCAAGATCGCCGGGTCGTAGATCGTACCCGGCACGCTGCTGCCGAACGCCGGCGTGAGCCACGGACCGCACGCGTCACCACCGCTGGCCCGATTGTCTTGCGCCGCCCCGTTTGTCAGATCACAATCGGGAACGAAGTTGCCGTTGTCGGTCCACGTCCGCGCGGTCTGCGTCTGCAGCGTCGATGCCGGGTTGTTCGCCGCGGCGATCGCTATCGAATCCTGTCGGACGCTGCGGCTGGCGCTCGCTTTGATCGCCGTTTTGCCGGTGCCGAACAGGTCGTACGCCGCGGAGACGCGTGGGTCGATGTCCTTCCAGTTCGGGACGTTTTCGACGGCGGCGAAGCTGTCGTGCCGGTTCGGCAGCCATCGGTGCGGCGCGGCCGTGAACGGTTCGGTCGACTCGTTCTGCAGATCCACCCTGACGCCGCCGCTGAGCGTCAACCGGTTCACCGTCCAGCGATCCTGCGCGAAGAAGCCGAGGTTGTAATTCAGGTTGTTCTGCCAGCCGGCCAGCGGCGACTGAATCACGACCTGCAGCGGCGCGTAGTCCCGCGTGACGTACCAGATCCCGCCGGTGGAATCGTTGTTGTCTCCGCGCAGGAAGTGGCCGCGCTGCAGCTCGACGCCGAACTTCGCGTTGTGCGAGCCGGTGACGTAGCTGGCGGACACGTTGAAGGACTGCGACGGCAGCCGATCGTCGAAGTCGAAATTCGTCGGCGCGCGGTAGGTGAGCGGCGGCGCGACGGCTCCTCCGAGCTCCTGGATGGCGACGCCGCCGATGCGAGCGGGATCGACCTTGATCGTGTCCGGACTGCCGCCCGCCGCCATACCCGCCTCGAACAGGAGATGGTTGGTGATCGTGTAGGTGTACTTCGCCGTCGAAAGCTGGGTGTGCCAGGTGGTGACGCGCGACGCCTCCGGCGCCTGGATGAACGTCTGGATCAGCCAGAACGGATCGACTTTGTACTGATAGGC
>DATFXR010000408.1:0-3682 GCA_035315685.1 Vicinamibacterales bacterium | reverse complement strand
GCGAGCAGCTCACCGAGCCGGATCGCTTCGCGGCACAACTCCGCGCGAACGAGATTGTCGCCGGTATGAGCGGCGTAGCCCTCGTTGAACAGCAGGTACAGGACGTCGAGCACCGACTCCAGCCGCGCGGGATAGTCGCTGCTGGTGAGCTCGAACGCGACGTCCGCGTCGCGGAGTTGTCGCTTCGCGCGGACGAGCCGCTGCGCGATCGCCTCTTCCCGGGCGAGGAATGCGCGCGCGATCTCGCGGACGCCAAAGCCGCAGACCGTCTTGAGCGTGAGCGCGACGCGCGCTTCCCGCGACAGGATCGGGTGGCAGGCGAGGAACATCATTGCGAGCTCGTCGTCCTCGGGCGCATCGGCTTCGCCGCGAAGCCGCGCAAAGGCGGCCGGATCGAACGTGGAGCCGGCCGACACCGCCGCGTCCGCGCCGTGATGCGGGGACTCATGATTGGAGGCGTCGAGGGTGTCGAGATCGGTGAGGCGCTGATCGCGGCGGAGCAGATCCAGCGCGCGATTCTTCGCGACCTGGACCAACCAGGCCGTGGGATTCGACGGAACGCCTTCGTGCGGCCAGAGCTGCAGCGCCTTGACGAGCGCATCCTGGGCAGCTTCCTCGGCCAGCGACAGTCGCCGCGGGCCGAGGATGCGGGTGAGCGTCGCGACGATCTGCGCCGAGACGCGCTGGAAATTCAGATCGGTCACGGCCGGCGTGTGACTTCCACCTCCCGGACCTCAATGCTCCCGAAGTCGAGGTGAGGACAGCCGTGGGCGATCGCGACCGCGTCGTCGTAGGACGCCGCCTCGATCACGAACAGCCCGCCGATCACTTCCTTGCCTTCCGTGAACGGACCGTCAGTGACGACGACCTTGCCGCCGCCGTTGCGGCGCATCGTGCGCCCCTGTCCGTCGCGCAGCTTGTGGCCGCCGGCGAACTTGCCGTTCCGCTGCAGCTCGTCGCGCCACGCGCCGTAGCGCGCGATGATCGCCTGGAACTCCGTTGGCGAAAGATTCGCGAACGCCGTGCCGTCTTCCCGCAGCATCAATGTGTATTGCGCCATGTCTCCCTCCGTTGGCGGATAGACGATCCACCTGCGATGGAATCGACACGATTGTCGTCGATCGCTCGACACTTTTCATGTCAGGGTGGAGGCCAGCGGGCAGGCACACCACGAGCGCGCTGTGCTGGAAACACCGGGACTGCTGCGGGTGAGCTTCGTTACGCCGGCAACGCTCGGAGGTCGCGCCCGCCGAGCCGCACGAACATTTCCTCGTCGCGGGAGCCGGCGTCGATGCTCGCCGGCCACGGCTCTTCGATCTTCATCATGGCGAGCGCGGCGCCAACGAGCGCCATGTTCTTCATGAAGTGGATCATCTCGTTCTGCCGCCTCTCGGCCTGCTCCTCTTCCCAGAAGCGATGGATCTGCAGCGAGACCGGCACCAGGAACCCGATGAGCATGGCCAGGCCGGTCCTGGGCTTCACGCCGGCCACGACGCTGAGGCCGCCGGCCAGCATCAGGAGGCCGGTGCCCTGCACCGCCTGCTCCGCCGCCGGGACGCCTTTCGCTGCGGCGTACTGCGCCATCGCGTCGGTGTTCCGCAGATGGTTGATGCCGTTGTAGACGAAGAAGCCGCCGAAGATCGCACGACCCAGGACGTGCAGCGCGCGCATAGAGCCTCCGCACGAGCCCGGATGCACTCTCCGTTCCCGTGGGCTACGGCAGAGAATACAGCTCTGCTGCAACGGCGGGATTCGGGATTGGGGACTCGGAATGGGATGCCGCTAGACTGCCGACTGACGACTACCTGACTGCCGACTGACGACTGCCTGACTACCTGACCGCCAGCGCCTGCTCGATGTGCGCCGAATGATGGCGGCAATGCCAGGCGTACAGCACGATCGCCTCGTCCACGGTCATCGCGCCCCACTCCTTGTGCTGAAACGTCTTTCTGAAGTCACTCTCCGGCAGCGCACGGAGAAACGCGAGCCAGCGGCGATGCAGTGCATCGAGCAGCGTGAGCGACACCTCGATCGGCCCGCTCTTCGCTTCCGGCAATTCCGCCCACAACTGTTCCTCGTAAGTCGTGATGCGCGGGTTCTCTTCCGTGACGGCGAGCTTGGTGCGGATGTACGCGTTCATGTGGCTGTCGGGCACGTGATGAATCACCTGCCGGATCGTCCAGCCGCCGGGCCGGTAGGGCGAGTCGAGCTGCGCGTCCGACAGGCCGGTCACGAGCGAGCGGAAACGCGCAGGCGCGCCTTCGATCGTCGCGAGGTGCGCGTCGCGCGTCGCGCGATCCAGCGGATCGGTCGCGCGCTGAAAACGGCCGAGTGGATATCGCAAGGCTTCGAGATCGGTCACCTGTTCCTCCTGCGCTAGAATCGCCGAGGGAAAGCAACCGCAGAGACCGCAGCGTGCGCAGAGCAAGTCTTTCTCTGCGGTCTCGGCGCGTTCTGCGGTGGCTATTCCGGCAAGGCAGCCATTTCCATCATCAAGAGGCTTCCTATGTTACGAGCGTCCATCACCTTCGGCGTCGTACTCTCTTTCATGATCCTGATGCTCCCCGCTCATGGATCGCACACGCTCGCCGCCCAACAGCCGGGCGGCGGCGGCGGTCGTGGCGCGTCGACAGGCTCAGGGCAAGCGGCCGGCGGCGGGCAGACGCCCGGACCGATTCCCTCGATCGAGACGCGCGTGAGCGGCATGCAGAAGATCGATGGCTACTTTCCGCTGTACTGGGACGAGCGCACCGGTTCGCTGTTCATCGAGATCCCGCGCCTCGACACCGACTTTCTCCTGACGACCGGACTCTCCGCCGGCCTTGGCTCGAACGACATCGGCCTCGACCGCGGATCCGGCGGCGCCGGACGCCTGGTGTATTTCCAGCGCGTCGGCCCGCGCGTGCTGCTCGTACAGCCCAATCAATCGTTCCGATCGAGCAGCGCGAATCCGCTCGAGCGCAAGTCGGTCGAAGACTCATTCGCGAAATCGATCATCTGGGGGTTCGCGATCGCCGGTGAGAGCAGCGGCCACCTGCTGGTGGACGGCACCGACTTTCTGCTGCGCGACGTCACCAATGCGGGCAGCGCGCTCCGCCCGGGCAACTACCGCGTCGATCGCACACGCAGCGCCTTCTTCCTCCAGAACACCCGAGGCTTCCCGAAGAACACCGAGATCGACATGACCCTCACGTTCGTCAACGAAGCCGCGGGCGGACGCGGTGGCGGCGGCGGTCCGGTGCAGGGGCCTCCGCCAATCGGCGACGGCGGCGGCCGCGCCGGTGGCGGTGGCGGCGGACGCGGCGGCGGTCTCTTCTCGGGATCGGTGGCAAGCGTCACGCCCACCGCCGATTCCGCGACGCTGCGCGAGCACCTGTCGATGGTGGAATTGCCCGACGGCAACTACAAGCCGCGGTACGACGATCCGCGCGCCGGCTACGGCGGACTCACCTACGTCGACTACAGCGTGCCGATTGGTGAACCGATGCAGCTGCGCTACATCCGGCGGCACCGGCTCGAGAAGCAGGATCCGAACGCCGCCGTCAGCGAAGCGGTGAAGCCGATTCAGTACTGGGTGGATTCGGGCGCGCCGGAGGACGTGAAGAAGGCGCTGCTCGCAGGCGCCGGCTGGTGGAGCCAGGCGTTCGAAGCCGCCGGCTTCCGCAACGGGTTCAAGGTGGAC
>DATFXR010000407.1:0-3666 GCA_035315685.1 Vicinamibacterales bacterium | reverse complement strand
ATCACCCGAACCGTGCGCATTCTGATGATCGCGCCGGAGCCGTTCTTCGAGCCGCGCGGCACGCCGTTCAGCGAGTTCCATCGCATTCGCGCGCTCACGGCGCTCGGCCATCAGGTCGATCTCGTCACGTATCCTTTCGGGGAGAGCGTAGCGATGCCTGGGCTGCGTGTATTCCGCAGCCTGCGGCCGCCATTCGTGCGCCGAGTGAAGGTCGGGCCGTCGCTCGCGAAGATTCCGCTCGACGCACTGCTCACCTTGAGCACGTTCCGCCGCGCGCTCATCGGGCGCTACGACGCGATCCACTCGCACGAGGAAGGCGGGCTCATCGGCGTCGTACTGGCGAGGTTGTTGCGCATCCCGCACCTCTACGATATGCACTCGAGCCTGCCGCAGCAGTTGACGAATTTCGCATTCAGCCGGTCGCGCGTGATCACGCGCGCCTTCCACGCGATCGAACGCTTCATGATTCGACGCTCGCGTGTCGTGATCGTCATCTGCCCGTCGCTCGAAGACACCGTCCGCCGCGTCGAGCCGCAGGCGCGGACCGTCCTGATCGAGAACGCTCCGGGATCAGTCGACGATCCGGCCACGCCCGAGCAGGCGGCTGCGATTCGCCGCACGCTCGGCGTCACCGACGCGACGCCCATCGTGCTCTACACCGGGACGTTCGAGGCGTATCAGGGCCTCGAGCTGCTGTTCGACGCGATGACGGCGGTGCATCGTGACCGACCGGACGTGCGGCTCGTACTCGCGGGCGGACATCCGGATCAGATCGCGCGCGCCGCCGAACAGGCGCGCGCCGCGGGCGTCGAGGCAGCGACCATCTTTGCGGGCGAGCGGCCGGCGTCAGAGATTCCGGCGTATCTGCTCGCCGCTGACGTGCTCGTTTCGCCACGGTCGCGCGGCACCAACACGCCGCTGAAGATCTATCAGTACCTGCGTTCCGGAAAACCGATCGTCGCAACGCGCCTCTTGACCCATACACAGGTGCTCGGCGATCAGACGGCGTTTCTGACCGGTGCCACGCCACAGGAATTCGCTGACGGCATCCTCGCCGCGCTCACGGATCGGGGCCGGGCGCAGGAGGTCGGCCTCAATGCACAGCGCCTCGCCGACACCAAATACAGCTACGAAGCGTATCTCGAGCGGACCCGTGAGGCGTGTGCGGCGCTCGAAGGCGCGCTGCCGCCGGGCGCCGTCGTGAAGGACGTCGCGTGAGCCAGACTCGTCCATCGAAGGAACACTACAGTTACTCGGCCTATGCCGACCCGGCCATGGCCCGGTCCTTCGACAGCCGGCGCTTCGGCGGGCCGATCGGCGAGTACATCGCAAGCTCGCAGGCGCGCGTGCTCGCGGACATGGTCGGCCGGATCACCGACCGATCGATTGTCGACGTCGGCACCGGCACGGGGCGGGCGGCGATTCTCATGGCGCGCGGCGGCGCACGCGTCACCGCCGTCGATGCCTCCGAGCAGATGCTGGAGGTGGCGCGGAAGCGCGCCGCCGACCAGCAGCTGAAGATCAGATTTCTTCAACGCGACGCGCACGCGCTTGAATTCGCCGATCGCGAATTCGACGTCGCGATCTGCCTGCGGGTGCTGATGCACACACCCGACTGGCAGGCGTGCCTGCGCGAGCTCTGCCGCGTTGCGGGGCGCCTGGTCATCGTCGACTACCCGGCGGCCGTGAGCGTCGCGCTCGTCGAGTCGATCTCCCGCAAGGTCGTGCACACGCTGGGTGCACGGACCGAGGCGTATCGGGTGTTTTCCGACCGCTCGATCCGCCACACGCTCGAGCTCTCGAACTTCCGCATACGATCGACCCATCGGCAGTTCGTCATGCCGATTCAGCTTCACAAGGCGATCGGGTCGCGCCGGTTCACCGCCTGGTCGGAGGGCGTCCTCGATCGTGTCGGCCTGCTGAAGCGATTCGGATCGCCGGTCACAGTCGTCGCCGAGCGGTGCGGGCCCTAGTTACCGGCGCGACCGGATTCACGGGTGGCCACCTTGCGCGAGCGCTGGTCGCTGCCGGCGACTCCGTCTCTGCGCTCGTTCGCACCGACGGTCCGGGCCCGGAGGCGCTGTCAGCCGCCGGCGTCACGCCGGTGCGCGGCGATCTGCGTGATGACGCGGCGCTGGCCATGGCGACCGCGAATGTCGATGTCGTCTATCACGTCGCGGCGCTGTACCGGCAGGCGGGCCTTGCCGACGAAACCTACCGCGCGGTCAATGCTGATGCGGTCCGCGCCATTGTCGAAGCCGCGGCGCGAAACGGCGTCAGGCGCGTCGTGCATTGCAGCACGGTCGGTGTGCACGGCGACGTCGAACATCCGCCGGCCACCGAGGACGCGCCTCTCCGGCCGGGCGACATCTACCAGCGGACGAAGCTCGAGGGCGAGCAGATGGCACGGGATGCCGCCTCACGAACCGGCATCGAGCTGACGATCGTCCGGCCGACCGGCGTCTACGGGCCCGGCGATCGGCGCCTGCTGCGGCTGTTCCGCGGCGTCGCGCGCCGCCGATGGGTGACCCTCGGCTCGGGCGACATCTTCTACCATCTGACGTTCATCGACGATCTGGTCGAAGGGTTTCGGCTCTGCGGTACGCATCCGGCGGCGGCCAACCGGACGTATATCCTCGCCGGCGGGGAGGTGACCACGCTGAACCAACTGATCGACCTCGTCGCACAGGAAGCCGGCGTTGCGACGCCGCGGCGGCATCTGCCGGTGTGGCCGGCCTGGATGGCAGGCGCCCTGTGCGAGCTCGTCTGCCGCCCGTTGGGCATCGAGCCGCCGCTCTACCGCCGTCGCGTAGACTTCTTCACGAAGAGCCGCGCGTTCGACATCACGCGCGCGCGCAGCGAAATCGGCTTCGCGCCGCGCGTCGGCCTGCGCGACGGAATCCGGCGTACACTCGCATGGTATCGGGAACATGGCTGGCTCTGACGAGTTGCCGATCGCCGACCGGAGCACCGAACTGCGCGCGAGCCGCTCAGGCGAGCGGCGCCCGATCGCACGCGCCCAGGATCAGTTGTTCGCGCCCGGCACGCCGAGCCGTGCGAAATATGCCGCGCTCGTCGTCGGACGGCCCGGACTCTGGGCGCTGGTGAAGTACGAGCTGATCGTGACGTTCGCGCAGTCCTTTCCGGGCGCGCTCGGTCTCGCGATCCGCAAGGCGTTGTTCCCGCTGCTTCTCGGATCGTGCGGACGCAACGTCGTGTTCGGCCAGCACGTCGTCCTGCGCCATCCGCACAAGATCCACATCGGCAGCAACGTCGTCGTCGACGACAACTGTCTGCTCGACGCGAAAGGCGAGACCAATCGCGGCATTCGAATCGGCGACGGCGTCTTCGTCGGGCGGAACACAATCCTCTCCTGCAAGGACGGCGACATCGAGGTAGCCGACCACGCGAACATCGGATTCAACTGCGAGGTGTTCTCGGCGAGCCGGGTGACGATCGGGAAGCGCGTGCTGATGGCGGCTTACAGCTACGTCATCGGCGGTGACCACGATTTCTCCGATCCTTCGAAGCCTGTGCTCGAACAGTCACGCACGTCCTCGGGCGTCGCCATCGGTGATGGCGTGTGGCTCGGGGCCGGCGCGAAAATCCTCGACGGCGTCAGCGTCGGGGACGCCGCGGTCATCGGCGCCGGCGCGGTCGTGCGCG
>DATFXR010000406.1:0-14701 GCA_035315685.1 Vicinamibacterales bacterium | reverse complement strand
CGGCGATCCCACGCTTCGACGCTGCTGTGGAAGGTGCCGAGCTCCTTCGGAATCTCGCGCGTCCCCTTCGTGCCGAGTTGATGGCACGCGGTGCAGCCGCCTGATTTCAGGCGCTGAATCCAGTCGCCCTGGCTCTTGATGTTCGCGTTGATGCCGTTGCCGCCGGGGAAGTCTTTCTTCTCGGGAACCTTGATCAGCGAGAACCAGTATCCGGCGGGGTAGTAGCTCGCGGCAGCGCGCGGGTTCGGCGCAGCGACGGCTTTGAGGTTCACCGGCTTGCCGGGCGTCGCCTTCACTTTCGGTGAATCGACCAGGCCGTAGCCGCGCACCCAGACGTCGTAGCTCGCTTTTGGAAGATCCGGGATCACGTAGCGCCCGCGATCGTCGGTGACGACGATCTTCGCGAACTTGGTCGCGAGATCGTTGGTCTCGGCGATCACCCAGACGCCGGCTTCGGGTCCATTGGCACCGGTGACCGTGCCGCCGAGATCGTCAGCATCCAGGCGAACGGTGTCAGCAGTCTGCTGCCCCGCAGTCATGACGGGCGCGGCGATCCAGACGAGAGCAACCCCCACGGCCACGACGCCCGAGTACAACAATCGCGTCATCCTCATGGCTCGGCTCCTTTTCTTGCGCAGATTCTGCCACGCGCAAGGTCCCTTCATGGTGCGTTTTTTTGCGCTTTGGGGCCGAGGTGTTTTGCGGGTTTCCTAGAGAACTCGCGCGTGCGGACCTCGGCACCTATTTCGCATCAAGGAAGTACAATGCGGAGCATGACGGCGATCGATCAGCGCGTCACCTACGCCGAGATGCTCGAGTGGCCGGACGACGGCCGGCGGTACGAGCTGTACGACGGCGAGGTGATTGTGGTCCCGGCTCCGGTGCTGCGGCACCAGCGCGTCGCGTTTCATGTGATGGATGTGTTGCGCGAGTACGAGGAAAGCGTCGGCGGCCTGGTGGTCCCGGCGCCGTTCGATATCGTCTTCTCGCAGCACAATGTGGTCGAGCCCGACGTCGTCTACTTCAGGCCGGAGCGCCGGCATCTCTTGAACCCATGGAGTGCCGCGTACGTGCCGCCGGATCTGGCCGTTGAGGTGCTGTCGCCGAGCACCGAGACGCGTGACCGCGGCCGCAAGATGGAGTTGCTCGCGCGATTTGGCGTGCCAGAGTACTGGGTTGTCGATCCGGCCGCGAACACGATCGAGATTCGCGTTCTGCGTGGCGCCGCGTACGAATTGGTCGTGACCGCTCACGCCGACGAAGTCGTGGCGTCGCCGACCTTGCCGCCTCTCACGTTCCCTGTATCGCGCATGTTCGCTGCGTAGGACTTGACAGCGGTCCGTGCGGCGGCGCAGTCATTTCAGCGGAACTCTCCATTTAAATTCGTCCGACCAGTCCAAGATGACCTCGACTCGAGGTACGGGCACGTGAAGCGGAACAAGCGACTTGGCGGCTGCATGCGGAACTGGCTCGAGTTCGTACAGCGGCGCGATGTGTGGATGGTTAAGTGAGGCGAGTGCCTTGCGTCGCGTTCGAACCGCGCGATACGGTACCGATCCGCCGCGAGCGCGTCCGGCGCATCAAAAAGGCGTGAAGACGTCCATCGGCTTGATTTTGCCAGTCGGGTCGTATTCGGCACGCTGGAAACGGCCCGTCCACTTGTCATAGACGATCACCGCGGTGCCGCTGTCGTTGACGGCGCGCCACTCGTAGCGCGGGATGAACGAGTGCGCGAAGATGCCGAGGAGCGCGACCCCGAGCAGCGCCCACCACCACGCGTCGCGTTGCGTCATGCGTGCCTCAGTGTCTGAAATGCCGCCGGCCGGTGACGACCATGGCGAGGCCGTGCTCGTCCGCGGCGGCAATCACCTCCGTGTCGCGCATCGATCCCCCGGGCTGGACCACGGCCGTCGCGCCCGCTGCCGCAGCGGCGTCGAGCCCGTCGCGGAAGGGAAAGAATGCGTCCGACGCCACGACGGATCCCGCGAGGCCTCGCGCCGCTGACTGCGCCTTCATGACGGCGACGTGAACGGCGTCCACGCGGCTCATCTGCCCCGCGCCGATCGCCAGGGTGCGCGTCGCATCCGTAAAGATCACGCTGTTCGACTTCACGTGCGCGCACACGCGCCACGCGAAGCGGAGCGCTTCCCACTCGCGGCTGGTCGGTTGGCGCGTGGTGACCACCCGCGTGCCCTCTGGCAGGGCATCGGCGGTCCACGGGCGCCGCGCCTCGACCACGGCGTCGCGCTGCTGCATCAGGACGGCGCCAAGGATCGACCGCACGTCGATGCCGACATCACCTGATGAGAGAAAGTCGGCGGTCACGACGCGCATGTTCGCCTTCCGGGCCAGCACGCCACGCGCGACGGGATCGACCGATGGCGCAATCACCGCCTCGATGAAGGTCGAGACAATCGCCTCCGCTGCCGCAGCGTCAACCGCGCGATTGAGAGCGACGATGCCCCCGTACGCGGCGAGGCGGTCGGCATCGCGCGCGCGCACGTAGGCGTCCGCCGCGGAGCCGCCGGTGGCCACACCGCACGGGTTGGTGTGCTTGATCACGACCGCCGCCGGCTCGTCGAACTCCAGCGCAATCCGCGCGGCGGCGTCGAGGTCGAGCAGGTTCGTGAACGACAGCTCCTTCCCCTGCACGACGTCGGCCCGGCCCAGACCCCATTCCGCGCCTGCAGTCGCATACCACGCGGCCTTCTGATGGGGGTTCTCGCCATACCGCAGATCGCGAATCTTCGTCAGAGTCAGATCCGCGCGATCGGCGAACGCCATCGTCGGCGCGCGAACCGGGCGCTCTGCCTCATTTGCAAGGCCGTTCAGCGATTCGCGCACCCGCAGCATGGTCGTCGCAATGGTGCGGTCGTACTCGGCGGTGTGCGCGAAGGCCTGCACCATCAGCCGGTACCTGAACTCGCGGGTTGGTCCTGCGTCGATCGCCGCGAGAACCGCGCCGTAGTCGCCCGGGTTGACGACCACGAGAACGTCGCGGAAGTTCTTCGCGGCCGCGCGCACCAGGCTTGGCCCACCGATGTCAATCTGCTCGACGAGCTCGTCGAACCTCACGTCCGGCTTCTTCGCCGTGTCTCCGAACGGATACAGGTTCACGACGACGACGTCGATGGCGGCGATGCCGAGCTGCGCAATCGCGTATAGATCGTCGGGATGATCGCGACGCGCGAGAATTCCGCCGTGAATGTGCGGATGCAGCGTCTTGACCCGCCCGTCCATCATTTCAGGAAAGCCGGTGACGTCGGACACGCTGATGACCGCGAGCCCCGCGTCGGCGAGCGTCCGCGCGGTACCGCCGGTCGAAACAATGTCGAAGCCGCGCGCGGCAAGTCCACGCGCGAACTCGACGATGCCGGTCTTGTTGGAAACGCTGAGCAAAGCTCTTGGCATAAAGAGAAAAGTCCAGTATCATCTCTGCCGACGCCGGGCGGGCCTGGCGCCGTAAGGGAAAAGGCCGCACACCCGCGGCCTTTTTTTTTGCCCTTACAACCGTTCAACGACGCTCACGTGCGTCACAGCAAGCAGGAAGAAGAACGATGCGTATCACAGGCAAGGTCAAGTGGTTCAACAACGCAAAAGGCTACGGGTTTATCGAGCGCGACGGAGGCAGTGACGTCTTCGTGCACTACTCGGCCATTCAGGGCGACGGCTTCCGCTCGCTCGAGGAGGGCCAGGCGGTCGAGTTCGAGATCGTTGACGGCCCGAAGGGCCCGCAGGCCGGCAACGTCACCAAGATCTAGCGCCTTGCAGGGCAGAGGGCCTGGGGAACCGCGTTCCCCGGCTCTCTGCCCTTTGCGATAAACAGCTAGCCCCTAGCCCCCAGCCCCTACTCACGCACACCCTTCAGGCCTCGAGCAGTAAAGCTCACTTTTCCGTCCTTGACGGCGACGCGAAACGCCACTTCCGGCGATCCCTTCTGACGCAGCTGCTTCACCTGGTTCTTCACCAGGTCGGCGAACTTGTGAAACGGTGGTGCGTCCTCGCCGACTTCGCGGCGCGCTTCCGCGAGTGACTCGTACAGCTCGGTGAGTTTGTCGATTTCGCGCACGGGATCGCGGAACGACGACACGCGCAGGATCCGGTCCTCCGGGCTCTTCCTCTCCGGATCTTTCAGCGCCCGCTGATGCATGAAGGGCCCGGGCCGCCCTTCCTCGCGGGCGCGCAGGCCGCGATCCCACAAATCGATGAAAGTCGCGAACCGCGACTGCAACGTAGAGAACCGGAACCGATCACCGGTGTTCGGAATGTAGGCGCGATCGTACTGCTTCACGAGCGACTCGACGCGCGCCCGCGTCTCCCACGGGGGAGTCGGCAGCCGCCCCGAGAAGAACATGTTGTATTCGGCCTCGAGCTGCTTGAGCTCGGCCTCGAGCCGCGTGAGATCCTGGTCGATGGACGGAGGCACGGGACTCTATCGCGGGATCAGGAACCACACCAGCGGCAGCCACAGCTCTCGCGCGTATGGCACCGGACGATCGTCGATCAGCACTTCGGTCGCGTCGGATGGACCCACGATCTGGAACAGATCGCGGAGCCGCGACGCGTCGCTGGACCAGAAGCGCGCACGGTAGCGGCGCGCCGGGCCGGCGCCGATCTCGCGGAATTCCGCGGCGCCGCGCGCGATCTCGAGGGCCGCGGGAAATTCCGGGACGTCGAGCGGCGGAAAGACCAGCGAGATCGAGAACGGGCGCGGCCGCGCGCCGAACAGCGCCTCGTGCAGATCCGGGTCGAGCGCGGCAAGCTCCTCTTCGGTCGGCTGTTCCGGCAGCTCGGCGTACGGCCAGAAGCGCTCGAGCGGTCGGTACTTCGGCGGATCCGATGTCATGGCGCGTTGTCATAGTATTGCAGAATTCCCGGGCGCAGGTGTGCATGGAAGCAGGAAGCATGTGTCCAACTTCAGAGTGATTCCGTCCATCGACGAACTGCGGCGGCGGCCGGCCGTGCGTGCGCTCGAAGCGGAGTTCGGCGCCGATGCGACGGTGGACGCGCTCCGCGCAGCTGCATCGGATCTGCGCGCGGCCATCGCCGGCGACAACGAGCAGGTGCCGGATGAAGCCGCGACGGCGCGGATCGAATCCACCGCGAGCGCGCGGCTGCGTTCGGCGTTCGCCTCGTCCCTTCAGTCCGTCATCAATGCCACCGGCGTCATCGTTCACACCAACCTCGGTCGCGCGCCACTGGCCGCGTCGGCGCTCGACCGCGTCGCGCACGTGGCGAGCGGCTATGCCTCGCTCGAGTACGACCTCGGACGCGGCACTCGCGGCCGGCGCGACGTCCACGCGGAACGACTGCTCTGCCGGCTCACCGGTGCGGAAGCGGCGGTCGTCGTCAACAACAATGCGGCGGCGACGATGATCGTGCTCGCGGCGGTGGCGGCGGGCCGTGAAGTGATCGTTTCGCGCGGCGAGCTCGTCGAAATCGGCGGCGGATTCAGGATTCCGGACGTGATGACGCAGTCCGGCGCGTGCCTTCGCGAAGTAGGGACGACCAACAAGACGCGCGCCGCCGACTATGCGGCCGCGATCACTGAACGAACCGCACTGATCCTGCGCGTCCACCCGTCCAATTTCCGCATCGAAGGCTTCACCGAGCGTCCGCGACTGACAGATCTCGTCGCCCTTGGCAGAAAATTCACCATCCCGGTCGCTGAAGATCTCGGCAGCGGCCTGCTGGGGTCCGAATGGGGTCAGACGGGGGGCCGACAACAGTCTGACAACCGGTTGACAAATGTCGGACAGGTGTGGGATCTCCTCCGGGAGGAGCCAACGGTGCGCGACACGGTCGCGGCCGGCGTCGACGTCTGCTGCTTCAGCGGCGACAAGCTGCTCGGCGGACCGCAAGCGGGCATCATCGTCGGCCAGGCGGCGCTGGTCGATCGCATCCGCAAGCACCCGCTGATGCGTGCGCTTCGCGTGGACAAGATGACCTACGCCGCGCTCGAGGCGACGCTGATCGAATACGCCGCCGGGCGCGCGTCGGCGACTGTGCCGGTGCAGCGCATGCTGACGACGACTGCCGACGAGATTCGTGTGCGTGCGGATGCGATCGCCGCGCAGATTGGCGCGATCCCCGGCTGGCGCACCGGTATCGTCGAAGGTGCTTCAGCGGTTGGTGGCGGCAGCGCACCCGGCATCGAACTGCCGACGTGGCTCGTGGTCGTGCAGAAGGACGGCGCGTCGCCCGATGCGCTCGAAGGAATGCTTCGCCGGCTGACGCCGCCGGTGATCGCCCGCATCGATGGTGACCAGGTCGTGCTCGACCTCCGCACGATGCTGCCCGATCACGACGCTCAACTCGTGCGGTTGTTCACCCGACTGTAGCCACCTATAATCGCGCCATTCACCCCGTTCAGGGTTCAGGGTTCAGGGTTCAGGGTTCAGGGTTCAGCGTTCAGCGTTCAAGGTTCGAGTTCAGTTCGAGTTCGGACCTGAACCAGAACCAGAACCCTGAACCCTGAACCCTGAACGCGACGACCGCCGGAGGAGAATGATGCGATTGCTCCACTCGGTGATCTGTACCGCATCGGCAGTCGCGTTGCTGCCGGCGGCGTCTGTCGCCCAGACGCGCAGCGCATCTCCGCGCCCCGCCCGTCCGGCGATGTCGAGCGATGCTGCGGAGGGCAGGCGAATCTTCGACGCCCAGTGCGCCTGGTGCCACGGCAACGACGGCGACGGCGGCATGGGACCCAATCTCCACGGCAAACTTCGCCATGCAACGTCGCTCGCATCGATCGCCGACATCATTACGAACGGCATTCCCGGAACCGACATGCCAGGCTTCCGCAGTACCCTCACCGAGCGCAACATCCAGCACGCCGCAGCGTACGCTCAATCGCTCTCTCGAGCATCCGCGCCGCCGGCCGCCGGCAACGCGCAGCGCGGCGCGGCGCTGTATGGATCGACCGGCTGCGCCGGCTGCCACGTCGTCGAGGGGCAGGGCGGCATCCTCGGGCCGGAACTGACCACGATCGGCGCACGGCGCGGCGCGGCGTACCTCCGCGAGGCGATCGTGAAGCCCGAGGCATCACATCCGCCGGGCTATCTCGTCGTGCGTGCGACGCCGGTGAACGGACCGGAGGTCCGCGGCATTCGCGTCACCGAAGACGTCTTCTGGGTGCACATCCGCGATGCGAGCGGGGCGGTGCACGCGTTCGAGAAGTCGAACCTCAAGAGCCTCGACCGCGAGATCGATGCGTCGCTGATGCCCTCGTACGCCGCGCGACTCAAGGACGCGGAGGTCGACGATCTCGTCGCCTATCTGACGACGCTGCGAGGTGCGAAATGAAAGCAGCGGGACGCTCGGCTCGAATTTTCGCGCTACGTTTTCTTTTCATCATCGCAGCCTCGATCACGCTCGGCGCGCAGGACGGGCAGTGGCTGATGTACTCTGGCTCGTACAGCTCGCATCGACATTCGCCGCTCACCCAACTGACGCCGGCTAACGTCGCGGCGCTGCGACCGGTCTGGGTCTATCAACCGCCGGGCACCGGCTCGGTGGAATCGACGCCGCTCGTCGTCAACGACCTGATGTTCGTCACGTCGGGGCCAACGATGGTTGCGGCGCTCGATTTGCGGAGCGGAAAGGCGTTGTGGGAATGGACGCGGCCGATCGCCGCGAGCGTCCTCAACCTCGGATTCCCGCGCGTGAACCGCGGCGTGGCGGTTCGCGAGAACATGGTCTACGTCGGCACGCTCGACGGCTATCTCGTCGCGCTCGACGCGCGCTCCGGCGTCGAGCGCTGGTCGGTGCACGTCGGCGAGAACCCGACGGGCCACGCCATCACCGCAGCGCCGCTCGTCGTCGACGACAAGGTCATCGTCGGCATCAGCGGCGGCGAAGCGGGCATTCGGGGGTTCCTCGATGCCTACGACGCGAAGACCGGCAGGCCGGCGTGGCGATTCTGGACGATTCCGTCGCCGGGTGAACCCGGCAGCGAATCGTGGCCGGGCGACAGCTGGGTGCACGGCGGCGGTGCGACGTGGCTCACCGGCTCCTACGATCCGGCGCTGAAGCTGCTCTACTGGGGCACCGGCAATCCCGGTCCGGACTGGAACGGCGACACCCGCACGGGCGACAACCTCTACACCTCGTCGCTCGTCGCGATCGACGTCGACACCGGCAAGCCGCGCTGGCATTTCCAGTTCACGCCGCACGACGTGCACGACTGGGACGCGAATCAGATTCCGATCCTCGTCGACACCGAGATTCGCGGACAGAAGCGCGCGGCGGTCATCACCGCGAATCGCAACGGCTTCTTCTACGCGCTCGATCGCAAGACCGGCGAGTTCCTCTACGGCACGCCGTACGCGAAGCAGACGTGGGCAAGAGGCCTCGACGACAAGGGACGGCCGATCGCGATTCCGAACATGGAGCCGTCAGAGAAGGGCACGCTCGTCTATCCGAGCCTGCAGGGCTCGACGAACTGGGCGAGCCCGTCGTACAGCCCGTTGACCGACATGCTCTACGTGCCCGTGCGCGAGATGGGGTCGATCTACTTCAAGACCGGCGCCGAGTACAAACCCGGCACCTATTACACCGGTGGCAGCGAGAAGCGTCTCGACGAAGAATCGTGGGGCGCCGTCCGCGCGATCGACGTGAAGACCGGCAGGCAGGCGTGGGACTTCAAGCTCCCGACGCCGACCTGGGCCGGAGTGTTGTCGACCGCAGGCGGACTGGTGTTCAGCGGATCGAACGAGGGCAACTTCTTCGCGCTCGACGCGAAGAGCGGCAAGCCGCTATGGCAGTTTCAAACTGGCGGTGCGATTCGTTCAGGTCCGATGTCGTTTCTGGCCTCCGGCAAACAGCATGTCGCGGTCGCCGGAGGTCACGCCCTGTTCGTATTCGCGCTCGCAGAGTGAGTGGCGGCCACCGAGACGGATCGCGATCGCCGCCAGGCGGCTGAAGGCTGCTCGCGCGCGATGTAGCGGTTGATGACATATTGCAGATAGAAGTTCTGAAGAACAACGTCATCATCCGCGATGGCTGACGGTTGTTCGAATGGCCCGGGCGGCCGGAGCTTCGTGCACGGTCGCCGACCCCTGCGCCTGCATGCGGTACCTTTCTGGTTGAGCGCCGAGCGTCTGCCTCGGCTGAATCAACGTCCTGACCCTGTGAGGCGAACATCACCCGGTCTCCCGGCTGACGGCGGCCACAAGCGCTGCCCGCTGTAGTGACGCCCGAGCGGCGCGTAGATACGATGCGTGGTGTGTCTGCTCGTCGGCCGGAAGGACGCGCACGTCCATACACACCAGTTCAGCTTGCCGTGACGGCGCTCGGCGTGGCACTCGTCGCGGGAGCGATTGCCGCCAACCAGCGCTGGCTCGACCGGCACTTCCTGCCGTCGTTCTTCGTGCCGCGCGCCTGGTACGTGCGCGCGGAAACAATCGTCCGGATGGGGATCGCTGCCGTCGGCGTCGCGCTGATCGCCGCCGCCCGCCACCTCGGACGATTGCTCACGCGGACACCTGGCCGTGCGGTCTCGATCGCCGCCGCCATCGTGGCCGCGTTCGGTGTCGGCGAGTTCGTTCTGCGGTGGGCACCGCCGCGCTCGCTCGGCTGGCTGGTCGCAAACGACGAGCCGCGACGGCAGCCGGACGCTCGACTCGGATGGGTGCTCACGCCGTCGCGCGTCGGTCACGTCGTCGTCGACGGACACACGATCGACTATGCGGTCGATGGCAACGGATATCGGGTGCGCACGCTCGAGGATCCAGTTGACTTTGCGCGTCCGACGATTCTGTTCGCCGGCGAATCGGTGATGTTCGGTGACGGCCTGACGTGGGACGACTCAGTGCCGGCGCGCGTCGGCGCGCTGATCCAGGTTCAGAGCGCGAACCTGGCAGTCCACGGCTACAGCAGCGATCAGGCGTACTTGCACCTCGAACGAGAGTTGCCGCGGTTTCGCCGGCCCATTGCCGTCGTGACCCTCTTCATGACCACGTTGTTCGGACGCAACCTCGACGACGATCGGCCGCATCTCGGACCAGGCTTGCGGTGGCTGCCCGCGAATCCGCCGTCGCGTCTCGGCGCGCTGACGGCGCTCCTCGTGCCATTTCGCCGGGACAAAACCGTGGACGATGGCGTGACGATGACGGGCGAGGTGCTCCGCGCGACCGCTGCGCTGGCGGAGACACGCGGCGCCACGACGCTGATTCTGGTTCCGCAGATTGGACCGGAATCGCCACCCGAAGCGGACCTGCGTCATCGGATTCTCGACAAAAGCGGCGTCCCGTACGCGTTCATCGAGATCGATCCCGAATGGCACGTGCCGTTCGATCGACATCCGGACGCGCGAGCGGCACAGGTCATCGCCGCCGCGATCGCCACGCGCCTGCGCGGGACCTGAGGAAAAGGCTCCTGGTCAGCTGCCGGCGAGATATCCCGGACGCGCCTTGATCGTCGCGCGGCGGTTCTTCACGCGGACGTCGAGCCGATGCCAGCCGTCTCGCGAAACGCCGCGCGGCGTGTAGCTCACGAGATAGCGGTGCCGGAACTCGTCGAGGATGCGCAGGAACGTGGCGCGCAGATCCCGCGTCGAATCGATCTTGTACGCCGTACCGCCGGTGAGCGACGTGAGCTCTCGCAGGAACGACGAGTTGCCGCCGTCGCCGACGCCCACCGAGTAGACCACCGCGTCGCCGCGCTTCGCCGAGTCGAGGACGCGATCGTCGGTGAGCCAGCTCGACGTGTCGAGGCCGTCGCTGAACGCCATCACGAGAGCGCGGCCGGCATCGGCTTCGCCGATCATCATCGCCGCGTAGATGCCGTCGGCGAGCGACGTCATCCCGGTGCCGGTCGCCCGCTCCAGCGCATCGCGCGCGATCGAGAGGTCAGCCGTCAGCGGCGCCGCACGCGTCACGGCGTTGCTGAACGTGACGACGGCCGCCTGATCGCCTTTCGTCAGGCCGCCGAGCACGCCACGCCCGGCATCCTGCAACTGCTCGAGCCGCTCGCCCGCGACGCTGTCGCTCATGTCGAGCGCGAGCACGACGTTCAGCGGGATGTTCTCGAAGCTGACGAGATCGACCTGCTGCGGCACACCGTTGTCGACGATCTCGAAGTCCGCCGGCCCGAGGCCGAGAATCGGCCGGCCGTTGTCGATCACGAGCACGTCGACGCGGACCGATTCCACTCGGGTCGAGAACGCGGGCTGTTGCGCGGCTGCTTCGCCGGCCGTGCCTGACAAGGTTGGAAGGGCAACATAGGCGGCTGCGCTTGGCAAGGTCGGAAGGACAACAGAGCACACAAAGGAAGAGGATACCGACGTAATCAATACGGTTGCCGTCACTACGAATCGCGCGGCTGTCAGTCGTGCCATCGTCTCGGTCGGCTCCCCTGCCTTCTCCGCTCTTTCGGCATTTTTCTTCGTTCTCCGCACGCCTTCCTTTGTTGTCCTTTGTGCTCCTTGTCAGGTGCGCGCACCGATCATTGCGCGCTACTCCGCCGGAAGGGCGCGCGCAGTGCGTCGAGCAGCGTGTCGGCGCTTCGCGCCTGCGCGATCTTGTACACCCACCATGGGTCCTGGCGCGCCTCGTCGCCGATCGGTGGCAGTGCGTACACGCGTTCCATCGCGGCGAGGGCGCCCGCGCGATCGCCGCGGCGGCGCGCGAGCTGACTGAGCGCGATGAGCGGCGACTGCGCGCCCGGGTAGCGGGCCGCCGCCTGTTCGTACAACCCGGCTGCCTCGTCGTACCGGCCGAGCGCCTCCTCTTCCGCGCCGACGAACAGCTCGCCGTCATAACACAGCTCCTCGTCGTCGAGAAGCCCGAGCGCCTGCTGGAGCTCGACGATCGCGTCGGCGTGACGGCCCTGCAGGCCGAGGACGCGTCCGAGGCGAAGGTGCGCTTCCGCCATTTCCGGGGCGTGCTCCACCGCGCGGCGGAAAAACCCTTCCGCCTGCTTCAGCTCGGCCCGAGTCGACGCGATCGCCATCGAGTATCCCGTCGGCATCGTGACAGTGCGCAAGGCCGCCTGGATCTCTGGCGTCGCATAGACCTCATGCAGCGTACCGGACAGGAACAGGAGATCGGGATCGCCTGGAAAGAGGTCGCGCCCTCGATCGATGTGTTTGGTATCGTGGCTCTCGACGTGCTGCATCCACACCGTTGTCGCGCGATACCAGTCGCGTACCATCCGGTCGCGGCCCGGCTGCGGCCGGTCGGCGTCCTTCGGTTTGATCAGCTCGAGCAGCGTGCGCGCGATCTCCCAGTGCACGCCGACTTCGTGGACGTTCAATGACACGCCGTCGGTCGTGTCCACTCGCAACTGCTGCGGGCCCGGCAGCGGCCGGCCCGCCGACGGCTCGCGGTAGGCGAGGTCCGGACGCTCGATGATTTCGACGTCGGCATGAAGGAGCGCCGCGCGCCGCAGGATGAAGTTGTCCTCCCCGGTGCGATCACGATCGGCGGCGGCATCGATGGCGAGCGGGCTCAGATCGGCGTCGAGGTTCTGATGCGCGTGGATCGCGACGCAGTCGCGGCTGGCCAGGCGGCCGCTCACCGCACACGCCATCGCACGCATCCGTTGGAGCAGCACTGGCGGGTAGATGATCACCACTTGGCCGCGCTGGTCCGGGATTGAAAGCCGGCTCAGACCCAGGTTGCGCATCAGCGCGGCCAGAAACTTTGCGTCCGCCCAGAGCGCACGCAGGTCGTCGGCCGACCACGACGCGATGTCCTCCAGGAACGCGTCCTTCTCGCCCGGATCGTGCTGATCGACGGCGATCAGCCACTTCGCGAAGCGATCGATGCGCGCGCGCGTGACGATTACGTCACGCAGCGTGCGCGGCTGCTCAGCGCGTCCCGCGTCGAGGGCGACTCCGGATCCGGCGGCAACGACGAGCACGGACGCAAGAAGCAGCGGCCGCATGCGCGCATGCTAGCACCGGCGGGGTTCAGGGTTCAGGGTTCAGGGTTCAGGGTTCAGAGTTCAGAGTTCAGGGTTCGGGTTCGGGTTCGGGTTCGCGGTTGGCCTGAAGTCGACGCCTGAGACCACATCTACCATTTCCCAGCCATCAGCCATCAGCCATCACTCGTGCCGGCGGGGCGCCCGTGCAGGACGCCCCGCCGGCATCATTCAGAAAGCGAAGCGGACGCTGAACTGCAGCGCGCGCGGCTGGCCGTTGCCGCCGCTGAGCGACGTCAGCACGAGGAAGTCCGACAGGCGCTGATCCGACGTCGGATTGCTGAAGTTCGCCGTGTTGAACACGTTGTACAGCTCCATGCTGGTTTCCAGCGTCTGTCCGCGCGGCCGGAACCGGTAGCTGAATTTCAGGTCGGTCTGCTTGAACGACGGACCACGCCCGCCGTTGCGGCCGCCGGCGTTGTCCACGCAGATCGAATTCAGACCCTGACCGCAGTAGGTACCCGCCGGCAGCAGGTCGAACAGCAGGCCGTTTCGATCGGCGTCGACCGCCGAGTTGAACATGTTCATCGGCGTTCCGGTCATGTAGCGCGACGCGCCGCTGACCATCAGGCCGTGCGTGCGCGGAATCTCGACGCGGCCGCTGATCACGAAGTTCTGCCGTCGATCGGCGTTGAGCGGTCCGAAGTTGCGATAGAGCATCGGATCGCCGAGCACCTGATAGTTGTTCTGGTTGGTCTGGTCGGCCTCCGAGTTGCCGCGCGCGTAGCCAACCGCGTACGAGATCCGGGCGGCCCAGTTGCGGCTGTAGCGCTTTTCGACGGAGACGTTGACGCCGTCGAATTGCGACGAGCCGTCATTGGTCCGCGTCAGCACCTGGTTCACGAACGGAGAAATCCCGAGTTGTCCTGCGATCCCGTACAGATCCGTGTAGGTGATGCGCCCGCTGCGCGTCGTGTCGGCGCGCAACCCGGGATTGAGATCGAACGTGATCAGCTGATCGCGATTCCAGCTGTGAATGTAGTCGACCGTCGCCGCCATCTGCGCCGACAGCTGCCGCTCGTAGCCGAGCGAGAGCTGGTGCGTGTTCGGGACGAGGCGGTCCGGATTGTCCATGTAGACGATGCCGGTGTTGCGGCCGAGCGTGCCCGGCGGAACCAGCGAATTGAGCAGCGCCCGGTTGACGACCGGGCCATTCACCAGCATCGGATCGGTCGGCAACTGACCGCGGCTCGGACCCGGATCGACGGCGTTGGTCGGGAACGCCGCCGTGAACGACGAGCTGTAGACGGCCTGCGACACGAACGGCGTCGTCGTCTGCAAGGTGACCTTGTCGTAGAAGATGCCGTAGCCGCCGCGCAGCACGGTCTTGGTGGATCCGCCCGGCGTCCAGGTGACGCCGAGGCGCGGCGCAAAGTTGTTCTTGTCGACCGCGTGTCCGCCGCTCGCGAACAGCGGATTGAACGAGTTGGACAGCGGCGTGATCTCGAGGTCGTAGCGCACGCCGAGATTCAGGGTGAGATTGTTGCGGCGCCACTTGTCCTGCATGAACAGCACCAGCACGTCGGTTGGCATGAGAATGTCGCTGGCATCGGGCACCCGGACGAACAACCGCTCCGGATACGTGAACGGGTCGTTCCGGTTGAACGATTTGTCGGTGGCAAAGGCAAACCGCCCGTTCATGTCGGTCTGGTCGGGCAGCTCGATGCTGCTGTAGATGAACTGTCCGCCGAACTTCAGGTCGTTGTTCCCGCCTGCCAGCTTCGGGACGAACCAGGAATACGACTCGCTGATCTCGTAGGCGTTGTCGATGCGGAAC
>DATFXR010000405.1:0-3720 GCA_035315685.1 Vicinamibacterales bacterium | reverse complement strand
ATCGCCGCTGGTGGCGAAGGACCTGAAGTCGATCGGCTTCGACGTGATGTCGCGCGCCAACAATCACGCGACCGACTGGGGCCTCGAGGGCATGCGGCAGACCAGCCGCGCGCTCGACGAGGCCGGCATCGTGCACGCCGGCGTCGGCGAACATCGCGCGGCGGCCCGCGCGGCGCGCTTCTTCGATACCGACAAGGGCCGTGTGGCGCTGATCTCGATGGCATCCACCTTCACCCCCCTGTCTCGATCGGCGCCGCCGGTCGGCGAGGCGCCGGGCCGCCCGGGGGTGAGTGCGCTCCGCACGACCCGGTATTCGCTGGTCACCCCGGACGAACTGCGCGCACTGCGCAAGATTCGCGACGAGCAGCCCGCCGGATCGGTCCGCCCGCCCGAAAAGGAGCCGCCCGACGAGCTCGATCTGTTCGGCGTGCGCTACAAGGCAGCGGACCATCGCGGCTTCACCTACACGGTCGATCCCGTCGACGAGCGCGAAATCATCAAGAGCATTCGCGCGGCGAAGCAGTTGTCGGACTTCGTGATCGTCAGCATTCACGCGCACGAGCCGGGCAACTGGAGTCAGGAGCCTGCCGACTTCCTGCCGAAGCTGGCGCACGCGGCGATCGACGCCGGCGCCGACGAGTTCATCGGCCACGGACCGCATCAGATCCGCGGCGTCGAGATCTACAAGGGCAAGCCGATCCTCTACAGCCTCGGCAATTTCGTCTTCCAGCTCGATCTGCTCGAGCCGGTGGCGAGCGATCTCTACGAGCAGTACAAGATGGACGGCGCCTCGGCGACCGACGCCGAGTTCAACGCGATGTGGAACGGACTCGTGTTCGGCGGCGAGATCTGGTACCAGAGCATCGTGACGACGAGCCGCTTCGAGAAGGGAAAAGTCGCGGAAATCCGCGTTCACCCGATCGACTTGAACTACACCGCGCGCGGCGCCGATCGCGGCGTGCCGACGCTTGCCGGCGGCGACGTCGCGAAGACCATCCTCGAGCGGCTGCAGCGACTGTCGCAGCCCTTCGGCACGCGGATCACGATCCAGGACGGAGTCGGCGTGATCCGTCCGGCGCCGGGCGCGACCAGCAGCGCGGGACGCTGACGGGAGTCCGCGCCGGCGGGAGAGTGTGGGACCGATGGGCCCGTGGGATTGGTGGGGAAGGGCCGTCGCGCTGCGCGCGACGGAAGGACCTGTCGGTCCTGCCCCACCCAGCCCATGGGCCCATCGGTCCCACACGCTGGTGGCTCTCAGCGTCGCCGCGCTCTGTCTCTCCGGGTGCCGCGATCGCGCGCGGTCAGACGGCAGCCTGATCACAGAGACCAATCGCGGCGTCGGCCTGATGGGTCAGTTCGACTTCACGCAGGCGCGCGAGGTGTTCGCGACGCTCGCGGCAGCCCACCCTGAGCGGTCCGACCTTCAGCTGAACCTGGCCGTCGCAACCTTGAACCGGCAACAGGAAGGCGACGCGGCCGCAGCGCAGCAGATCCTGCGGCGTGTGCTGGCATCCGATCCGCAGAATGTCCGCGCGCGCTACAACCTCGGCCTCCTCCTGCTCAACGACGGCAACGCCGCCGACGCGCTTTCCCACTTCACGTTCGTCGCCGACCGCGATCCGGAAGACGCGCACGCCGCGTATTACGTCGGCCAATGCAGGTTTCAGCAGGGTGACTACACCGGCGCGCTCGCGTCGTACGAGCGCGCGCTCGCTCTCATGCCGCGGCTGCGCAGTGCGGCGTACGGCGCGTTCCAGGCGATGCAGCGGTTGGGTAATACGGGCGCGACGCAGATGCTCGACCGCTTTCGCGCGCTCGAAACCGATCCGCGGAGCGAAGCCGTCGAGTTCAAGTACACGCGCATGGGACCGCTTGGGGAGGCGCGCGCGATCGATCAGCCGGCGCGCTCGATCGTGCAGCGCCCGCAGGGCCCGGTCTTCCAGACGGCGCCGCTCGAGCTCGCGGCGACATCGACGCCGGTTGTCTGGCATCGCTTCACCACGGCACATCCGCCGAGCATCACTGCCGCCGACATCGACGGCGACGGAACAATCGATCTGTTCATCGCCGGCGCGATCGATGCCGGCGGCGCATCGCGCAATGCCGTGCTCCTGAACCGCGGCGGGCAGCGCTTCGAGCTCGCCGCGACCCATCCCCTCGCGGCGGTGCCGGCAGTCACGGCGGCGCTCTGGGGCGATTTCGACAACGACGGGCTCACCGACGTCTATCTGTGCCGGCAGGGGGCGAACCAGCTGTGGCGGCAAACCGCGAAAGGTCAATGGGCTGATGTCACCGCTGCCGCCAAGGCGGACGGCGGCGGCGGCACGACAATCGATGCGGCGTTCTTCGACGCCGATCACGACGGCGACCTCGACATCCTCCTGATCAAGAGTGATGCGCCGAACGAGCTGCTGAACAACGACGGCAACGGAACGTTCAGGCCGCTGGGCGGCACCATCGGCCTTGCCCGTGATCGCCAGCCGTCGGCTGGCGTCGTCGTTGCCGATCTCGACGGCGATCGCGACGCAGACATCATCGCGATCAGAACCTCGCCGCCACATGACGTCCTGGTCAACGACCGCACCTGGCAGTATCACCGCGGCGAGATGCTCAGCCGATTCGCCGGCGCGCCGGCCACCGCAGTCGTCGCTGGCGATCTCGACGGCGGCGCGCGTCCGGTGCTGTACGCAAGCGATCGCGACGGCGTCACACGGTGGTCGAGGTCCCCGTCCGGTGCGTGGGAGCCGAGAGCGGTCGGCGGCGCGGCAACCCTCGCTCGAAGCCCGCAACTTGCGCTCGCGGACGTCGACGGCGACGGTCGACTCGATCTGATCGGGACGGGAACAGACGGGCACTGGCAGGCGCTGGCGATCACCGACGGCGGCGACGCGACGCCGCTGTTTCTCGACAACGGACCCGCCGTCGCCGGCTGGTCGCTCGTGTGGCTCGACGCGACGCGCGGACCGTCGGTTGTGGCGATGCCCGCAGGTGGAGATGCGGCGCCTCTCATCTCGCGGCCCGGCCCCGGCCGCTTTCCATTCGTCACCGTCATGCTCAGCGGCCGTGACAGCAGCAGCGCGCAGATTCGCTCGAACGTGTCGGGAATCGGCGCGCAGATCGCCGCGCGCGCCGGATCGCGGTGGACGGTCGTCAACACCTACCGCCAGCAGTCCGGATTCGGGCAGAGCCTGCAGCCGCTCGCCTTCGGCACCGCTGGCGCCCCGCAGATCGACTTCGTATCGATCACGTGGTCCGACGGCGTTTTTCAGACCGAGCTTGCGCTTCAGCCCGGGGGGCCGCGGCGAATCGACGAAACGCAACGGCAGCTCTCGAGCTGTCCGGTGCTGTTTGCATTCGACGGATCGCATTTCGCGTTCGTCACCGACCTCCTCGGTGTCGGCGGGATCGGCACGCCGACGAGTCCCGGTGTCGAAGACGAGCCGAGACCGCGCGAGAGCGTGCTCCTCCCCGACGGGTTGCCCACCGCGCGAGGTGGCGCCTTCGAACTGAAGATCACCGAGCCGATGGAAGAAGTCGCCTACATCGACTCGGCGCGCCTGATTGCATACGACCTTCCGCCCGGCTGGCAGATGGTGCTCGACGAGCGGAAAGCGATCTCGCCGCCGGAGGCGAGCGGCGATCCGCGCTTCTACCGCGACGAACGTCTGCCGGTTCGAGTGATCGCCGATGCCGCTGAGGACGTGACGCGTGCGCTTGCGA
>DATFXR010000404.1:0-5111 GCA_035315685.1 Vicinamibacterales bacterium | reverse complement strand
AAGATCGATATGGCGTCGCCGAACCTGAACATGCGCGACCCGACGCTGTACCGCATTCGCCATGCGGCGCATCACCGTACCGGCGAGGCGTGGCGCATCTATCCGATGTACGACTTCGCGCATCCGCTGTCGGACGGGTTGGAGCGGATTACGCATTCGCTCTGCACGCTCGAGTTCGAGGATCACCGGCCGCTCTACGACTGGCTCGTGAACGCGCTGATCGAAGGCGACAAGCCGCGGCAAATCGAGTTCGCGCGGTTGAACCTGAATTACACGTTGATGAGCAAGCGGAAGCTGCTGCAGCTGGTCCAGCAGGGGCACGTGTCGGGCTGGACCGATCCGCGGATGCCGACGATCAGCGGATTGCGCCGTCGCGGCTACACGCCGGAATCGATTCGCGATTTCTGCACGCGAATCGGCGTCGCGAAGAAGGAGAACGTCATCGACGTCGCGCAGCTCGAACACAGCATCCGCGAAGATCTCAACAAGCGGGCGCCGCGCGTGATGACGGTGTTGCGCCCGCTCAAGGTCGTGATCACGAACTACCCCGAGGGGCAAGTCGAGTACGTCGACGTGATCAACAACCCCGAGGATACATCCGCGGGCACGCGAAAGGTCCCGTTCTCGCGCGATCTGCTGATCGAGTGCGACGACTTCATGGAGAACCCTCCGAAAAAGTTTTTCCGCTTGTCGCCCGGAAAGGAAGTACGGCTGCGGTGTGCCTATTTCGTTCGATGTAGCGACGTCGTCAAGGACAGTCGCGGCAACATCGTCGAGCTGCGGTGCACTTACGATCCCGCCACGCGCGGCGGCGATGCGCCCGACGGCCGGCGGGTGAAATCGACGCTACACTGGGTGTCCGCCGCGCATGCGGTCCCCGCGGAGGTGCGGCTCTATGACCGCCTGTTCTCAGCGGAAGATCCCGAGAACGTGCCGGACGGCCGGACTTTCATCGACAACCTCAATCCGCACTCGCTCGAGGTTATCCAGGCTGCGCAGGCCGAACCGAGCGTTGAAACGCTCGAACCGGGCGCGCGTGTACAGTTCGAGCGGCTCGGCTATTTCTGCGTGGACACAGACTCGCGTAAAGGGGCACTCGTCTTCAACCGCACCGTCTCGTTGCGAGATACGTGGGCCCGGATCGCTCGAAAATTCGACTAGCGCAGGTCGCTCGTCAGCACTCGCTCCGGAACTCGTCTTGCAACTCTTCCGCGCGTGACTGCACGAGAACGCTGGCAGGCTCTTCAGACGTCTCTGACCGCAGCTCGAGCTGCAGTTGAGCGCGGCGACCCGGCAGCGGCGCTGGTCGCCGTGGACGCTGCGCTCGAGCTCGATCCAAACTTCCTGGCCGCTCACTCGCTCCGCGATCGCATCGTAGCTGGCGACATGCCGGCCCCGCGCCACATCAGGACGCCGCGCGTGCGTTCCGCTGATTCCACGGCGTCCGTCGAACCCGTGTCCCCCGCGACGTTCGAACCCTCGGTCACGGCGACGGTCGAACGTTCGCCTGTGGCGACCGCCGAAGCTTCGCCCGCCGCTGTCGACTCCGTGCCCACCGAGATGCTCGATCTCCCCCTCCACGACGTCGTTGAGCCGCCGCCGGACTCACTGGCACCCGACGTCGCTCCGCAATTGCCGGCCGAGGGCTACACGCAGTTTGAACGGCGGATGAGACGCCGCAGGGTCGATGGCCGTATCGATGCCGCGCGGCAGGCGATCGAGCGGAAACACGTGAGGCACGCGGCCGCCGCCCTCGACGAAGTGATCGAGCTCGATCCGAATCTGCCGGAGCTGTCCGAGCTGACCGTGCAGTTCGATCAGCTGCGGCGCTCGACAACCGGCGCGCACGTCGGCCCATGGCTCGCGGCTGGCGCCGTATTTGCCAGCTCGGTGTTCGGCGCGACGACGTGGCTCCGCGAATCGTCGCCGCCGCTGGTATCATCGTCGCCGCCGCTGGTATCGCAGTCTGTCATTGCGACGGTGCCGTTGCCCGAGGGGCAGACGCCGTCGCTGTGGATCTCTCGGGATCCGGAGCCGGCCGCGACGACGGGCGCCGTGCAAAACGTCGAGGGTGTCCGCTTGCAGCGCCGGACCGTGTCGCCTGCGGTTGAGCTCAAGCCGGCAGCCAACGCTCTCGCATCCGCGACCGTCACGCGACCTCCCGCCGAGCCGGTCGCGGTGGCACCAGCTGTTGCTCCGCCGGCGCCGCGACCGCAGCAGGCGCAGTCGCCTCAGCCGCCGCAGCAAGCGCTCGCCGAGATCCCGGTGCCGACGCCGTCGCAGCCCCCGGCGGTTGTCGCCGCCGTGGCGACGCGGCCGGTAGCGGATTCTGTCGTTGCCGCCGTAGCGCCGGTGTCCGTCCCGCCCGAACTGAAGGTCCAGAACGTAGACGAGCATGCGATGGTCGCGCAGACCCTGCAGCGTTACCGCCGGGCCTACGACGGCCTCGATGCTCAATCGGCGCACGCGGTTTGGCCGGCTGTGAATCAGGCGGCACTCGCGCGCGCCTTCGACGGGCTCCAGTCGCAGAAGCTCACATTCGACGCCTGCGATGTCCGCGTGAGCGGTGAGGCAGCGACTGCGACCTGCCAGGGCTCCGCCCGTTACGTCCCGAAGATCGGCAGTCGCGAGCCCCGCACCGAATCGCGTGTGTGGAACTTCACCCTGCACAAGAGCGGCGCGGATTGGAAGATCGACAGCGCCCGCGCCGAACGGTGATCAGCGCCTCCGTTCACCTCCCCAGTGCGTAATCCAGTCCGACGAACGGCGTGATTGGTGCGGTGAGACCTCCGCTGGTGAGCGGGACGGTGACGCTGCCGGCCAGCACCCACGTGCTCGAGAGATTCCACTTGAACCCGGGCACCGCGGTCAGAATCTGAAGGTTCGAGGTGTCGCCGGTGAGCCGTATCGTGTTGACGCCGTTCAGCGTCGGGTGCGGAGCCGTGACCGACAGGATGTGCCCGGAGCTGTCGATGTAGCGGCCGAGCAGCTCGCCACCGACTGAGAATCGGCCGGAAGCGGCGACCTCGAGGCCGGCGCCGTAGCTCAACTCGTTGGCGAGTCCGCCGCGTGTCAATCCCGCGTTCGCATGCGCGGATAACCGGCCGGCTTCCACGGAACCGATCGCCGTGAACTTGATCGACGCCGAGCCTGCACCGAGCAAGTCCTCCTGGCGTCCGGTCGGCAGGCGCAGATCGACGGCAGCCGCCAGCGCCGTGTTCTCGTCGTCGTAGAGCGTGTACTTCGTGCGCACCAGCATGTCGGCGAGCCCCGTTGCGTGCCCGCTCCCCGAAGCCTGCGTGAACGTTCTGCCGCGGTAGGTATTCACGCGCGTGCCGTCGATGTTCAGCGAGATGTACGGCGCCGCGAACCCGACTTCCATGTGATGGGTCACACCAACCGTCCCGTACAACGTCGCGACGCTCGCGTCGATGTTCAGCGTGAGCTGGTCGACGTCGAACGGCGCCGCCTCGTCCCTGAACTGGTTCGCGGTCGTGACGAGCGATCCGTCGCGCAGGTTGCGGCCGTCGAGCGACGTGAAGCGGAATTGCTGGAAGGTCACGCCGAACGACGCGTTGCCGCGCCCCGCCGTGAGCGCGCGCTCGAGAAAGAACGGCCCGAAGGTCTGGGTCGGCCGCTCGAACGTGCCGAGCTCGGGATTGAAACGATAGACGAATGCGCCCGACGACGAAGCGACCGGCAGCGTCGCGAGGTTGGCCAGCAGCGCGCGCGAGATCGTGTCGCTCGTCGCCTGCGCCGCCGCACGATCGCGCTCGACGCTGCCGGTCTGCACCGACTGGTTCGTTACGAGGAACCTGAGGACGTCTTCCAGCGTTTGCGCGTGCGCCGGCCGCACCGGATAGATCGCGATCGCGAGCGCGAGGGCCGCGGCTCGCGATTTACATTGCGTTTTCATTTGTCCACCGAGATCTTCGTCGCCGTGATCGTGCCGTTCGATTGCACATCGCCTTCGCCGTCAACTGAGCGGCCGTTTCTCAAGTCGTTGCACTTGGAGTCTTTGAAACTGGTCGAGCCGTTCACCGAGATGGTGCTTCCGCCCGCGGTGAACGTCACCGTCGGACAGCTTCCCGACAGGCTGGATATCTTTCCCGAGAAGTCGACGTGCCGAGGGGCCGGCGGCGGCGCGGGTGCGGGCGTCGGCGCCGGCGGTGGCGGGGGGGTCGGCGTCGGCGTCGGCGTTGGTGTTGGCGGCGGCGGCGTTGGCGTGGGCGTGGGCGTGGGCGTCGGCGTGGGCGGGGGTGGCGTTGGCGTCGGCGTCGGTGTCGGTGTCGGTGTCGGCGCAGGCGGTGGTGGGGCCGGCGCTGCCGACTGCGTGACCGTGTAGTTCTGCCCGGCGATGGTTACCCGACCCACGCGAGCGGCGCCGCTGTTCGCAGCGACGGCGAGTGCCACAGTTCCATTGGCGTTGCCCGACTGGCCGAGCGCGACGCCGATCCAGGCCACGGTGCTCGCGGCGGTCCATCCGCAGCCGGCAAGTGTGGTCACGGCGACACTGAGTCTCCCTCCGGATTCCCCAATGGTGTCATCGATGCGCGATAAAGAGTAAATGCAGGGAGCAGGCTGCTGGCTGACTGATACGCTTTTCCCACCCACCGCGATGGCCGCGGAACGGGCGGCCGGGGCCGGATTCGCGGCGACCGAATACGCGACGGTCGCCTCACCCTGACCGTTCCGGTCACCGGCGATCGCAACCCACTGCGCGTCGCTTGCGATCGACCAGGTGCAGTCGCGCGCGGTCGTAATCGTCAAAGCGCCCTGTCCACCGGGGGATGGAAACGAGGCAGGATTGCTCGTGACCGTCAGGTCACAGCGGGCCGGCGTTGCCGAAGGCGAGGTAATCGACGTTTCCGTCTTGCTGCAGGCGCTCGATATCAGCGCCGCGCACGCGATGGCCAGCGCCGTGAGGGTCTTCGATTCACAACGCATCACTTCACCAGGCAGTTTGGTATGGCAAGAGCTTCGCCAGTTCGGCTGATGGACGAGGTAAGACCCGCTGATACAATTTCCCGGATGACGTTCGACGAGGCGCAAGGCCTCGCGTCACGCCTTCGCGACGAGCTTGGCCGCGCGATCATCGGACAGCAGGCGGT
>DATFXR010000403.1:0-2273 GCA_035315685.1 Vicinamibacterales bacterium | reverse complement strand
CTCGGGATCGTCCAGGGCATCACCGAGTTCCTGCCGGTCTCGTCGACCGCGCACCTGCTGATCGGCAACCGGCTGCTCGGCTTCGACGATCCGGGCGGCGTGTTCACGACGATGATCCAGCTCGGATCGATTTTCGCGGTGATGTGGCTCTACCGGCAGAAAATCGTCCGCATCGTGTCGAGCCTCGGCGCGGATCCCGATGCGCGCAACTTCGCCATCGCGGTGATCGTCGCGGTGATCCCGTTGCTGGTCGTCGGCGCGCTGTTTTCGAAATTCGTGAAGCAGGTGCTCCAGGGAAGCCTGACAATCATCGCCGTCGCGTTCATCGTCGGCGGCGTGGTGATGCTGGTGGTCGAGCGGCTGCGGCCGCATGCCGACGTGCTCGACGCCGAGCGGATTCCGATCGGCCGGGCATTCCTGGTCGGGCTCGGGCAGACGCTGGCGCTGATTCCCGGCGTGTCGCGATCCGGGGGCACGATTGTCGCCGCGATGCTGCTGCGCGTCGATCGGCCGGCGGCGGCGGAGTTCTCGTTCTTCCTGGCGATGCCGACGATGATGGCGGCGTTCGCGCACGATCTGGTCGACGCGCGGCACGAGCTCGGCGCGGCGCGGGTCGAGGAAATCGCCGTCGGGTTCGTGATGGCGTTCATCGCCTCGGCGCTGGTCGTGCGGCCGTTCCTCGCATACGTGCGGCGCAACGGTTTCGCGCCGTTCGCTTGGTACCGCATCGGGCTCGGCCTCGTGATGCTGATCGCGATCTATGCAATGGCTGCGGCGTAGCTTCGTCGCCGGCTTCTTCGTCACCGTGCCGCTGTTCATCAGCGTCGCGGCGCTCATCTGGATCTTCAACGTCGTCGACGGCGCGACCACCCCGCTCTACGACCGGCTGATCGGGCGGCGCATTCCCGGTCTCGGCACGCTGTCGACGGCGATCGTGATCGTGGTGGTCGGCGCGATTGCGCGGAACGTGATCGGCCGCCGCGTGCTGGCGCGCGGCGAGGCGTGGCTGCTGAAGATACCGGTGTTCAAGACGATCTACTCGCCGGTCAAGCAGCTGCTCGCGGCGTTCGCGCCGGACAACGAGTCGAGCTTCAAGCGCGTCGTGATGGTCGAGGATCCGCGGCGCGGCTACGTGCTCGGATTTCAGACGCGCGAGTTCACCGTCGATCGCGGCAACGGGCCCGAGCCGCTGATCGCGGTCTACCTGCCGACCAACAACCTGTATCTCGGTGACGTCGTGATCGTGGAGCGCTCGCGGGCGCTGTTCCCGGACATCACGGTCGAAGACGGCATCCGGATCTTCCTCACCGGCGGCATGGCGCTGCCGCCCGAGGTACGTCTATAATCGCGGCTTTTGTGCGTCTTCAGCGAGGTTTGATGATTGTCATCGTTCAGCGACTATCCGGGCGAGCGTCTGCCCTGTTTCTGGCGGTGCTGCTCTGCGGCGTCGCGCTCGCGCTGCCACGACCGCTTCAGGCTGCACGCGCCGACCAGCTCGAGACGGCGCAGCAGCCGGTGCGGCCGGCCGCGGCGGCGCACCAGGGCGGTGAAGCGAACCTGGTGCTGCCCGATCTGTCGACGGTCACCTTCTCCGGAATCAACGGACGCACGATGCTGATGGGCGGTCTCGTGGTGTGCGCGGCGGGCCTGCTGTTCGGGCTGCTGACGTTCACGCAGCTGAAGAACCTGCCAGTGCACTCGTCGATGCGCGAAGTGTCCGAGCTGATCTACGAGACGTGCAAGACCTACCTCATCACCCAAGGCAAGTTCATCCTGGTGCTCTGGGCATTCATCGCGGTGATCATTGCCGCCTACTTCGGCTGGCTCGCGCCGGTACCGGGAAAATCGATCGGTGTCACGCTGCCGATCATCCTGCTGTTCAGCCTGATTGGCATCGCCGGCAGCTACGGCGTCGCCTGGTTCGGGATCCGGGTGAACACGTTCGCCAACTCGCGCGCCGCGTTCGCGAGCCTGCGCGGCAAGCCGTTCCCGATTTATGCGATTCCGCTGCGCGCCGGCATGAGCATCGGCATGCTGCTGATCAGCGTCGAGCTGTTCCTGATGCTGTGCATCCTGCTGTTCATCCCGGGCGACTACGCCGGCCCCTGCTTCATCGGCTTCGCCATCGGTGAGTCGCTCGGCGCGGCGGCGCTCCGCATCGCCGGCGGCATCTTCACGAAGATCGCCGACATCGGCTCGGATCTGATGAAGATCGTCTTCAACATCAAGGAAGACGATGCCCGCAACCCCGGCGTGATCGCCGACTGCACCGG
>DATFXR010000402.1:0-10397 GCA_035315685.1 Vicinamibacterales bacterium | reverse complement strand
CTGCGTGACGAACCAGTCCTGATTGAGAATGCCGTGCTCCGATCGCGTGCGCGAGGGTCCGCCGAGCGAGTTGTTGTCCTGCAGCCCGCCGTAGACGTTGTAGAAGGGCGACGCGTTGTCGACGTCGACGTCGTAGTACTGCGCCAGCGGCAGATTCGAGAAGAACGTCCATGTGCCCGCTCGATCGTACGAACGATACAGACCGCCGTCGTTGCCGACGAGCAGGTGGCTGGCGTCGTCGGGATCGACCCAGATGATGTGATTGTCGACGTGCATGTGGCGCTGGCCCAGCGAATGCAGCGTCCTGCCGCCGTCGTCGGAGACCTGGAAGATCACGTCGGGGACATAGATGCGATCGACATCGATCGGATCGGCGAACACGTCGCCGTAGTACATCGAGCCCTGGTTGTAGTCGCTGCGCCTCTCCCACGTCACGCCGCTGTCCGACGATCGGAAGATGCCGCCCTTGCGGTTCGCCGCCTCGACGTTCGCGTAGAGCACGTCGGGATCGACCGGCGAAATCGCGAGACCGATCCGCCCGAGCTGCTCTTCGGGCAGGCCTTTGCTGACCTTGTGCCACGTCTTCCCGCCGTCGGTGCTGCGATGAATCGCGCTCTCAGGTCCGCCGTCGATCAGCGTATAAAACGTGCGGCGTCTCTGGTACGCGGCGGCGACGACGACCTCGGGGTTCCGCGGGTCGAGAACGACGTCGGTGACGCCCGTGTTGTCCGAGATCTTGAGCACCTGGGTCCACGTCTTCCCGCCGTCGCTCGTCTTGTACAGGCCGCGGTCGCCGCCCGGCGCCCAGAGCGGGCCCTGGGCGGCAACATAGACGGTGTCGCTGTCCTTCGGGCTGATCACGATGCGGCCGATGTGCTCGGACGCCTTCAGGCCGACGTTGGTCCAGGAGCGGCCGCCGTCCTCGCTCTTGTAGACGCCGTCGCCGTACCCAACCGACCGTTGCGCGTTGCGTTCGCCGGTGCCGACCCAGACGACGTTCGGCCGCCGGTTATCGACGGTGACCCAACCGATCGAGAACGATCCCTGCGTGTCGAAGATCGGCTGCCACGATGCGCCGCCGTTGACCGTCTTCCAGACGCCACCGGAGGCAGAGCCGATGTAGATGATCGCCTTGTTGGTCGGATCGACGGCGACGGACATCACGCGGCCCGACGCGACTGCCGGACCGATCGACCGCGCCTTCAGGCCGGAGAACGTATCAGCTGGAATCGACTGGGCGACGATGCGCGGCCCCGACGACACCGCCGCGACGCACACGAATGTAGCGAAACACCTGCGCAGCATGGCGCAATTGTACGGTGCGCGGCGTCAGCGCGGCGTGTCGACGAGCAGCTCGTCCCGGCACTTCCGCAGAATGCTCTGCCATCCATTCCTGTACTCGGTCGCGGCGTCCAAGGGCAGGCCGATGTGCACGAGCGTGACTCGCGTTCCCTGGTCGATCTCTTCGAAGCTCACCGTCACGTCGGTGGCAACACCGTTGGTGGCGGCGGAGGCCCAGGTGAAGCGGAGCCGCTCGGGCCGCGCGATCTCCACATATTGCCCGCGGTGGTCGTACTCGCCGCGGTCGCTCGCCATGACCACATGAAACTGGCCGCCTTCGCGCGCGTCGACCTCGATGCGGGCGACATGCGTGGCGCCTGCGCAGAGGAAGCGGGCGAGACGGTCGGGGTCGAGCCAGGCGTCGAACACGCGCTCGCGCGGCGCCCGAATCGTGATCGCCACTTCGACGCGAGGCGAAGTCATGCGGACTCGAGATCGGCCTTGAGCTGTCCGAGGGCGCGCTGCCAGAACGCCGTCTGGCGATCGATCCATGCGCGCAGGGCGAGCAGCTCTTCGGCCCGCGCACGAATGAGGTGATCGCGGCCGGCAATTTCCCGCGACACGAGGCGCGCCCGTTCCAGGACCTTGACGTGCTTCGACACGGCGGCGAGGGTAATGTCGAAGTCGTCGCTCAGTTCGGTGATGCGGCGTCCCTTCCGAATCGTCGACTCGAGGATGCGGCGCCGGACCGGGTGCGCGAGCGCGGCGAAGGCCTGATCGAGATCAACCGCGCTGCGCCGTGGGGTCATGACGGACGAACCGGAATCAATAGAGCCGCGCCGCGTGGGTGTCCATGCCCGACTTCGTGAACAGCGGCCGGGCCCCGGCGCCTTCGGCGGCCTCTTTGAGCCTGAACATCAGGTGGCCCCAGGTGGTGTTGCACGACACGAAGTACGGCGTCTCGCTCGCCCAACGCTCGTGCGAGAACTCGAGCTGCGTCTGACTGCCCTTGGGCCTCGGGCGGAACACGAGGTCGGTGCCAGCCCACTCGCTGCCCGTTTCGCAGTGCCACCGGACGCCGTCGGGTTCCGGCGCCCGCACGAGCCGGTACACGGTGCTCCGGTCGAAGAAGCCGAGCTCGAGTGTGTCTGCGCCGCCCACGCGCACCACGTCCTCGGCCCACCACGTGGCGAGACCTTCAGCAGACGATACGAGCTGGGTAACCCGTTCTGGCGTGGCGTCGATCGGAAGTGCGTGCCGGATGTCAGCCATGGCGCTCCTCGTCATTCAACCGATGGGTTGACAGTATACCATCTGGTTGAATGTGGGTCAGGTAGGTCGGGTGGGCCAGATAGGTCGGATGGCCGGCCAGTCTGGGCACATCGCGCGACCCACCTGGCTTACCTGGCCTACCTGACCTACGCGAGCGAAGCGAGCGCCTAGCCCGGGACGATCACGAACTCCACCACGACTTCATCCTTCACCTTGACCGTACCGCCGGCGATGCTGATCGGCGTGATGCCGAAGTCACGCTGCCGGATGCGCACGCTACCGCGATAGGCGCCTTGTGACAGCGCCGCGTCGAGCGACACGCGCCTGGTCGTGCCGTGCAACGACAGATTGCCCTCGACCTTCCATTTGTCGGTGCCGGCCGATTCGACGGTCGTCGACGTGAACGTGATCTGCGGATAACTGTCGACGTCGAGCACTTCCGGTCCGAGCATGCGCGTCTGGACCTCGCGGCGCTTGTCTGCGGCCAGCGCCGGATCGACCACCTGGAGATCTCGGGCGCGCACCGTGATCGCGACTGACAACGGCGCCGCCGCCGACAGCGATCCCTGAGCGATCGGCGCACGAATCACATGGTTGTCGGCAAATGCCGAGAAAAAACCGGACTTGGAGACGGAGATCGTGAGCTGCGATCGCGCGACGTCGATCGCGGGCGCATCGGCACGCGCGACGACCGCGCTGCCGCGCAGCGCCGCCACAGTCGCGAGCGCAGCGAGGCACACACCTGCGATACCGCGAATCCGTGCGACCAGCACGCGGTCACGACAGAGATCGTTTCGACCACCGAGTGTCGGTGAGACGCGAACGACTGATGCCATGAGAGTGCTCTTCGGAATTGTTCTTTCTGAAATCACCAGGCGATTTACAGGGGAATCAATAAGCGAGCGGCGTCTTTTACGTTTATTTAATGCTTTTCTTGCGACTATTTGACGACTCGCCCCACCAAGGATCATTGAAGGCACGATCGCCACCTCTCTATTCTTGTTCCTCCCGGGCCTCCCGGAGGACAAGCATGCACGCGAAGTTCCTCGCGCTGATCTCCGGAATCGGGCTCGTCCTTGGCGCCCCTGTCGTGGCCCATCATTCGTTCGCGGCCGAGTACGACGCGAACAAGCCGCTGGTGCTCACCGGCGTCGTCACAAAGCTCGAGTGGACCAATCCTCACGCGCACTGCTACCTCGACGTCACTGACAACTCCGGCACGGTGACGCACTGGTGCGTCGAGCTCGCCGGCCCCAAGGCGCTGCTGGGATGCGGATGGCGCGCGGATACCGTGCACGTCGGCGACGAGGTGACCATTCGCGGGGCGGGGGCGAAAGATGGATCGAGCAGGGCGAACGCTCGCCTCGTGACGCTCGCCGACGGCCGCGTCCTGTCTGCCGGTTCGTCTGGCGGCGACACTCCGTCCCAGCCGTGAGCCGCTGATCGGCTCAGTCCCGCCGCGCCCCACACGGATGTCTTGACCCCCGCCCGCTTCGGGTGTATCTCATCGGCAACATCTGCGAAGCGAGGCGGTCATGAGCCGATGTGTGGCGGTGACGGCGATCGTGCTGGCGATTGCGTGTGGCGTCGCGGCGGCGGCGCAGGAGGCCGCGACGCCGCGCGAGGCGCGGCCCGCGAAAAACCCGCTCGAAGGAAACGCCCAGGCGATCAGCAACGGCGGCGCGATGTTTCGCAACCGCTGCGCCGGCTGCCACGGACCCGACGCGCACGGCTACCTCGGTCCCGACCTCACCGGCTTCTGGGCTGCCGGCGGCACCGACGCCCGCATGTTCGACATCGTGCGGCGCGGCGTCCCGGGCACCGAGATGATCGGCGCCGATCCGCAGCGCGTGCTCGACAAGGACATCTGGCAGGTGCTCGCCTACATCCGCACCCTGGGCGCCGTCCCGACCGCGCCTCCGACGGGCGATGCCGCCAATGGCGAGCGGATCTTCCGCGCAAACTGCAGCAGCTGCCACGTGGTCAACGGGCGCGGCGGCCAGCTTGGTCCGGATTTGTCACGGATCGGGGCTGCGCGGCCGCGCGCGGGGCTCATTGGCAAGGTGCGGGGATCGAACGCGTTCATCCGTCCCGGCTATGAGCCGGTGACGCTCGTCACGCGAACCGGCGAGCGGATCCGCGGCGTGAAAAAGAACGAGGACGAGTTCTCGATTCAGATCATGGACACGCGCGAGCGCCTGCAGGGCTATCTGAAATCGACCCTGGCCGAAGTGACGCTCGACAAGCAGTCGCTGATGCCGGTGTATGCGCCCGATCGGATGAACGATCGCGATCTCGACGATCTGGTGCGGTACCTGACGACGCTCCGCGGAACGGCTGAAGCGACGCGATAGCCCGCGGGCTGGGAGCTGGGGGCTGGGGGCTGGGGCAACACCAGGCGCCAGCTCAAATTGGGCTTCGGTAGTGTCCGGCTTCAGCCGGACTGACGCGGTCGGCCTGGGCCGCGGCCACGTATATATGAGGGCAGCATGCGCACCGTGATCGTCCGCAGCGTCTACGCAACCGCGGAAAAGCAACCGCAGAGAACGCAGAGAGCGCAGAAAAAACAAGTCTCTGCGTTTTCCGCGCGCTCTGCGGTTGCTTTTCTTGTGCTCGCCGCCACTGCAATCTCGTTGTCGGTCGCGGCGCAGCAGCCTTCGTCTACGCAGGTGACGCCCGAGGATCTACGCGACGGGCTGAAGAACCCGACGCGCTGGCTGACCTACTCGGGCAACTACGGCAACCATCGCCACAGCCCGCTGACGCAGATCACACCCGCGAACGTCAACCGCCTGGTGGCGCAGTGGCAGTTCCAGACCGACACGCTCGGCAAGTTCGAAGCGGCGCCGCTGGCGCTCGACGGCGTGGTCTACGTGACCGGGCCGCTCGACACCGGCTGGGTGATCGACGCGCGCACCGGCCGCCAGATCTGGCGATACCGGCGCGACCTGCCGAGTGGCCTCATCGCATGCTGTGGACTGGTCAACCGCGGCTTCGGCGTGATGGGCGATCGCCTCTTCAAGACGACGCTCGACGCCCACGTCGTCGCGATCAGCCGCAAGACCGGCGCGATCGAGTGGGACACGGCGATGGCCAACTTCCGCAATGGCTACAGCGGGACCACGGCGCCGCTGGTCGTGAAGGACAAAGTGATCGTGGGTGTTGCGGGCGCGGAGTACGGCGTTCGCGGATTCATCGCCGCCTACGACGTGCAGAGCGGCAAGCAGGTGTGGCGGTTCTACACGACCGCCGGTCCGGAGGATCCCGGACACGGCACCTGGCGCGGCACCGATGACAAGGCCTGGGAACACGGCGGCGGATCGATCTGGGTGCCGGGCGCCTACGATCCGGAGCTGAATCTCGTCTACTGGGGCACCGGCAACGCCGGGCCCGACTACAACGGGCTCGAGCGCGAAGGCGACAACCTGTACACGGCGTCCATCGTCGCGCTCGACGCAGACACCGGCAAGCTGCGGTGGCACTATCAGTTCACGCCGCACGACATCTGGGACTACGACTCGACGCAGATGCCGGTGCTGGCCGACCTCACCATCAACGGCGCGCAGCAGAAAGTCGTTCTCTTCGCGAATCGCAACGGCTTTTTCTACGTGCTCGATCGCGCGACCGGCAAGCTGGTTCGCGCAAAACCGTTCATCCAGACGACGTGGGCCAAGCAGGTTCGACCGGACGGCCGGCCGATGCTGCTGCCGAACAGCGTGCCGAGCGAGGAGGGCACGAAAGTGTGCCCGGATCAATCAGGCGGGACCAACTGGATGCCGCCGTCCTTCGATCCGTCGCTCGGGCTGTTCTTTGTCACCGCACGCGAGTCGTGCGGCATCTTCTTCACGTGGAAAGACGACTACACGCCGGGGGAGGCATTCCGCGGCGGCGCGGTGCAGCGGCTCGGCGAGACGCAGTTCAGCGCGCTGCGCGCGATCGACGTGGCGACGGGTGAAAAGCGATGGGAGTTCCCCTACACGAGCCAGTCATGGGCCGGGGTACTGTCAACGGCGTCCGGACTCGTCTTCGCCGGCGGATCAGGGAACCTGATGGCGTTCGACGCGAAGACAGGCAAGAACCTGTGGCACTTCCAGACCGGCTCGTCGCTCTACGCCGGCGCGATCACCTACATGGTGGACGACAAACAATACGTGCTGATGCCGGTCGGCACCTCGTTGACTGCGTTCGCCCTCGCGGAGTTCTAGTTCGGAGAGGGAAAGCAACCGCAGAGAACGCAGAGACCGCGGAGAAGCTTTTTTTACGAATCCGGTTCTGGGTTCTTCGCCCGTGCGGTTGTGCTTTCTTCCGCGGGAAGTGCGGCTGAAGCCGGACACGACCGATGTGGAACCAGATGTCGCAACCCGGCGCGAGCACAAAGAACTCTGCGCGCTCTGCGATCTCTGCGGTTGCTTTCGCGCACGTGGTCACGGCAGCGCGAACACAATCAGCGTGTCCGTTGCGACGATGGCGACGTACTGCTTGCCGTCCTTTCCCTGATACGTGATTGGATCTGCGTTGCCGCGGCGCTCGAGCGTTGTCGTCCAGAGCTCGCGGCCGCTGCGCGCGTCGAGCGCGCGGAAGCGGTTGTCGTCGGTCGCGCCGATGAACACGACGCCGCCCGCCGTGACGATCGGTCCGGCGACGAGCGGGCGGCCGGTGTTCTGCTTGCCGGGCGGAAGTTGTTCGGTGATCCCGAGCGGCGTCTGCCACGCGATGTCGCCCGTCGTCGCGTTGACGGCCAGCAGCCGGCCCCATGGTGGTTTCTGACACGGCCAGCTCACGCCGTTGATTCTGACGTCGAAGACCCCGCGGCCGACCTGACGCTCCGGCGACGCCTTGTCGAACGACACCAGTGATCCGTCCTTGCTTTCCATCCAGCCGAGCGCGCCGACATCTTGCGTCGCGACGAACAGGTAGCCGGGCTGCGGCGCGAACGCGGTGCCGCCCCAGTTGGCACCGCCGAGTCCGCCCGGGAACACGACAGCGGTCTTCGGCGGTGCACCTGGCGCGCGGTACGCCCACGGAGTGAACGGCCCCGAATTGTAGACGCCGTTCTTCTCGACGACCTCTCTGCACGCCGCCGCATGCTCCGCCGTCGTGTCGACGTCCGCGACGAGATCAGCAGGCGTGTACGCGGTGCGAGCGATTGGCGGCGGTTTCACTGGAATCGGCTGCGTCGGGAACGCGAATTCGCCGGGCACTTCGCTCTTTGCCACGTCGCGCTCCACGACGCCGAATGCCGGCTCGCCGGTCACGCGATTCAGGATGTAGAGGTACCCGGACTTCGTCGTCAGCGCGAGCGCGGGAATCGTGCGGCCGTTGCGCGAGATGTCGAAGAGTCCCGGCGGTGCGGGCGGATCGGCGTCCCACAAATCGTGATGGATCGTCTGGAAGTGCCAGCGGTACTTTCCGGTGTCGAGGTCGATGGCGACCACTGAATTGCCGAACAGGTTGGCGCCTTTGCGATCGCCGCCGTACGCGCCCGGAATCGGCGACGCGAGCGGGACGAAGAGGAGCCCGCGCTGCTCATCGAGCGTGAAATAAAACGGCCACGCGTTGACGCCGAGCCGATCCTTCCAGCTGTCGCCCTGCCACGTGTCGTGACCCACCTGGCCGGGCGGCGGAACGGAACTGAACTCCCAGATCTTTGCCCCCGTGCGCACGTCGAAGGCGCGAGGGTTTCCGATCCCGCCGATCGCGCCGGGCGGCGTGTTGGCACCGACGACGGCCACGTGCCCGTGAATGAACGGCACCGAGTTATACGGCACACCAAGGTCGACTTCGCCGTCGCGGCCGAAGCCTTTGTCCGGCGAGCCGGTCTTGACGTCGAGCGCGATCAGACGGCGGCCTGCTGTGAAGATGATGCGCGGCGGATGGCTGCTGTCCCCGCCCCAGTACGCGACGCCGCGGCGCGACGGGGCTCCGCCGCTGACCGGATACTGCCAGAGCTCTTTTCCGGTTTCGGGCTCCAGTGCGACGACGCGATTCGCGGCCGGCAGATACAAGACGCCGTCGACGACAATCGGGGTGGCCTCGGAATTGACGCCTCCGCCAGCGCCGCCTCGTCCGGGTGGCGCGGCAGGGGTGCCGCCCTGTAATCGATAGACCCACAGACGCGCCAGCTTCGCGACGTTCGCCGGCGTGATCTGCGTGAGCGGCGAATGACCTGTTCCGGCCGCGTCGTGGCGGTACATCGGCCAGTCGCCGTTACCGCGGGCTGGCGGCGCCTGCTGCATCGTGGCCGAGGGCGCCGCGAGAAACGATGTCAGCACTCCAGCTACAGCGCTCAGTCGGAAACGCATCGATGCCCTCGGCCGACATGTCGCGCGCCGGACGGCGGACGCCATCATCCGCGGCCTTTCGTTTCGCCGCAGATCGTGAGCGGCAGGAGTCCGCCGGCTGACGTGCCGCGTCGAGCTCGTGCGCGTCTCTTCGTCCGGATTTCCCTTGAATTCGCGACGGTACGGCAGGCTGAAGCATAAGACAGACTCTGCCGGTTGCGCCACGTCGACCGCGGTTTTCGGCTGCGCCTTCGTCTTTACTCCGGTCGACGGCTCGGGCAGAATGACGCAGGAGGTGTGTGCCCGAGGCATGCGCGCATCGATCTTTACGCTGGCCGTCTGTGGATGCCTCGCGTCAACCGCGACGATCTACACGCAGGTGCCGGCCGCGCCCGCGGATCTGGCGCCTCTCCGCCCGGTTCTCGATCGCTACTGCATCGGTTGTCATAACGAGCGACTGCACACCGCCGGGCTGGCGCTCGACAGTGTCGACGCGACAACCCCGGCCGTCAATCCCGAGTTGTGGGAACGGGTGATCGCGAAACTGCGCGCCGGTTCGATGCCGCCGCCGGGGCGGCCGCGGCCCGACGTGGCGACCTATCACGCGCTCGCCAGCGGCCTGGAACGCGACATCGATCGCGCGTGGGCGAGCCATCCGAATCCCGGTCGCACGATCCCCGTTCATCGTCTCAATCGTGCCGAGTACAACAACGCGATCCGCGATCTCTTTGCGTTCGACGCAGCGAGCGTGGACGTCACGCCGCTGTTGCCCGGCGACGAAACCGCTGATGGCAGCTTCGACAACTTCGCGGACGCGCTTTCGATCTCGCCCGCCCACCTCGAACGCTACCTGTCGGTTGCGCGGCAGGTCACGCGCCTTGCGACCGGACTGCCGCCGGCCAGTCCCGGCGTTGCGACGTTCGAGATCCCGCTGCACGTGGTCCAGGAGGATCGACAGAGCGAAGATCTGCCGTTCGGATCGCGCGGCGGCCTGGCGATTCACCACGATTTTCCGGTGGATGGCGAATACGCGATCAAAGTGCGCCTCCAGCGCCAGTATCAGGACTACATCAAGGGCATGGGCTGGCCGCAGCAGCTCGACGTCCGCATCGACGGCAAGCTGTTGAGGCGGTTCACGGTCGGCGGGGGCGCAACCGGACGTCCCGCCGCCTCGAGCTACGCCGGCGACGGCGAGCCGGGATTTGCCGGCGACGACTCGTGGGAAAAGTACATGCAGGTCGGTGGCGACGCGGGGCTGGCCGTCCGCGCGCCGGTGACCGCCGGTTCGCACACGGTCGGCATCTCGTTCGTGCGGCAGTTGTGGGAGCCCGAGGGTCTGCCGCAGCCCCTGCAGCGGGGGCGCGTGATCACCGACGACCAGGTGTACATGGGCTACGCGAGCGTCGGCTCGGTGCAGATCGGCGGACCCTACACCGTGTCGGGTTCGCTGGCGCAGAAGCCGTCGCGTCGAGCGATCTTCATCTGTGCGCCGAAAACGGCCGCCGACGAACCCGCGTGCGCGACGACGATTCTTTCGAGGATGGCGCGGCTCGCGTATCGCCG
>DATFXR010000401.1:0-8549 GCA_035315685.1 Vicinamibacterales bacterium | reverse complement strand
GCGCGCGTGGGATCCGTACCCGTTCATCCTGCTGAACCTGCTGCTCTCGATGCTCGCCGCGCTGCAGGCGCCGGTGATCATGATGAGCCAGAACCGTCAGGACACGAAGGATCGGCTGCGCGGCGAGCTCGATTTCGCGGTCAATCGCCGTGCCGAAGCCGAAGTGCAGGCGCTGTCGCGCAAGCTGAATGCGGCGATGGACAAGATCGACGATCTCGAGGAACTGGTTCGAGTCGCAGTGAATCATCGACACTGAGGCGCGCGCGCCATGCACATCATCTTGGGCGTCCCGTACCACGACACTATTGCGACCGCTGTCCTCGCGCTGGTGATCCTGAGCTGGCTGGTCTTCGCCGCGGTCTTCCTCACCCACAAACGGCCGTCACGGCGGGAGTCGGTGAAGAAAGACCGCCGCTCGGCGCTCGGCATCGTCCTGCAGGCGGTCGCGTTCTTGCTGATCTGGGCGATCCAGCGTCCGATGTTCGCGCCGATCGTTCCGATGCCGCCGGCAGTCGAGACGGTTGTCGGCGCGCTCACTGTCGCGCTCGCGTTCGGTTCGGTCTGGCTCGTGATGGCCGCGGTGCGTGCGCTCGGACGGCAGTGGGCCTATACCGCCCGCGTGATCGAAGGGCACCAGCTGATCACTGAAGGACCGTACGGGCGCGTCCGCAATCCGATCTACGCCGGCATGCTCGGCATGCTCGTGGCGACCGGACTCGCGCTCACCCACTGGATCGGGTTGCTGCCCGCGCTCGTCGTGTTCGCGATCGGCACCAGGATCCGTGTACGCAGCGAGGAAGCGCTGCTGCGCGACACGTTCGGCGCCGAGTTCGACCGCTACGCCGCGCGCGTGCCGGCCGTCCTGCCGCGCCTGTTCTGACGAGCGCACGCTGCCGGTAATCGCTTGACAGTGCGCGGCGGGCACCCTATGTTTCGGACGTTTTTCGCCCATTGAAGAAGGGGGAGAGATGTCGACATTGTGGAAGCGCGTGAGTGCGATCGTGTTCGTCTGCACGCTCGCCGGCGCGAGCGCGGCGTTCGCGCAGACCGGCAGCATCGCCGGTCAGGTGAAGGACACCAGCGGTGCGGTGCTGCCGGGCGTGACGGTGGAAGTGTCGAGCCCGGTGCTGATCGAGAAAGTGCGCACCGCCACGAGCGACGGCCAGGGCAACTACAAGATCATCGAGCTGCGGCCGGGCACCTACACCGTCGTCTTCACACTCCCGGGGTTCAACACCCTGAAGCGCGACGGCATCGTGCTCACGTCCGACTTCACCGCCACGGTCAACGTCGAGCTGCGCGTCGGAGCGGTCGAGGAGACCGTGACCGTCACTGCCGAGAGCCCGCTGATCGACACGCAGAGCGTCACGCAGCGCAAATCGCTGACGCATGAAATCATCGACGCGCTGCCGACCGGGCGCAGCTTCCAGAACCTGAGCGTGCTCGTGCCCGGCGTGCAGATCGCGCTCGGCTCACAGGACGTCGGCGGCACCGGCGGCGATCGCTATCAGACGCTGTCGGTGCACGGCAGCCGATCGGATCAGATGCCGCTGGTGATGAACGGGATGCCGTTCAACAACATGAACAACACCGGCGGCGGCTACAACACCACGCTCGTCGTCAACACCGGAACCGTGCAGGAGATGGCGGTGACGACCAGCGGCCTCACCGCCGAGTCGCGATCGAGCGGCGTCCTCACCAACATCATCGCGAAGGAGGGCGGCAACGCCTACCACGGCTATCTCTTCACGAATTTCACCAACACCAGCCTGCAGAGCGACAACCTGACCCAGGATCTGATCGACCGCGGGCTGAAGGCGGTCAATCGCGTCAACAAGCTGTGGGACCTGAACCCGGTGCTCGGCGGTCCGATCGTCAGGGACAAGCTGTGGTTCCTGGCCGGGTTCCGTTACAACGGCGCGCAGAACTACGTCGCCGGCATGTTCACGAACCTGCGGCCGGGCGCGCCGCAGTACTGCGCCACCGTCAGCGGCTGCTCGTACGGCGACGCGTTCCATCCGACGACGCTCGTGCCGAACTCGCAGGACCTGGCGAATCAGACGATCGGCGGCGACACGTGGACGCGCGGCGAGACGGCAAACCTGACCTGGCAGGCGTCGCAGCGCAACAAGTTCACCTTCTTCAGCCATTTCAACCAGCGGCTGGTCGACTGCAACCAGTGCAGCGCGACGAACTCACCGGAAGCGGGCGTTTACTTCACGCACTCGCCCGAGTATCTGCTGCAGTCCACGTGGACCAACCCGATGACCAACAAGCTGCTGTTCGAGGGCGGCTTCACCTTCTATAACGAGACCTGGATCTTCGGTCCGGAGCCGTACAACATCAACGGGCTCGGACCCGATGCGGTGGTGTCGAAGACCGACTCGTCGCTCGGCATGCTCTACGGCGCCGCCAACGTGTTCACGACCGCGGCGAACCATCAATACAACATGCGCTTTGCCGCGAACTACGTGACCGGGAGCCACGCGTTCCGCGTCGGCATGCAGGACATGTGGGGCACGCGCAATTACCGCTACGACACCAACCAGTCGCAGGCCTGGACGTTCCTCCGCGGCATTCCGACCACGATCACCGAGTACGCGCGTCCGCTGATCGACACCGAGCACCTGAAGTCGGCACTCGGCATCTACGCGCAGGATCGCTGGACCGTCGATCGGCTGACGCTGAATCTCGGCATCCGCTTCGACTACCACGACGCCTACGTGCCGGCGCAGAACCTGGCGGCGATCCCGTTCGTCGCGGCGCGGCAGTACGATCCGATTTACGACGTCCCGAGCTGGAAGGATCTGTCGCCGCGCGTCGGCGCGACCTTCGATCTGTTCGGCAACGGCAGGACCGTCGCGCGCGCCAACTACGGCCAGTACGTCGCCAGCGAATCGACCAACATGGCGACGCTGAACAACCGCGTCAACACGTCGATCAACAGCGCCGCGCGGTCATGGACCGATACCAACGGCAACTTCCTGCCCGATTGCACGCTCGGCAACCCGGCGCAGAACGGCGAGTGCGGTCAGCTCAATCAACCACTGGGATCGCTCAACGTCGCCGCGCAGTACGATCCGTCGATCACCGGCGGCTTCGGCGTACGGCCGAACGATCGCGAGGTGTCGGCCGGCGTGCAGCAGCAGCTCCACCCGCGTGTGGCGGTCGACTTCCAGTACACGCGACACGCGTTCGGTCACTTCATCGCCAGCCAGGACATCAATCATCCGCCGGCGACGTCGTTCAGCTCGTTCTGCGTCACGGCACCGGTCGACTCGCGGCTGCCGAACGGCGGCGGCAATCAGATCTGCGGGTTCATGGATCAGAATCCGAATACGTTCGCGACGCTGCCGTTCTACGCGGTCCAGAAGGCGAGCAGCTTCGGTGACGTCAGCGACGTCTACACCGGCTACGACTTCAACGCGACGGCGCGGCTGCCCCGCGGCGGCTTCGTCTCAGGAGGTACGAGCATTGGCCACGAGGTGACCGACACCTGCGCGGTCGCGGGAAGTGCGCTGGTCGGGTATGCGCCGGTGGCGGGAGTGCTCGCCTCGTCTTCCGGCACCCTGTTGCCGTTCGGCAGCACGGCCGTCGCCGGTGCGGCGACGACGCCGAGCACGCTCTACTGCCAGGTCGAGCCGCCGTTCCAGGCCGACGTCAAGGCGGCGGCCAGCTACCCGCTGCCGTGGTGGGGCCTGCAGGCGAGCGCCACGCTGCAGAATCGTCCCGGGCCGCAGATCCTCGCGCGCTACACCGTGACCAGCGCGCAGGTGCAGAACCTCAATCGCCCGCTCGGTCTCGGGACCGCCGCGGCGCAGCTGATCGCGCCCGGCACCATGTACGGCGACCGCCTGAATCAGCTCGACGTTCGTTTCGGCAAGATGTTCCGCACGCCGCGAGGCCGAATTCAGGCGTCGGTGGATCTCTTCAACGTCCTGAACGCGAGCGCGATCCTCTCGCTCAACACGACCTACGGTACGAGCTGGCTGGCGCCGACACAGATTCTCCAGGGGCGCCTGGTGAAGTTCGGCGCGCAGTTCGATTTCTGATCGCGCGGAGGGAAAGCAACCGCAGAGCACGCGGAGTACGCAGAGTTTGTTCAATGTACAAAAGATATCTGCGATCTCTCGCGCAGTTCGATTCGCGGGGAGGGGAAGCAACCGCAGAGCACGCGGAGCACGCAGACTTTGTTCAATGTACAAAAGGTTTCTGCGATCTCTGCGCTCTCTGCGGTTGCTTCTCCTCTGGGCCCGGCCAAGGCCGGACACTACCGCCTATCGACTCCCTTGACGCCGAAGGTCTTTGCCAGCCAGTTCCAGAAATGTGTCTCGTCGTCGGTTTCTGGCGATACACCAGCGGCGAGCTGATTCGCGGTGGCGACATCTCCCGCCAGGCACATCGCGTACACCTGCAGCGCCCGGACGATCGGTTCGCGCAGCCCGCGACGTTCCGCTTCGCCGAGGTGAGCGGCCGCGCGAAGGTAGTCGCGGGCGCTGAGCGCGCCAAGGCCGAGCGCGTATTCGGTTGCCGCGGTCCGCTCGCCGCTCGACTCCGCGATCCGCTGCTTGACCATGTCGCTGCCCAGCAGCCACAGCGGCAGCGTCCTCAGGTCGGTGTGCGACAGCAGCGCGTGCAGATCCTCGATCTCGGCGAGCGGCCGCGGTCCCTCCCACAGCACGCGGTTGAGAATCCGCTGGTCTGCGAAGAACGGCAGGCTGTCGGTGGCGAGAGACGTCGGCCACAGCCGACCGACGAGTGCCGACGCGACAAAGGCGCGACGCGCGCGATCGGGGTCGAGCACGGCTTCATACAGTGCCATGACGCTCGGATCGTCCTTGTATCGCGGATCCGAGAGCGAGCGCCGCGCGGGCGTCGGCACGATTCGCTGCGGGAAGTCGTCGGTCAGGGCCGGTGTGCCGCCTGTGAGCGCGCGGAGATAGTCGGCGCCGCCGAGGAAGGTGGCGCCGATCTGCTCGGGCTCCTCGAAGCCGGCGTCGCGCAGTCGCGTCGCTCGCGCCGGATCTTTCCAGGCCGCGCTGAATGTCTCGGCCCGTACTGGTCCGCGCGCATTTCTCGTCCCGACCAGCATGAAGTCCGAAGGCGTCGCGTTCCACAGCGAGCAGTCGGCGAAGACGTTGCAGAACGCGCGGATGATGGTGTTGACGTCAGTGCCGGGGTCCGGCCGCGCGACCGGCAGCCAGTAGGTGGTGATGCCGCCGTCGGCGAGCCGGTCGTAGATCAGCCGGAAGTATTCTTCGCTGTAGATGTTCACCGCGCCCGGCGTCCGCGGCGGCGGCGGCTCACCGGTGATCAGGTCGAACCGATCGCGCGTGCTCTGCAGAAAGACTCGGCCGTCCTCGAGGTGCAGATGCACGCGGCTGTCGCGAAGCGGATGGCCGCCGTTCGCATACACGATGTCGCTCGCGGCGACGATCGCCGGTGAGATCTCGACGATGTCGAGCGAGGTGAGCGACGGGATGTCGAGTACCGCGCCCGCCGTGACGCCGACGCCGTAGCAGATGACGAGCGCGCGCGCCAGCGGCGGGTCGTGCAGCAGCATCGGCCAGTACGCGAAGTAGCGCATGTACCGCGTGCCGGCCGTCCCGGTTCCCGTCATCGAAAACCCGTTGGTGACCAGCCGGTCGTAGACAACGCGGCCCAGCCAGTGCTGCTGCATCAGGAAGATCGTTTCCGACGGACTCTCGCGGGTTGCGACGATCTGCGATCCGTCGAGCGTGTACGGCGCGGCGGCGCGCAGAAAATACGTGCGATCCATCACGCCGAACGGAAACATGATCAGCAAGACCCCGGCGGCGGCGGCTGACGCATAAAGCGTCTTCGCATCGCTTCGCCGGTGCGCGAGGGATGCGCCGTCCGCGATCACGCCAATCACGCAATAGGCGGCCGCGATCCCGAAGATCGTACGCTCCATCCCCCCTGCCGGCAGGAGCACCAGCGCCGCGATCGCTGGCCCGCACATCGCCCCGATGGTGTTCGCCAGGGTCAGCCAGGCCGACGCCCGCGCCGGCGACGCGACGGCCCGGCTCAGCTCCGCGGCGAGGAGCGTGTAGAGCACGCCGGAGAAAAACGCGGTCGGCCCGGCGAGCGCAGCCGCGAGCCACAGGACGCGTCGCGGCTCGGCGATCTCGGCGCCCGCCGTCGTCCACTGAAATGCCCAGTACGAGGCTACCGTTGCGCAGCCGGCGAGAAATGCGACCGTCGCCGGCCGTGTCGTGCCGTCACCGCCGCGCGCCAGCCAGGACGATCCGGCGACGCCGCCGAGACCGATGGCGGCGAGTACCACTGCCAGCATCACGCTCATCGCCAGCGTGGTCGACAGGACGTACATCGACAGGAAGCGCAGCCACACTACTTCGAGCGCGAGCAGTGAAGCGCCGGCGAGAAACGCGGCGACGAGAATGGGAAGCGCGGCAGCGACACGGCCATCCGTGTCGGCAGCGGGGGCCGAATGGGCCGGACGCGCGCGTCCCGCGAACCGCAGCGCGAGCGCCGCGGCAAGCGCGTCGAGCGACGCCGCAATCCATGCCGCGCCGGCGACGCCGACGCGAGCGACCAACACGGTTTCCGTGACGATGACGCCGACCACGGCGCCGATCGTGTTCCAGCCGTACAACCGGCCGACGATCGGTCCGAATTGTGCGCGCGACGGCACGAGCGCGCCGGCGAGCGCAGGGAGCGTCGCACCCATTGCGGTGGCTGGCACGATCATCACGATGAATGCCGTCCCGAGCCTGACGGCGTTCACGGCGGCGTCACCCCTGTCCGCCGTCAGACGCGCGATCACGGCGGCAAGCGGCGGGAGTCCATAGCTGAGCGCGATGCCGGTGACGGCGACGATCGCCTCGAGCGCGGCATACACGCGGAGAAGATCGCGGCGTCCGGGCGAATAGCGGCCGGCGAGCGCGTTGCCGATCGCGAGCCCGCCCATGAAGCTGGAGAGCACGATCGTCGCGGCCGACACGCTGTTGCCGAAGACCAGGCTGCTGCGGTGGAACCAGACCATCTCGAAGATGAGTCCAGCCGCACCTGAGAGGAAGAAGACGAACGTCACGCGTCAGATGCGCCGCGCGGGCGGCGCACGATCATCCAGACCTCGAACATGCGGCCAAGTGTATAGCGTCCGCTCGCCGCTCGGCTGAAGCCTTCGCGCGACGTTCAGTCGCGTCAGGCTATCGGACGACTGGATTCTCCGCGCTCTTCGACCAGTCCTGCCAGGAGCCGACGTAGACGCGCGCGGGAAGGCCGACCGATCGAGCCGCCCAGTACATCAGGCTCGCGCGCATGCCGACCATGCAGTAGGTGACCACCTGCTGATCGGGCTTGACTCCGGCCTTCGCGAACAGTGCCCGAATGTCATCAGGCGACTTGAACGTGAGGTTGCGCTGATCGGCGAAGAGATCCTGCCAGAGGACGAGCGTCGCATTCGGCAGATGTCCCCCGCTCCACTCGCCAGCCGTCCGCACGTCGAGCAGCCGGATGGCAGGTGAGTCGAGGTGCGCTCTCACCCACGCCGCATCGACCGCGAGATCCGGCGCTGGACGGACCGTCAGCGTACCGCCGGCCGGCGGCGTCGCCGTCGTCTCGACCGGCCGTCCCTGCGACCGCCACAGTTCTACGCTGCCGTCGAGCATCGAAACGTCGCCTTCGTGTCCGACTGACCCGATCGCCATGTACACCCAGCCCGTGGTCATCGGACTGTCACCGTAGAGCACCACATGGATGCCGTCGGCAGCGCCCGCCTTGGCGAGCACCACCGCGAGCTTGTCCGGCGGCAGCAGCGTGTGGCCGCTGCCAAGCGTGTCCATGTGCTCGAGAAACCGTGCGCCGGGGATGTGGCCGCGGTCGAAGCGGCCCCGGTCGCCAGTCGCGACGACGCGCACCTGCGGGTCGTTGAGGTGCTGCTGCAGCCACTCAGTGGAGACCAGCGGATCGGCAGCCGCCGACGCAGAACGCGGCGCCGCGATGAGAAGTGTCGCGATCGTGCCAAAAACGAACAGGCGGAGCATGCTCATTCCTCCTGCGCACACGCGCTCTCCGTCAGACGAGGCCGACGGCGGATCGGTTCATCCGCCCGCTCCAATCCAGAGTACGGCGACGATGGCCGCCACGCCGAGCAGCACCGCCAGCGCGAAGGCGCCCGCCACGAACCGCATCCACTGCTGATACGGCACACCTGCTGCGAGGAGCACCGCCATCAGCGCGCCGTTGGTCGGCCAGATCGTCTCCGCGAGTCCTGCCCCGGTCTGGTACGCGAGCACAGGCACCTGGCGCGACATGCCGAGGAGATCGGCGAGTGGCACGAATAAAGGCATCGTGAGGACCGCCTGGCCGCTGACGCTCGGCACCGCGAGGTGAATCAACGCGTGGACCGGAATCTGGAGCAATGCGGCGGCGACCAACGGCACACGCTCGAGCGGCTGCGCAAGGCCGTTGAGAATCGTGTCGACGACGCGGCCGTCTTCGAGCACGAGCGAAATACTACGAGCCGTGCCGATGAGAATCGCCGCACCGACAATGCTCGCCGC
>DATFXR010000400.1:0-5453 GCA_035315685.1 Vicinamibacterales bacterium | reverse complement strand
CAAGAACGTCGATGGGCCGCGCGGGATCTTCGAGACCAAGATGGCGGTCGAGACTGGTGGCCGGATGATCCAGCGCGCGCCCAACGACGCGGCGTGGTACCGCGGCGGGCTCTATCACGACGATCAGAAGCTGAACGTGCCTGGCCTGTGGTTCATGTCGTGGTACGACGTGTCGGTGGGGCCGAACCTCGCGCTCTACAACCACGTGCGCAAGACGGCGTCACCAGCAGTCGCGGACCAGCAGTGGGCTGTCATCGCGCCGGTGACGCATTGTTCGTACACGCGCGCAACGGCCGACACCATCGTCGGCGAGCGCAGCATGGGCGACGCGCGGCTCGACTACAACGAGATCGTGTACGGGTTCTTCGATCGCGTACTCAAGGGCGAGAAGAATACGCGGCTCGATTCGATGGCGAAGGTCACCTACTACACGATGGGCCTCAACAAGTGGCAGAGCGCGGATAGCTGGCCGCCGGCCGGCGCTCAGCCAATGACGTTCTATCTCGGCAGCGGAGGCCGCGCCAACACGCTGAATGGCGACGGCGTGCTCGCCGCCGCGGCGCCAGACGCCGACAAGCCTGACTCGTTCACCTACGACCCGATGAATCCGGTGCTGTCGTACGGTGGAAACGTCTGCTGTACCGGCACAGCGGTGCAGGCCGGCGCCTTCGATCAGCGCCGCACAGAAGCGCGCGACGACATCCTCGTCTACACGACCGACGCGTTCAAGGAAGGGACGGAGGTGAGCGGTCCGATCACGCCGACGCTTTACGTGTCGTCGGACGCGAAGGACACCGACTTCACCGTCAAGGTGCTCGACGTGTATCCGGACGGGCGCGCTTACAACCTCGATGAGTCGATCCAGCGGATGCGCTATCGCGACGGTTACGACAAGCCGCTGGCCTGGATGGAATCAGCAAAAGTGTACAAGGTCACGCTGCAGCCGCTGAACACGAGTAACCACTTCGCTGCCGGCCATCGGCTGCGAGTCGAAGTTACGAGCAGCAACTTCCCGCGATTCGATCGAAATCTGAACACTGGTGGCAACAATTACGATGAGTCGAAGGGCGTTGTCGCACACAACGCCGTGCATCACTCGAAGCAGTACCCGTCGGCGCTGACGGTGACGGTGGTGCGCCGCGCCGCGGCAACGTCCCAGGCAGCCAGATAGGTCGGGCAGGCGACTCACCCGACCTACCTGACCCACCCGGACTGCTCGGCTCTGAGCGCGAACCGGCCGCGCGGGTTCATACCCGTGGCTTCTTCCTCAGCGAGGCGACGAATTCAGCAGGCGTTTCGACGCGCAGCCCATAACGCAGCGCCGACAGGAAGTGCCGCCGGTTGTCGGTGACGACGACATCGGCACCGGCGGCGCGGGCGATTTCAGCGATATGCGCGTCGTAAATGCGCCCGCCGGAAATCGCGTCGGCGGCGGCGACGCGGAGCAGGCGAGGCCGATCCGCGGGCGGCAGATCGTGAACCGTCATGCGCGCCAACACCTCCTCGTCGAGCAGCGTCACCGCGTCGGCGGGGGTCACGCGATACTCCGGCGGAAGACGGGTCGCGACGGAAAAGAACTCGAGGCAGCAGTGCCACGCGGTCGCCGGCTTTTCGACGCGCCCTTCAGCGACGGCATGCATCAGCGTCTGCGCAGGCGCGCTCTGCGGGCCGAAATCGACCAGCCCGGCGAGCAGCACGCTGGTGTCGAAGAACACACTCACGGCCAGCGATTGCGTTCGTCCTCGACCAGCGTGGCGACGTCGACATGCGGCCGGTCGCCATGGGCGGTCGTCGGCCGCGCGACCAGGCGCCGTCCGACCTTGACCAGCCGCGGCGCCGGCGCCACTCGCACGATATGGATCCCGTTCTCGTCCTCGACGATTTCGAGCGCGGAACCGGGGGCGAAGCCGGCCCGCTCCCGGATCGCGGCCGGGATCACGAGGCGCCCTGCCTTGTCGATGGTAGTTCGCATTCCATTAATCTACCATCGACGCGGCAGCCCCAGCCAGCGCGGCACCCGGCCGCAGTAGCCCTCGTACGCGGCGCCGTAACGGTCTCGCAGGTGCGGCTCTTCCAGGGCGATGACCACGAGATGAAACGTCAGCCAGAGAAAAGCGCCGTACTCGGCAATGGTGCGCGACGCGAACACCATCGCCTGCCCGAACACCGCGAGCAAAACGCCGACGTACATCGGGTTGCGCGACAGCGCGTAGAGCCGGTTCTGAACCAGTTGATGCGGCTCCTCGCCGATGACGGCGCGCACAGGCCGAGTGAAGAAGATTGCCGGCGTTCCGCCCGACGCCACGAAGCGCGTCAGGCAGGCAGCGTAGATCGCTGCGCCGCAGGCGACGAACAACCAGCCGGCGTTCCAGGCGCCGCCGGCGGCGCGGCGGAACGGATCGACGACGGCCGGCACCCAGCCGCCGATCACGAGCGGCACGAGCGCGGTGAAGACAAGTCCGCGAGTCCAGAGCGCTGCGCTGCGGAGCGCACCCGCCGTCATGCGTGTCTCCGCCGGAGCGCGATCAGCGTGCCGCCCACCGCGAAACCGGCGCCAACGCTCAGCATGAGCAGCCACCCGGCCAGAGGGAATTGGAACGCAATCGCACAGGCGATCGCCACCAGCGACAAGCCGGGAATGCCGACGACCCTCACCGAGGCGAAGTTGATCGTGAGGGGAGGAAACTGGTCACGCATGACGTCCTCCTTTCAGCGCCCTTTTCTCCAGATCTGCCGGATCCACTGAATCCGCGACGCCACGACGACGACAACGATGACGATCACGACCCATGGCGGCATCGGCTCACTCCGTCGGCTGATCGGTGCGGGTCAGTCTCTGCTGCTGAAGCGCCGCGGCGCCGAGCAGGCCTCCCATGCCCATCGATTCGACGGCACTGCTCGGGACCAGCATCAGCGCGCCTTTCTCCTTCAGTCCCTCGTAGAGCATGTTCATCGCGCGCAGGTGCAGCGCCGTCGGGTTGTCGCGATAGGACTTCGCCGCCTCCTGGAACGAGTTCGCGATTTCCAGCTCCGCCTGTCCGAGGATGATGCGCGCCTGCTTCTCGCGCGCGGCCTGCGCCTCGCGCGACATCGCATCCTGGAGCGCGCTGGGGATCACGACGTCGCGCATCTCGACCGACTGTACGGTGATGCCCCACGGATTCGAGCGCGCGTCGATCAGCTGCTGCAGCTGGTTCTCGATCCGCTCGCGGCCGCGCAACAGATCGGTGAGCGCGGTGCGGCCGATGATGTCGCGAAGCGCCGTCTGTGCCGCCCAGCTCACCGCCTGCTCGTAGTCCTGCACCTCGAGCGCCGCCTTCTGCGCGTCGTGGACCATCCAGAACAGCACCGCGTCGACATTGACCGGGACGGTGTCCGAAGTCAGCGTCTGTTCCGCGGCAAAGCTGGTCGTGATCGTGCGCTGATCGATCCATGAGGTCACGCTGTCGACGAAGGGCACGATCCAGAAGATGCCGGGCCCCTGCAGACCGGTGAAGCGCCCGAGCCGGAGCACGACGGCGCGTTCCCACTGCTTGGCGATTTTCGGCGACTGCGCGAGGACGACGCCGATCACCGTCGCAACCAGCATCGGGATCGGGTTGCCGTACGGAACGCTGATCGCGACGCCGATCGCGATCCACGCCAGCAGGATCAGCAGCGCGACGACGTTGGTTCGCGGCGGCGACACACCGCCCTCGCCGGACCCACCACGCCGCATGATCACGGGCACCATGGATGCTCCTTTCGGCGCAGGACCTCAGGCCTGCGCTACTTCCGCTGCAGCTCGTCGACCAGCTCGTCCCGCGAGAAACCGGCGGCGGCCGCGTCGGCGAGCACGCGCGTGACGAAGGCGCGCAGCCGGCGCGCGTGCTCGGCCGCCGGCCGCGCCTGCAGACGCGTCGCGGCGACGAACGATCCGACGCCGCGCCGCGTCTCGAGGACGCCGTCGCGCTCGAGGTCGGCGTAGACGCGCGCGACGGTGTTCGCGTTCACCCGGAGATCGACGGCCAGCTGTCGCACCGTCGGCAGCTGATCGCCCGGATGCAGCCGACCGGCCGCGATTGCCGCGCGCAGCCCGCGGTCGAGCTGCGCGTAAATCGGCGTCGGGTCGCGCGGGTCGATGGCGACGACCGGCATTGCCCTATTGTACTAGTTCATTAATACAAGTCAAGCCGGAAAAAGGGCGGCCCGAAACGAGCCGCCCTGGAGTCTTCGCTGCCTGCGCGCCGATGTTACTTCGAAAGCATCTTCAGCGAGTCGGCGGCAATCATCGTCTTGCCGTCCTTCTCGGTCACGTCGCCGGTGACTTCGACGGTGTGGGTCACGTGCGGAACGATCTTCGCGTTCTTGTCGGCGGCAAGACCGCCCGTCAGTTCATACACCTTTCCGTCGTCGGTGAGGATCGCCATCGGACGGCCGGCCTTCGCGCAGCCCGTGGCGCAGTCGGGTGTGTCGCCCTTCGGCATTTTGTGGTCGTTGCCGGCATTGTGGGTCTTGTCCATGTTGTAGCAGGAGACGTCGACGATCTTACCCTTGACGGTCTCCGTCTTCGCGAACGCCGGTGCACTCACTGCCACGACGAAGGCGGCGGCGATCAATCCCGCACAAATGTTGCGCATACGTACTCCTTTGCTGAGACGAACGAAAAACATTCGCTTATACGCCTCCGGCTCGGATACTGTCAATGTCCCGTGCGGCAGGTGGTCATTTCTCGCTACGGTCCGCCGGATGTGCTTGGCGCGCGTGAACAGCCCGATTTGGTGCCTGGCGACGGCCAACTCCGTATTGCGGTCCAGGCGTCGGGCGTCAACTTTGCCGACGTTCTGGCGCGGCTGGGTCTGTATCCTGACGCACCGAAGCCGCCCGCCGTCGTCGGCTACGAAGTCTGCGGGATCCCGGATCGAGCCGGCGCCGGCGTCACCGCGCCTCGTGTCGGCGATCGCGTGATCGCCCTGCCACGGTTCGGAGGCTACGCTGATCAAGGTCGAACGTCGGCCATCTGTGGAGCGAACGCGATCGGCTCGCCGCGGCCATGACGCGGCTGATCGACGACGTCGCGGCCGGACGGCTGCGGCCGATCGTCGCGCGGACCTTCCCGCTCGATCGCGCCGCGGACGCGCACCGCTTCATTCAGTCTCGATCGAACATCGGCAAGGTGGTGCTGAGGACGTGATGGGGCTGGGGTTTGGGGGCTGGGGGCTGGGAACCTGGGGGACTGACGATGAAAAAGCTGGTAGTCGCGGCGTGCGCCGCAATGACGGTCGCAGTTTCGACACGCGCGCAGATCGCGCTGCCGAAGGTTGCGCCGACGGTTGATCAGATCCTGTCGCTGAAGCGCGTCGGCTCGCCCGCGATCTCACCGGACGGGCGCCGCGTCGCGTACACCGTCCGCGAAACGAACTGGGACGACAACGCGTATGAAACCGAGATCTGGCTCGCCGATGCGTCGGGGG
>DATFXR010000399.1:0-7666 GCA_035315685.1 Vicinamibacterales bacterium | reverse complement strand
CGCCGCCAGCCTCGGCGGCATCGAAAGCCTGATCAGCATGCCGGTGCTGACGTCGCAGTGGGGCCACAGCGACGAGCAGCTGGAAGCGGCCGGCGTGACACGGGGCATGCTGCGCCTGTCGGTCGGCCTCGAGGATGCTGCCGATCTGATCGCCGATCTGGATCAAGCGCTCGGCTGAGGCAATTGAGAATCAAAAAGTAAGAATTGAGAATTCGTACACTCGTTCGCGAACTCCAGACAATCAGCAAGGCGGGTGATTGTCCGAACCTGGCGACCGCGGACACGAATTCATTCTTAATTCCTAAGAGCAGGTTGCAAAATTAGCTCGCTCGCGGGTGGCCGCGAACGGGGCCGCCTCGCCGGGCGCGGAGCCGTGGGCCGTGACAAGTGCTCTTCTGGCGAGCACCCGGTGGGGCTGTTCGCGGACAGGACCCGCCTCGAGCTAATTTGCAACGCACTCTAATTCTTAATTGCCGCCGCTTCTTTCTTCTTCTCCGCCGGCGGCTGGTCATGGGACAGGAACTCGTGGGCAAGGTCCTGCAGCTTCGGTCCGATCATCTCGCCGGCCAGGTCGCCGAACTTCTCGCGCAGCGCGCGCATCGGCACCACCGCTTTGGCCATCGCGCGGTGGCCGCCGGCGCTGCCGATGTCGGAGAAGAACCGGCGCACGAACTCGCCGGCATTCTTGGTGTACCCGAGATTGCGGACCGATACGATCAGCGAGTCGCTGACGATGCCGGCGACGATCGTCCATTTGACGTCTTCGAGCTGCAGGAAGAAGTCCGCGACGTACGGGATGAAGTCTTCGCGCGGTAGCGCGCCGAGGAACGCGCAGAACACCTGCTCGCTGAGCGTGCCGTCCTTGAACGCGCGCAGCACGTAGTCGAGGCGCTCGAGCGTGATTTCCGCGCCCTCCATCTTCCGGATCAGCGCCGCGTCGGCGAGCGGGTAGAGATACGAGAACGCCTCCAGATCGACGCGGTTGGTCGAGCGGTTGAAGAACAACGTGTCGGACTTGATCGCGTAGAGCATCGCGGTCGCGGTGCGCTCCGAAATGTTCACGTCCACCGCCCGCAGGTGTTCGGTGAGGATCGTCGACGTCGAGCCGTAGTCCGGCCTGATGTCCTTGAACACGGCGGTGTAGCCCGGCTGCTCCGGATGATGATCGATGACGAGATCGACGCGATCGATCAGCCCGCCGAAATAGTGCGGCTGGACGTCCACCATCGCGACGCGGTCGTACTCCTTCACCGACTGATGCGTGATCGCCTCGACGTGGATGTCGAGCAGATTGATCATCCGCAGGTTCTCGGGCCGCGTCACCCCTTGAATCGCGCCGATGATCGCCGTGGTTTTCGTGCGCCGGAGCACGTTGCGCAGCGCGAGGCCGCTGGCCATCGCGTCCGGATCGGGGTCGTTGTGGAGCAGGATCAGCACCCGGTCGGCGTCGCTGAAGTACCGCTGATACTGCTGGACGCGCGCCCGGGTGAGCGATCGGCTGAACTCGGTGAGCAGCGGCCCGCCGAACAGCTGCGCCATCGACAGGAACGCGACGTCGGGGAACTCGGCGTGGAATTCGTCCTCGCGCCGGCCGGCGCTTTGCGGGCCGATTCCCAGGACGTAGACCAGCGTGCCGCCGGCGTCGCGCACCGCTTCGAGAATCTTCTTCGGATTGCGCCTGCCGTTGTCTTCGATGATGACGCAGGTGGAGGGTCCGAGGTCGGCCTTGAGCCAGGTCTCGGTGCGGCGCGGGTCGCCGGCGGTGACCGTAACGCCTGCCTCATGGAGTCGGCGCGCCAGCGGACGGTTTTCGACGATGAATTCGACCTCGAAACCGGGCAGCAGGATCTCGTCGAGCATCCTGATGACCAGCTCGTCCTGACAGACGGCTAGACACCGCATCAACGTACCAACCTGCGATTATACGCCTCGATCGAGCGATGTCGGGTATACAGTGCACCGTTGTGGGTGGGCTCGGCGCTCCGTCGATCCGGCGGCTCGTGGCGGTGGCGATCGCCGCCGCTGCGGCGTCGGCGATGCTCTGTGCATCCCTGTCTGCGCGACCGGCCGGGCAAATCCCGCAGTTCCGGGGCCGCATCGATCTGGTGAACGTCGGCGTCACGGTGACCGACCGGAAGAGCAACCTCGTCTCCGGGCTGACGGCGGACGATTTCGAGATCCTCGAGGAAGGCAAACCGCAGACGGTCCGTTTCTTCGCGGCCGGCGACGCCGACGCGGCCGACCGGCCGCCGATGCACCTCGGGCTGCTCATCGACGTCAGCGAGAGCATGGGCGACGATCTCGCGTTCAGCAAGACGGCGGCCGTCAAGTTCCTGAACACGCTCACCGATGCCGTCGACATCACGGTCGTCGACTTCGACACCGAGATTCGCACCGCGCGCTACAGCCAGAACGAGTACGCGCGGCTGATCGAGCGGATTCGCCAGAAAAAAGCCTCCGGCGACACCGCGCTCTACGACGCCATCGGCACGTATCTCGATGGCGCTGCGGAAGAAGATGGCCGCAAGGTGATGCTGCTGTACACCGACGGCGGTGACACGCGAAGCGCGATCGGCCTGACCGAGTTGATGGACCTTCTGAAAGCCTCGGATGTCACCGTTTACGCGATCGGCGAGCTCGAGCATCAGTCGGCGATCAGCCGGAATCAGCAGCGGATGATCATCCAGCAGATTGCCGAGGTCACCGGCGGCCGCGCGTTTTTTCCGACCGCTGTCAAGGAGCTCGACTCGGTCTACGAGAAGGTCCTCGCCGAGATTCGCGCGCAGTACACGCTCGGCTACGTCTCGAGCAACGAGAAGACGGACGGGAAGTGGCGCAAGGTCGACGTCCGCATGAAGCGAGCCGATCTCCGCGCCCGCGCCCGCCGCGGCTACTTCGCGCCGCTGCGGAAATAGACGGCTCCGCTCCGCACCAGCCCCATCGAGAGCCGCGCCGTCGCGAGGACCGAGAGCCGATGCCGTCGTCCCTGCCGCTCGTCGAGGTTCGACTCGACCGTTCCCGCGACACCGGACGGCGCGCGATCCCACTGTCGCAACCGGCGCGAGGTCACCCTGCTCATCTGCCCGCCGTGAACCAGGAACCTGGAACCAGGCACCAAGAACCTGGAACTTAGAACCTAGAACCTTAGAACCCTGGAACTTTAGAACCTCGCCCGTGTACCATGAAGGGTTCGTATGCCCTCGCTTTACGATCGCTTCAACCTCGTCTCGGATTTCGAGCTTGCCGGCGACCAGCAGCGTGCGATCGGGGAATTGACGGAGGGGCTCGACCGCGGCGACACGCATCAGGTCCTGCTCGGCGTCACGGGATCCGGCAAGACGTTCACGATGGCGCAGACGATCGCCAGGGTGAATCGGCCCACGCTGGTGATGGTCCACAACAAAACGCTCGCCGCCCAGCTCTTCCAGGAATTCCGTCGTTTCTTCCCCGACAACGCGGTCGAGTACTTCGTCAGCTACTACGACTACTACCAGCCGGAAGCGTACGTCCCGGCGACGGACTCCTATATCGAGAAGGAAGCGACGATCAACGACGAGATCGATCGCATGCGGCTGTCGGCGACCCGCTCGCTGTTCGAACGGCGCGACGTCATCATCGTCGCGAGCGTGTCGTGCATCTACGGCCTCGGTTCGCCCGAGGCGTACTACGGGATGCTGCTGCCGCTCGAGCGCGGCCAGCGGATCAGCCGCGAGGAGATTCTCCGCAAGCTGGTCGAGATCCAGTACGAGCGCAACGACCACGACTTCGCCCGCGGCACGTTCCGCGTCCGCGGCGACATCGTCGAGGTGATCCCGTCGTACGAAGAAAACGGATTGCGCATCGAGTTGTTCGGAGACGACGTCGACGATCTGGCGACCTTCGATCCGCTGACCGGCAAGACGCTGCGGCACCACGACAAGATCGCCGTGTATCCGAAGTCGCACTTCGTCGCGCCGCGCGAGCGGACGCGCCGTGCCGTGGAAACGATCAAGGAAGAGCTGGCGTGGTGCCGGTCGAAGCTCGAGGGCGAAGGCAAGCTTCTCGAAGCGCAACGGCTGCATCAGCGGACGATGTTCGACCTGGAGATGATTCGCGAGATCGGCTACTGCCACGGGATCGAGAACTACGCCCGCCACCTCACCGGCCGCAATCCCGGCGAGCCGCCGCCGACGCTGCTCGATTACCTCCCCAGCGACGCCTTGATCATCGTCGATGAGAGCCACCAGACGGTGCCGCAGATCCGCGGCATGTACCATGGCGACCGCTCGCGGAAGGAAGTGCTGGTCGCGTATGGCTTCCGGCTGCCGTCGGCGCTCGACAACCGGCCGCTCAATTTCGAGGAATGGGAGGAGCGGGTCCGGCAGGTCGTCTTCGTGTCCGCAACCCCCGGACCGTACGAGCTGTCCAAATCACAAGGCGTCGTGGTCGAGCAGATCATCCGGCCGACCGGGCTGATCGATCCACCGATCGAGGTGCGGCCGGTCAAGGGGCAGGTCGACGATCTGCTCGCCGAGATCCGCACACGGGTCTCGTGCGGCGAGCGGGTCCTGGTGACCACGTTGACGAAGCGGATGGCGGAAGACCTCACGCAGTACTACCAGGAGCTCGGCGTCAAGGTTCGCTACCTGCATTCGGACATCGAGACACTGGAGCGGGTCCAGATCCTGCGCGATCTGCGGCGCGGCGAGTTCGACGTGCTCGTCGGGATCAACCTGCTGCGGGAAGGGCTCGACCTGCCGGAAGTGTCGCTCGTGGCGATTCTCGATGCCGACAAGGAGGGCTTCCTGCGGTCGTCCGGCTCGCTGATCCAGACGTCCGGCCGTGCGGCGCGGAACGTGAACGGCCGCGTGATCATGTACGCGGACACGACGACCGATTCGATGCGCGCCGCGATCAACGAGACCGAGCGGCGCCGCGCCGTGCAGGAAGCCTTCAACGCGGAGCACGGGATCACGCCGCAGTCGATCGTCCGGGCGATCGACGCGGTGATGTCGAGCGTCTACGAGCGCGACTACGTGACGCCCGCCGCGACGATCGACGGCACGGAGCGCTTCCACAATCAGCAGCAGCTCGACGCGCACATCGCCGGTCTGCAGGAGCAGATGCGCGCCGCGGCGGCGAACCTCGACTTCGAGAAGGCGGCAGCGCTCCGCGACCAGATCAAACGGCTGCGCAACCCCGAGCTCGGGCTGCCGTGGCCGGCGCGAAGGGCGTGATCTCCGCGTGCCGATCCCGATTCAGCGATGGTTCAAGCAGGCCGCGTTCGAGGTGCAGGAGTACGTCTACCTGACCTGTTCCGCGTTCGCCGCGCTGTTCACGCGGCCGTTCTACCGGCACGACGCGATCGAGCAGCTCGATCTGATCGGCTTCGGATCGCTCACGGTCGTGCTGCTGTCGGGACTGTTCACGGGAATGGCACTCGCGTCACAGAGCGGACTGACGCTCGATCAGTTCGGCGCGCGGCCGGTGGTCGGCCGCCTCGTGAGCGCGTCGATGATCAAGGAGCTCGGCCCGGTGCTCACGGCGCTGATGCTCACCGGCCGGATCGGTTCCGGCATCGCCGCGGAGCTCGGCTCGATGGTGGTCAGCGATCAGATCAACGCGCTGCGCGCGCTCGGCACCGACCCGGTGCGGAAGCTGGTCGTGCCGCGGATGATTGCGGGCATTTTCATGGCCCCGGTGCTCACGGTGATCGCCGACTTCATCGGCATCTCGGGCGGCTGGGTCGTCGCCCGCTACCAGCTGCAGGTGAACTCGAGCCTCTACTGGGCGTCGGTGACCAAAGCCCTCTACATGCACGATGTGTGGATGGGACTGGCCAAGCCGTTCGTCTTCGGGTTCCTGATCGCCACGATCGCGTGCTACGTCGGGCTGCGCACCTCGGGCGGCACCGCCGGCGTCGGCAAGGCGACGACCTTGTCGGTGGTCGCGGGCTCGGTAGCGGTGATCGCCGCCGACTTCTTCGTCACGCAGTTCTTCATCGGGTTCGTCTTCTGATGGCAAAGCCGATCACCACGTCCGACCAGGTCCGCCAGATCCTCAACGAGGAGGGCGCGCCGGTCGTGGTCTTCGACCACGTGCAGCTCGCCTTCGACGAAAAGGTCGTGCTCAAGAACGTCACCTTCACGCTCATCAAGGGCCACACGAAGATCATCCTCGGCGCCAGCGGCTCGGGAAAGTCGACCGCGCTCAAGATCATGATCGGTCTGCTGCGGGCCGACAGCGGGGTGGTCTGGGTGAACGGCCAGCGTGTCGATCAGCTCACCGAGGCCGAGCTGATGGCGGTGCGCGCCGACCTCGGCATGATCTTCCAGGAAGGGGCGCTGTTCGACTCGCTGACCGTCCGCGAGAACGTCGGCTACAAACTCTACGAAGAGACGGACCTGCCGCTCGAGCAGGTCGACAAGCGCGTCGAGGAGGTGCTCGGCTTCATCGACCTCGAAGAGCACATCGAGAAGATGCCGTCGGAGCTCTCCGGTGGACAGCGGCGGCGCGTCGCGATCGCGCGCGCGATGGCCTTCAAGCCGAGCATCATGCTGTACGACGAGGCGACGACCGGTCTCGATCCGATCACCGCCACCACGGTGGACGACGAAATGATCAAGCTGCGCGATCTGGAGAAGGTGAGCTCGCTGATCGTCACGCATCAGCTCCGCGACGCGTTCTACGTCGCGACCCACATGGCGCGCCGCGGCGCGCGGGGCCGCGTCGAGATCGTGGCGGCGACGCCAGACAAGGAACGCGAGACCGAGTTCATCATGCTGAAAGAAGGCGTGATCATCTTCGAGGGCGACGCCGCCGCGCTCCGCGCCTCGACCGATCCCTATATCGTGAACTTCCTGTCCTGAGGACCAGTTATGCCGCGCACACGATCGCTTGCCCTGTCGGAACTCAAGATCGGCGTCCTCACGATTGTCGCCATCGTCATCGCCGCCGTGCTGATCTTCACCCTCACCGGGACCCGTGGCTTCGCGTGGCAGCGCTACACGTTGAAGACCCGCTTCAACGACGTGGCCGGGCTGGCCAAGGGGTCGCCGGTACGTGTCGCCGGCGTGGAGGTCGGCAGCGTCAGAGACGTGACGTTCGCCGGCACGCAGGTGGACGTGAGCTTCGACGTGCGCGACGACATGCGCAGCCGGATCACCGACCGTTCGGTCGCCAAGCTCGGGTCGGTGTCGCTGCTCGGCGAGAGCGCCGTGGACATCATCCCGGCCACCAGCGGCACGCCGATTCCCGAGTACGGCTACGTGCCGACGGGCAAGGCTGCGGCGTCGTTCGGCGACATGACCGCGCAGGTCGGCGAGGGCATCACCGAGTTGACCGGGCTCATCGGCGATGTCCGGCAGGGCAAGGGGACGATCGGCAAGCTCGTCACCGACGAACAGCTCTACAACCAGATGAACGCGTTCGTCGCGACCGCGAACTCGCTGACGCGTGAGCTGCAGCAGGGCCGCGGCACGCTCGGGAAGCTGCTGAAGGATCCGAAGACCGCGAACAGCCTCGAAGCCGCGATGAAGAATCTCGAGGATCTCACGCGACGGATCAGCGACGGCGAGGGCAGCCTCGGGAGGCTGCTCAAGGACGATGCGTTCGCGAAGTCGCTCGACAGCGCGACCGCGAACATCCGCGAGCTGACCGACCGATTGAATCGCGGCGAGGGGACGGC
>DATFXR010000398.1:0-7261 GCA_035315685.1 Vicinamibacterales bacterium | reverse complement strand
GGACGACGTCGTGAATCGGTTCGCACGAGAGCTGGCCGACGCGATCGCCGCCGCGGTCGCAGAAAACTCGCAGGTCGAAGCCTGCCGCGAGAAGGCGCGGGCAGCCGGCTTCGAAATGAAGGTCACGCTCGAGGCCGTCGTGGGCTTCGTGAGCCGCTCCCAGACCGCCGCGCTGACCAAGGTCGCCGCGCCGGCGCGCGTCGTCCAACCGCGTCGAACCTTCGAGGTCACCGCCAACGATCGCCGCTTCCTCCGTTCGCTGCGCATCGCGGCAGACGAGACGGCGGAGCCGGTGGAGTAGAGAACCACGCAATTAAGAATTAGGAATTGAGAACTAAGAATTCGTCGAAGGCCGGCGCGCTCTCGCGCGCCGGCCTTTGCTTCGTACCGCGCCGGCTTTTTTTTCGTACCGCGACGGCTTTTTCTTCGTATCGCGAAGGCTTTAGCCGAGCGTCAGCCAGCCCCAGTCCCTAGCCCCCAGCCCCCAGCCCCCAACTCACGTCTTCTGAGCCGCCTGCGCCGCTACGCGCGCGGCTGCTTCGGCGGCCGCCTTCGGGTCGCCCAGATAGTAGTGACGAATCGGCTCGAGATCGTCGTCGAGCTCATACACGAGCGGAATGCCGGTCGGAATATTCAGCTCGACGATCGTCTGCTCGTCGATGTCGTCCAAGTACTTCACGAGCGCGCGCAGGCTGTTCCCGTGCGCGGCGATGAGCACGCGTCTGCCCGATTTGATCGCCGGTGCAATCGTGTCGTGCCAGTAGGGCAGGAATCGCGCGACCGTGTCTTTCAGCGATTCGGTCAGCGGCAAATCGCCGGGCGGCAGGTCGCGGTATCTCGGATCGTTCGACGGGTGACGCGGATCGTCGGCCGTCAGCGGCGGCGGGGGAATGTCGTAGCTGCGCCGCCAGATCTTGGTCTGGGCTTCGCCGTGCTTTGCGGCGGTCTCCGCCTTGTTCAGGCCCTGGAGCGCGCCGTAGTGGCGCTCGTTCAGGCGCCAGTTCTTGATCACCGGAATCCAGAGCAGATCGAGCGCGTCCTGCGCAATCCAGAGCGTGCGAATCGCGCGCTTGAGGACCGACGTATAGGCGACGTCGAAGACGTAGCCGCCTTCCTTCAGCAGTTTGCCGGATTCCGCGGCTTCGTCGCGGCCGCGGTCCGACAGATCGACATCGGTCCAACCCGTGAACCGGTTCTCCTTGTTCCAGGTCGACTCGCCGTGCCGCAACAGAACGAGTTTATGCATGGTCCGCCCGAACGCAGACCGCCGTTCGCCAGCGGTCCGCCATTTCATCGTGTCCGGCGCGTCCGGACCCGAATCGTCCGGCTGCAACCGGGCTCACGCCCGCAGCACGGCACGTCCCGCGAAGCGCGCAGCCCTGCCGAGCTCCTCTTCGATCCGCAGCAGCTGGTTGTACTTGCACACGCGATCGGTGCGGCTTGCGGATCCGGTTTTGATCTGTCCGGCCGCCGTGCCAACGGCGAGATCGGCGATCGTCGCGTCCTCGGTTTCCCCGGAGCGATGCGAGATGATCGTCGCGTAGCGCGCGTCGGCCGCCATCCGGACCGCATCGAGCGTCTCGGTGACGGTCCCAATCTGATTGAGCTTCACGAGCAGCGCGTTGCCGACGCCATCGGCAATCCCTTTGCGCAGGATGTCCGGGTTGGTCACGAACACATCGTCGCCCACGAGCTGCACCCGATCGCCGAGCGCCGCGGTCAGCTGGCGCCAACCGTCCCAATCGCTTTCGGCAACACCGTCTTCGATCGAGACGATCGGATACTGCCGCACCCAGTCCTCGTACAGGCGGATCATCTGCTCGGACGTGCGTTCCGGCTCGCCGGATTTCCCGAACACATACCGTCCATCCACCCAGAGCTCGCTCGACGCGACGTCGAGCGCCATCGAGACGTCGCCGCCGGCTTTGAGTCCGGCCGCTTCGATGGCGCTGAGCACCACTTCGACCGCATCGCGGTTCGACTTCAGGTTGGGCGCGAAGCCGCCTTCGTCGCCAACGCCGGTCGACTGTCCACGCTTTTTCAGAATGCCGCGCAGCGCATGGAAGATCTCCACGCCCCAGCGCAGGCCTTCGCTGAACGACGGTGCGTTCAACGGCATCACCATGAACTCCTGAAAGTCGACGCTCGAATCGGCGTGCGCGCCGCCGTTCAGGATGTTCATCATCGGCACCGGCAGCGTGAACCGGTCGCTGCCGTAGAGCGTCCCGAGATGGCGGTACAGCGCAACGCGCGTCGACGCTGCTTCCGCGCGCGCCGCGGCCATCGAGACGCCAAGCAGCGCATTGGCACCGAGCCGGCCCTTCGTCGGCGTGCCGTCGAGCGCGATCATCCGGCCGTCGAGCGCCCGCTGATCGAAGTCGCCGCCGGCGAGCGCCCGCGCGATCTCGCCGTTGACGTTGGCGACTGCCTTTCGCACGCCTTTGCCGCCGTAGCGCGCCTTGTCACCATCGCGCAGTTCGAGCGCCTCGCGCTCGCCCGTGGAGGCGCCCGACGGCACCGCCGCGCGGCCGAGTGCGCCGTCGGCGAGCGTCACGTCCACTTCGACCGTCGGATTGCCGCGCGAATCGAGAATCTCGCGGCCCTGGACCTTCGCGATCTTCATGTTGTTGCTGTCCCCTTTGCGCCCTCTATTCCCTCTGCGCCCTTGTCGCTGTCCCCGTTGCGTCCTCTGTTGCCCTTTGCGCCCTTGTCAGCGAAGTACTATCCGCCGCCACCGCGTCGATCCGCTTCTGCCTCGAAGCGCAGCGCATCCTCGGAGAGCGGTCCGATGAGCGGTTCGTCGTCGATCGTGACGACGACAACGCCGGAGTCGGTGACCGTGTGGCGCCGCCGATCCTCGTCGAGGTTATAGCCGATCAGCGCGCCGCGCGGGATCAGCACGTCGCGATCGATGATCGCGCGGCGGATCCGCGCGTGCCGTCCGACGCGAACGCCCGGCATCAGAATGCAGTCCCCGATCGTGCAGAAACTGTGCACCCGCACGTTGGGACACAGCACGCTGCCCGAGATCGTGCTGCCGCTGACGATGCAGCCCGGCGAAATCACCGAGTCGAGCGCCTGGCCGCACCGGCTGCCGTGCTCGGCGAAGACGAACTTCGCCGGCGGCGCCTGCGGCTGGTAGGTGCGCAGCGGCCATTCCGGGTCGTACAGGTTGAACTCGGGGTTCACCTGACAGAGATCCATGTTCGCGTCGAAGTACGCATCGAGTGTGCCGATGTCACGCCAGTATTTCGCGGCTTTCTTGTTCTCGTCGTAGAAGCGGTACGAATAGACCGCCGCCTGATGGAGCAGCGCCGGGATGATGTCCTTGCCGAAGTCGTGGTTCGTCGGCTGGTTGGCGTCGGCCTCGAGTGCGCGGACGAGGACGTCGGTGTCGAAGATGTAGACGCCCATCGACGCCAGCGCGAGATCCGGCGAGCCAGGAATCGAAGTCGGCTGCTTCGGTTTTTCCTGAAAACCGGTCACCCGTTCGCGTTCGTCCACCGCGATGATCCCGAAGCGCGGCCCGTCGGCGATTGGCACCTCGATCGCCGCCAGCGTGACGGTTGCACCCTTCTCCTGGTGGAACCGCAGCATGCGCGAGTAGTCCATCTTGTAGACGTGATCGCCCGAGAGCACGACCAGGTGCCGCGGGCTTTCGCGCATGATCGAATACAGGTTCTGGTAGACGGCGTCGGCGGTGCCCTGATACCAGTGCTCGCTGACCCGTTTCTGCGGCGGCAGGATCTCGACGAACTCGCCGAGCTCCTCCGACACGATCGTCCACCCCATGCGGATGTGCCGGTTCAGCGAGAGCGACTTGTACTGCGTCGCGATGAAAATCCGCCGCAGTCCCGAATTGATGCAGTTGCTCAGCGCGAAGTCGATGATCCGGTAGGGACCGCCGAAGTAGACCGCCGGCTTGGCACGCTCCTTGGTCAGCGGATAGAGACGTTCACCCGCGCCGCCCGCGAGGACGATCACGATCGTGTCGTCGAGCAGCGCCGCCATGAGGAGATCAGCTCTTGCGGAGCACGACTCGCGCCGGCGCGCCGTCGGATCCGACGATCCGCAGCGGGAGGCAGTACATCTCGTAGACGCCGGGATCGACGTCGCGGAGGTTCAACCCTTCGATCACGATGGTGCCGCCGCCGAGCAGGATGTGGTGGGCCGGCGCGCCGGGTGTCTTGAATACTTCGACGGAGAGATAGTCGACGCCCAGGACCTTGATCCCGTGGTCCACGAGGTAGCGCGCGCCCGACTCCGCGATGCCGATGTAGTCCTTGCGGAACTCGGGGTCGCCCCACAGCTTCGAGTTCTGCGTCTTGATGAGCAGCCGCACGTCCTCGGACAGATCGATGCGGCTCAGATCCGCGGCGGTGATGCCGGCGCGGGCGCGGACTTCGATGACGCGCGCGCGGCCGATCAGCATTTCGAGCGGCAGCGCCTCGGTTCCGGTGCCCTGGTCGAAGAAGTGCCGCGGCGCGTCGACGTGCGTCCCGCTGTGGGCGCTCATGTGCAGCGCCGACACGTTCGAACTGTCGCCGTGCGCGAGCCGCTTGACCGGCTCGAGGCTGAACGGCAGGTTGTTCGGATATGAGGGCAGCGCGCTATCGAGCGGAACTGAAACGTCGATGAGCTTCATGAGGAGCTGCGCGGTCGGGCGTCTGCCAGGCGCGCGGAAAACGCCGATGATAGCACAGCGCCAAAACGGGCAGACGGAGGTGAAGTGCTGACGACAGAAGGGTTTGACTTGGCGCAGAACGGACGCCTATCATTGACAGTTGGACTGGCGTATGAGCTTGTTGGGAGACATGGCCTTATGAAACAGCGGCGTGGCGGGTTCGCGCTTTTCGTGTCAATCGTCCTCGTGTCGTGGATCGGCCTGCTCGCGCAGAACAAAGACGACAAGAAACGGGACGACGCACAGAAAAAGGAAATCCAGAACATCGTCAAGATCGTGGACGACGCCGCGGCCGGACAGGCCGCCGCGAACGACTTGTCCCTGACCTGGCTGCGCGAAGACGTGCTGAAGGCGCAGGGCAACAAGGAGTACGTGCCGTTCACGGTCAGTGTCGATCCGTCGAAGGTGACCGGCGACAAAGTCGCCTTCTACTGGCGAGTGGTCGCGAAGAACGGCGCCGCGCCCGAGGCCGCCGCTGCGCCCGGCGCCAAAAAAGACGACAAGAAGAAGGACGACAAGGGCAAAAAGGCTGAGTACGCCTACGAAGACATCAGCTTCGTGCCAGTGACCCCGGGGCAGAACCCGCTGCGCATCGCGCGCTCGTTCACCGTCGCGGCCGGCACCTACGACGTGTTCCTCGTCGCAAAGGAGCCGACGCCCGACAAGGCGCCGAAGAATGCGCCGCCGCCCAAGATGTCGACCGTCAAGCAGACGGTCACCGTACCGGACTTCTGGAACGGCGATCTCGCCACCAGCTCGGTGATCCTCGCGCAGCGGATCGACCCGCTGGCCACCCCGCTCACGCCGCAGCAGCAGGCCGATCGTCCCTATGCCCTTGGGCAGATGGAAATCGTGCCCACCTTCGACACAAAATTCAGCAAGAAGTCGGAGCTCTCGACCTTCATGCTGATCTACAACCCGAAGGTCGACGCCAACAACAAGCCGGACGTGACGGTGGAGTACAACTTCTATCAGAAGCCGGCGGGTCAGCCCGAGAAGTTCTTCAACAAGACCAACCCGCAGAATCTCAACGCGCAGACGCTGCCGCCGCAGTTCGATCTCGCGGCGGGACATCAGTTGCAGAGCGGACAGGCGGTCCCGCTCGCGTCGTTCCCCGAAGGCGACTATCGCCTGGAGATCAAGGTCACCGACAAAATCGCGAACAAGACACTGACGCGCGACGTGAACTTCACGGTCACGCCGTCGTAGGCAATCGCGTTCGCGCGGAGAACAGATGAGGCAGGCAACCAGCATGACGGCGTTGGCGGTCGTCGGCAGTCTGGGGCTCGTCTGCATCTCGGCGGCGTCGGCGGTCGCGCAGACCGGGGTCGACGTGCGTCCCGTCACGCACATCGCGTCGGTGGCGGCCGGGTCGATTCAGGGCGTTGTCATCGACGAGCGCGGCTTGCCGGTGGCCGGGGCGACGATCTCCGCGCTGGGCACGACGTCGGCGTTCGCGATCACCGATCGAAGCGGCCGCTTCGAGCTCCGGACGCTGTCACCGGGGCCGTACATCGTGCGCGCGCACCTCACCGGCTTCCTCGCGTCGCGCGGCCAGGTCATCGACGTGAGGCCCAGCGCGCGCTCATCCTCGTCGATCGCGCTGCGCCACGCCACCAACGGAACGGCACCCTCCCCGCTGCTCGCCGCAGGAATCGGCGAGTCGACTGATGCACAGCCGGCGCCGGACGCGGCGGCGTCTCCGTCGTCTGCGACAGGCGCCGGCGGTGACGACCATGGCGAGGTGGCGTGGCGGCTGCGCCACGCGCGTCGCGGCGTCCTGAAAGACACGACGATTCCGCTCGATCTGTTCGACGACGACCCCGTCGAGGCACCAGGCGGATCGCCCGGCTTCTTCGGCCGCGTGTCGGAATCATCCGGACGTCTGGCCGCAGATTTCTTCAGCGGCACGCCGTTCTCCGGTCAGGTGAATCTGCTCACAACCGGCTCCTTCGATTCACCGCAGCAGCTCTTCAGCGGCGACAACTTCTCGCACAACACGGCCTATCTCGCGCTCGGTGCGCCGGTCGGCGAGCATGCCGATTGGGCCGCGCGCGCCGCGCTCACCCAGGGCGACCTCTCGTCGTGGATCGTGGCCGGCGAGTACATGACTCGCGCACCGGCACGCCACCGCTACGACATCGGTTTGTCGTACAGTACGCAGCGGTACGAGGGCGGCAACTTCGCGACGCTGCGTGACGTGACCGACGGGAGCCGGAACGCCGGGGCGCTCTACGCGTTCGACACGTTCTCGGTGTCGCGGTCGCTCACGCTCAGCTACGGTGCGCGCTACGCGCGGTACGACTACCTGGACGGCGCAAGCCTGGTGAGCCCGCGCGTCGCGCTCACGCTCGCGCCATCGGAACACTTCCGCGTGAGCACGATGGTGTCGAGCCGTGCGACTGCGCCCGGCGCGGAGGAGTTCATGCCGCGCACGGACAGCGGCGTCTGGCTGCCGCCGCAACGGACCTTCTCGTCGCTCGTTGCCGGCCGTCCGTTCGAGGCGGAGCGCACCAATCACGCGGAAGTCGACGTGGAGCGCGATCTCGCGTCAGCGACCGTCAGCGTCCGAGCGTT
>DATFXR010000397.1:0-2164 GCA_035315685.1 Vicinamibacterales bacterium | reverse complement strand
GGCGCTGCGCCATGCGGCCGGCAACTTCTACATCAATGACAAGCCGACTGGGGCGGTGGTCGGTCAGCAGCCGTTCGGCGGCGCGCGCGCGTCAGGAACGAACGACAAGGCCGGATCGAAGCTGAATCTCGTGCGCTGGGTCAGCGCGCGGACGATCAAGGAGAACTTCGCGCCGCCGCGCGACTATCGGTATCCGTTCATGGGAGCCGAATAGGAGCGTGGGACGGATGGGCCCATCGGTCCCACACACCTACAGCGGCGCCGTCTTCCGCGCCGGATTGAAGAACGGCGTCTTGACGACGATGGCGGGGACGCGGTGGCGGACAGCTTCCACCGTGACCTCGACGTGAACCGGCGGGCCCCCGGCAAAGTGCGGCGCCTCGATCGTCGCGAGCGCAATCAGCTTCTTCAACACCGGCGACCACGTCGTCGTGGTCGCGCGGCCGATCTGGCGGCCGCCGCGCGCCGCGTCGTACACCGGCACGGCCGTCCGTGATGCGGCTGCTGAAATCTGCGGCGGCAGACCGATGCTGTCGTACAGCTTCTCCACCGCCGGCCAGCTGATCTCGAGCCCGGCGACCTGCCGCGACGATCCGCGCTTCTTCTCCTCGGCGAGCGCCGCCCGGCCGACGAACGGCCGTTTGTCGAGCTGCACGAGACGTCCCAGTCCCATCTCGTAAGGCGTGTACTTCTGCGATTCGATCAGCGCCTTCTTGCTGCTGTGGAAATCGACGTCGATGAGGAGCAGACCCGCCTCGACGCGCGCGACGTCGAGCGCGAGCATCCCGGCGGCGTGGATGTCGAACGGCCGGCCGGCGATCATCAGCGCGTCCCACACGTCGATCGCGCGCTCCACGGCATCCAGATCTCGTAGCCGAGATCGCCGGTATAGCCGGTCCGCGAGATGTCAACCGGCACACCCGCGATCGTGCCGTGCGTCATGCGGAAGTACTTGAGGCTTCGCACCTCCGCATCGGCGACCACGTCGAGCAGCCGGCCGGACGTCGGTCCCTGGAGCGCCAGCGCAGCGACCTGTTCCGACACGTCCTCGATCGCGACGTCGAGGCCTATCGCATTCTGCGTGAACCAGCGCAGGCTCGGATCCGCGGCGGTCCAGCGGAACCTGTCTTCTGCCAGCCGCGTCACGGTCCCGTCGTCGATGACTTTGCCGTGCTCATCGCACCAGGGTGTGTAGTACACCTGTCCGACCGCGAGCCTGGTCGCGTCGCGGGTGATGACGCGGTCGACGAGCTTCAGCGCATCGCGTCCGCTGATGATGTATTTGAACAGCGGCGAGATGTCGATCAGGGCCGACGCATTGCGAATCGCATTGTATTCATGCTCGTGGTGCGCTTCGTAGGCGCTGACCGCATAGTAGCCGGACCACTCGCGGTAGTTGAGGCTCTCCGCCAGAGCGAACGTGCGCTCGTGAACCGCAGTGCCAATGGGCATACGCCGGATTATAGTGACGCTCTCAATCAAGAATTCGGAATTAAGAATTAAGAATTCGTGCCGCCACGCCGCAACATCGTGTACGAATTCTTAATTCCAAATTCTCAATTCTCAATTGCCGGATGCTGGTGAGAACCCACATGAAACGCACCCTGACTGCAGCTGCGGCGGCGCTGGTGTTCTGTGCCCAATCTTCACCACCGCCGCCAATTGCGATCCGCGCCGCACGGATGATCACCGCCGTCAACGATTCGATGACCGCGCCGGCAGTCGTGGTGATTCGTGGCGATCGGATTGTGTCCGTCGGTGGCAGCGTACCCGCCGATGCGCGCGTGATCGATCTCGGATCGGCGACACTGCTGCCGGGTCTCGTCGACCTCCATACGCATCTCACCAGCACCGGTGTGCACTGGGAAGACGAACTGCTGAAGACGACACCCGGGCAGGCCGCACTGCACGGCGCACACAACGCGCAGATCACGCTGATGGCGGGCTTCACCACCTGCCGGGATATGGGGCCGACGTGGCCGTACACCGACATCGACCTGCGAAAGGCGATCGACGAGGGAGTGGTGCCGGGGCCGCGGATGATGGCATCGGGTAATTATGTCTCGCCGACCGGCGGCGCCGGCGACGCGCGGCAGTTCTCGATTTTCGTCGACGTGCCGATCGTGCGGAATCTCGCTGACGGGCCCGATGAAATCCGCAAGGC
>DATFXR010000396.1:0-7752 GCA_035315685.1 Vicinamibacterales bacterium | reverse complement strand
GCTCGGCTCGATGAGCTGCGCGCCGCAGCGTCGCGCGGCCGCCGCCAGCGCGCGCGTGAGGTCGGCCGCGGCGACGAAGCCGTGCGTCTCGATCAGCAGCCCGCCGGCCGCGCCGTCGCCGAGATGCGGTTCCTCGCTGCGAACCGTCAGCGCGTCGAGCAGCAGCGCCGGCACGCCACGGCGTGTGAGCAGGGCCGCGCGCGCGCAGCGCCTGCACTTCCGTGTCGCTGGTCGCGATGTCGATCGTGCCGGTCCGCCGGTACATCACCGCCAGGCCGGATTCGGCGATCGTGCGCGCGACAAAATCGTCATAGAGCGCCAGGCTGCGGATCGTGAGATCGAGCAGCGGGCTCCCCTCGCGCGCCTCGATGTACGGTGCCAGCACGCCCGCCGATGCCTGCGTCGCGCCCATGCCGATGAGCCGCTCGTCGATGATCTCGACCGAGGCGCCGCGCCGCGCGAGCTCCGCGGCCACCGCGCAGCCGACGATTCCGGCACCGACGACGATGATGTCGGAAGGACGCGCCATTCGTGTTCGCTTAGGTATACTCCAGCGTTCAGTCCGTACCAAACAGCCCGCCCTGCGGCTGACGGCGACTTCCCTGGCCCGGAGGTGTGATGCGTACGATCGTCAGAATCGGCGGTGTGACGGTGTGTGCCCTGGCGCTCACCGCGGCGGCAGCGTCAGCTCACAATCCAAAATGGACGGACGACGACCTCGCTCGCTTTGCCTCCGCCATCGTCTCCGGCCGCGTCACCGACATCGCGGTCGGGCGTGACCTGACCACCGGCGCGATTCACACCTACGTGACTGTCGCCGTCGATCGCGTGTTCAAAGGCGACCTCCCCGAGCGCCAGATCGTCGTCAAGCAGCTCGGCGGCGTGTGGGGCGCGGATCACTTCATCGTCTTCGACCAGGCGGAGTTCTCGCTCGGCGAGGACGTGCTGCTCTACCTCGAAGTCCGCCCGCGCGACCGGACGCTCTACACGTCCGCACTGTGGCAGGGAAAGTGGAACCTCGAACGCGACCCGACCACCGGCGAGGCAATCGCCACGCGGCGCGAGCCGGACGGGACGCGCGGCATCATGCGAGGTGAACCCGAGCGCCGCAATCTGGCGGCACTCACCGCGCGGCTCGGCGCCCTCGCCGCTCGTGCCGCGTCACCGCAGTCGGACGCCCGATCGTTCGTCACCGACCCGCCGGCCGAAGAGATGAAAGCCGCCGTGCACATGCGCAGCGACGTGCTGCCGTTCACGCTCCTCGGACCGTATCGCTGGAATGAATTCGACACGAGGACCGCCATTCCGGTCGATATTCAGTCGAGTGGTCAACCGGGGCTTGCCGGCGGCGGTAGTGCGGAACTGGCGCGCGCGGCTGGCGCGTGGCTGAATGCAACCGGCATGTCGATGCGCGCGGCCGGCACTACCAACCGCTGCCTCTTCGCAGGCCCGGCCGACAGCCACATTTCAATCGTCTTCAACGATCCCTGCGGCGACATCGACGACGGCGGCGGCATCATTGCCGTCGGCGGCGCGCAATACACGTTCAGCGGCGGCCGGACCATCGGTGGCACGTCATTCGGCCGCGCCGTGGCCGGCTACTACGTGACCAACAATTCTGCCGACGTGCAGGACATGTTGCACAACTCAGGTTGCTTTCAGTTCGTGGCGACGCACGAGCTCGGACACGTGCTGGGCATGGGTCACAGCGGCGACCGGTCGGCCATCATGTATCCGTCGGTCGCCTTCTCGACGTGCTCGGCAGGATCGCCCGGGCTGTCGGCCGACGATATCGCAGGCATCCGGACGATCTACCCGTCGGGCGCCACGCCGACGCTCCCGCCTCCCGGGCCTCCCACCGGGCTGACGGCCTCGTCCAGCGGCTCCACGGTCGTGCTGACGTGGTCGGCGCCCGCGAGCGGCGGCGCTCCGAGCGCATACGTCATCGAGGCTGGTTCGCAACCTGGATTCGCGAACCTGGCGAGCTTCTCCACGGGCACGACCGCGACCTCGTTCACCACGAGCGGCGTCGGCGCGGGGACGTACTTCGTCCGCGTGAAGGCGACGAATGGAGCCGGCACGAGCCCCGCGTCGAACGAAGCGACGCTGGTCGTCGGCGGTGGTGCGTGCGCCGCAGCGCCTTCGGCGCCGACCGGCTTCGCGCTCACGTTCAATTCTGGCGGCGTTGTCTCGCTCGCGTGGAATCCGTCGGCCGGCGCGACGACGTATGCGATCGAAGCGGGCAGCGCGCCGGGTTCGAACAATCTCGTGCCCGGAAGCGATCTCGGCGGCACCGCGACGGTGTATACGGCGACTGGCGTCGGCGCCGGCACTTACTTCGTCCGGCTGCGCGCTCGGAACGCATGCGGGACCAGCGGCGTGTCGAACGAAGTGACCGTGGCGGTGCGATAGCGCAGCCGTGCGCATTCGTGAGGACGCATCTGTTGCAACCGCCAGATGCGTTCTCATTGTCACATGCGCCGAGCGGATTCGCGACGTCGGTCAGCCGCTCGACGGTGACGCTCCGCTGGAACGCCGCCGCCGGCAGCCCGACTTCGTACGCGTCGAAGCAGGTTCGGTGCCCGGCCTGAGCAACCTCGCGAACAGCGATCTAGGATCGCCGGCCACGGCTTATGTCGCGTCGGGCGTCGGCCACGGCACGTACTACGTCCGCATGCGCGGCCGGAACGGGTGCGGCACCGGGCCGGCGTCGACCGAAACGCTGCTCTTCGTTCCGTAATACGCCTTTAACCGCGGAGAACGCAGAGACCGCCGCGTCTTTTCTGTACAGAAGAAATTCTCTGCGGGCTCCGCGTGCTCCGCGGTTTCGCTCTGATCTGGCGACCGCGGCTCAGGCCGCGCATTTAGCGCTTCAGCAGGTGGAACGCGTGGTTCGTCCACGCGTTCTCCCGGAATCCCAGGATGCACCACAGCTGGCAGAGCGGCTCGATCGCGCGGGCCGCTTTCACCGTGCCCATGTCCGCGCCGTCCCAGCCGAACTGATCGATGATCCTCGCAACGATCGCTTTGGCGCCCGCATCGTTGCCGCAGTAGAACATCGTCGGCCGCGTGCCACCCGGAAACGACGGGTTCACCATCAGCGCACTGCCGACGCTGTTGAACGCCTTGACGAAGTGGATGGCGGGAAACGCCGCCTGCAGCTGCTCCGTCAGAGAGTCGTTCGGTGAGGTGAAGAACCTGACGACGCCGTCTTCTGGCGGTGCTTCTGCAATCGGATTGGTCGTGTCGATCACGGGCTTGTCTCGCAGGTTCGCCGGACCGGCATCGCGGATGGCCTGCTCGGCGGCGTGGCCTTTCACCGAGAGTACCGCTCCTTCAGCCCACGCAGCCACGTCAACGGGCGTGCCGGCCTGAATCCCGCTCTTCGCCGAGAACTCGGCCAGCTTGCCCGGCGTGCGGCTCGCAATTCGCACGTCGTAGCCGTGTTTCTTCAGGCCGCTTGCGAGCGTCTGGCCGACCACGCCCGATCCGATCACACCGATTCGTGTCATGCGCGACAGTATGTGTCGAGCCGTATGACGTTTTCACAACCCATTTGGGGAGGCGAACGCAAAACCGCGGAAACGCAGAGACCGCAGAGTTTGTTTTTGTACAGAAAAACTCTCTGTGAACTCTGCGCGCGAACGCCATTGCACGGTCCGGCTGAAGCCGGACATTACCGGAGTCGTCGGGGGACGTAGCGCGACGACTTCAACCGAGCGTGGTTCTCACCGGGCGTCGAGGACCGGGAGCGTCACGAACGATGGCAATGACGCTGAACGGTAGACCTTGTGCGTCGCCTTCCTGTAATCGGCGTCGTTCGCGTGATAGATGTCGACGAAAGTCTGGGGATTGCGATCGAACATCGGAAACCACGAGCTCTGCACCTGCACCATCACGCGGTGTCCTCGCAGGAAGGTGTGGTATCTGTCGCCGACTGTGAAGGTGAGCTTCGCCGGATCGTTCGGTGTCATCGGTTCCGGTGTGGTCATGCTGTTGCGGAACTTGGCGCGCATGATGTCGCCGGCGAGCAGCATCTGGAAATGGCCCATCGGCGCCGGGAGATTTCCCGGATAGACGTCGATCACCTTCACGACCCAGTCGCCGTCGGTGCCGGTGGTCGACACGTTCAGTGTCACGTCGATCGGCCCGGCAATCGTCAGGTCTTCCGTGAGCGGCGGAGTCTGATACACGAGGACGTCGGGCCGGTTCCAGACGAACCGTTGATCCTCGACCATGAACAGGTGCCCTTCGGTGGTCCTGATCTCGGCCGTGTACGGCACCGGTTTCCCCGGATCGCTGACGTACTCGTCGGACGCCTGGGCGCTGCGATCCACGGGCTCGGCAAACGACAGACCGTTCGCTGCCTGCAGGTACATGTTCCGCTTCCTCACTCCCGAGGGCGGCCATTGCGGATAGCTGTGCCAGCGGTTACGGCCGGTCTCGAACACGATTGCCTCAGCGAGATTCAGCCGGCCCTTGTCCTTGAGGTAGAAGTTGAAGAACGGCAGCTCGATCGTCGTGCGGTAGTACTCCGCGGTCTTCGAGCCGAACGCGATCTGTCCCAGCGTGTCGCCATCACCTCGCGCCCAGCCGCCGTGCAGCCACGGCCCGACGGCGAGCGTCGTCTGGTTGGCGGGGTTTTTCTCTTTGAGCGCGCGATACATCCGGAACGGACCGTAGAAATCCTGCGCGTCGAACCAGGCGGCGACGATCAGCACGGGGTGATCGATGTGCTCGAGATCCTTCGGCACGTTGCGCGCCTGCCAGTAGTCGTCGTAGGTGCCGTGCGCCATGTGATCGGCGTAGGTCGGCACGTCATCCGCGAAATACTTCAGCGCGTTGGCGGCGGCGCCCATCTCGAGGAAGAAGCGGTAGCCGTCGGGGGTGCCATAGTCGAAGCGCTCGGTGTCGCGCTCGTTCGGCGCGACGCGCGCCCGGGCGTTGGTCGACATCCAGTTGAAGCCGTACATCATCTGGTAGGCGCCGCCCGAGTGATAGTCGTCGCCGAGAAACTGGTCCTGCGGTGGCGCCTGTGGAGACGACGCCTTCAGCGCGGGATGCGCGTCGATCATCCCCTGCGAGACTTCCCAGCCGTCCCATGAGATGCCCCACTGGCCGACGCGGCCGTTGTTGTTCGCGACGTTCTTCACGAGCCAGTCGATCGTGTCCCACGTGTCGGTGCTCTCGTTCGGCTTCGACGAGCCCTTCACGTAGGGGACGTGATGAATGAACTCGCCTTCCGACTTGAACTTTCCACGCGTGTCCTGATAGACGAAGATGTAGCCCTCCTTCGCGAACTCATCGTTCGGCCCGACGCCGGCGCGGTAGTTGTCCACGCCGTACGGGCCGATGCCGTACGCCGTTCGCGTCAGCAGGATCGGATACCGCTCCGCGGTGCTCTTCGGCGAGTAGATGATCGTGAAGAGCTTCACGCCGTCACGCATCGGAATCGACACCTCGCGCTTGACGTAGTGCGCTTTGACGTCGTACGCCGCCTGCGCCGGCGTCCGCGGCACCCACGCAGTGACGATTGCAGCCGCCACGAAGACACGAAGGCACGAAAGAGATCTTCGTCCAGAGCTGTCGTCGTGTTTTCGTGGCTTCGTGGCGGATCCCGACGAGTGGAAATAGATCATCGAGCCTCCTTCGAGCTGCGCAGCCATTCGCGCGCGCCTTGGGGCTCGGGGCTGGGGACTCGGGGCTAGCTGTCACGCGCGAATTCAGCGGCCAAGACTCGAATGTAGCCAGCCCCCAGCCCCAGTCCCCAGCCTCCAGCCCCAGCCCCCAGGACCGTGGGTCACTCAGGGTTGCGGCGACGTCGTCGTCCGCGCCCCGGGCGCGGCCTTGCCTGCGTCGAGATCGTTCCAGTTCAGGATCGTGTTGAAGCCGAGGGTGTAGGTTCCCTGCGTCTGCCAGCGCCAGAACGGACGAATCGCGAACATCACGACGTGCCCCTTGCCGAGCGGATGATCGAGTGCGGCGGCGCGGTTCGCGAGGAGCTGACCGTTCAGCAGCGTGCCGGACAGCAGCAGATCGTTGGCGTTGCCGGAAAACTGCATCACCACGCGCGGACGCGTGCCGTCGATCGCGATGCCGAACTGCTGCGCCATCTGCCGAAGCTGCGCCGTGTCGTCGGCGCTCGGCCGCTCGGTCCGACCGGCCGGGGGCGCGTTTGCGTCTGCGTCGAGCGGTTGAATCCGCAGCGGCAGGGCGTTCGGTGTGACGTTCTGACCAATGCCGCCGTTCGGGTTCGTACCCGGCGCGCCGCCGCGTCCGCCGAAGCCACCGAAGCCGCCAAAGCCACCGCCGGCGGCGTTCAAGACCGGCGACTGGTTGAAATAGACCGGCAAATCGGCGCTCTCGTAGCCGTAGGTGATCGGACTCTTCGTGTCGGCGATCTTCGCCCGCAGGATCGACCCTCGCACGAACAGCTGCGCCGGCTCCTCGACGGTGACACCGGTCGTGATGCCATACTCCGGAAAGATCGTCGCGGTCGATCCTTCCGTGATCAGCGTGCCGCCCTCCTGCACGAACTTGGCGAGCTCCGCGAGCCCCTCGATCCCCATCCCGCCGCGGATGTCGTCACTCGAGTCCACGTATGCGAGGTTCGGAAACTCCGCCGTCTTCCTGTACGGCAACGGGGCGCTGCCGGTCTTCGCCATCCCGTTCACCTGCGAGACGGCGCTGCCGCCGACATGCGGGAAGATGATCACGTCGTATTTCGCGCGCAGGTTGCCGTCGCGCAGCTTCTGATCGGCGAAGTAGGTGTAGGGCACGCCGAAGGTGTCGAGGGCCGCGCGCCACCAGCCTTCGTCCTGCGTACGCGTCCAGCTGTGCACGTAGCCGATGCGCGGCACGTCGAGATCGTGCGTCTTCACGTTCGGCGCGGCCGCGACCGCCCAGGCCGACAGTCCGAGATTCTCGAGCACCGGTTCGAGCCTCGCGCGGTCGGCGTTCGGCACGACGATCGATCCGGCGCGGAACGTGTGCCCCGCGAGCTCGAAATCCTCCTCGGCCGCCAGCATCTTCACGTCCCTGTTCTTGAAGCGGAACGTCACCAGATTGTTGTCAGCCGTGTGATCGACGACCAGGACGGCGCCGCTGCCCTCGATGCCGCCCGGCGCCTTCGCGTCGGTGGTCAGCCGCGCCATCTGCTGATCGAGAACGCTTTTCTCCGACACCGGCAGCACCTTGATGTCGCGCATGTACTGGAACGTCCAGCCGGTGTCGTCATACGGCGACGGATTCTGCGGCGCGTAGTTCTGCACCGAGAAGTACATGTCGGCGAGCGTGCGGAACGGCTGATCGCCGCGGATCACGTAGTCGCCGGCCCTGACCTCGACGCTTCCGGTCTTGAACGGCGACGTGGCGCGCGAGATTTCGAGCCCCTGTCTGCGCAGCTCGTTGACCGCGTCGGCCGCATCGGCCTTGCGCCGCTGCGCCGCCGGAATCACCCATGCGTAGGTTGGTCCGTTGCGACCCTTGTCGACCGCGCGCTTGTTCTTCAACCAGTAGTTCTCGAGATACAGGTCCTTGTTCTTCGCGACGTGGCTGAGCGCGAAGAGCAGCGCCGACTCCTGGATATTCGTGTTGTTGCGCGGTCCCCATTTGATTTGCGCGAGCGGCGGATTCGGCCGGAACCACTCCTTGCTCGTCGTCGTCGGACCCGGCCGCACTTCGTACGGATCGGGACCGTAGCTCTGCACCTCGTAGAAGCGGCCAATCGCGTTGTGGCTGTGCGCGATGAAG
>DATFXR010000395.1:0-24201 GCA_035315685.1 Vicinamibacterales bacterium | reverse complement strand
CACCGTCGTCCGCGTGATGTCGGACTGGTAGCCTTCCACGCTGCAGCCGTCGTCCACCTGCACGACGTCGCCTTCCTTCAGTTTCTGGGGCGTAATGCTGCCGTGCGGGAACGCGGTGTATTCGCCGAAGCTGACCGCGACGTCGGCGGTCGTCGCGCCGAGCGCACGGTACGCGGCCATGATATTCGCGCGCAGATCGCCCTGCGTCATGCCTTCGCGGAGCGTGGCGAACGCCGCCTTGTACGCCGCGATGGTGATGTCGTTGGCGCGCTGCATCAGGGCGATCTCGGCCGCCGACTTGATCATGCGACAGCCGGCGGTGACCGGGTCGGCGCTGACATAGTCGATCGCCGGCGCTTCCTTGCGGATGCCGTTGAAGACGAAGAAGCGCAGGCGCTCCTCGACGCCGACCGAGCCGGTCGAGATGCCGCGATCCTTCAGAATCTGCGCGACGAAGCGGTACGGACTCTCGTCTTCCTGCCACGTCCGCAGGTCGCGTCCGCCGACCTCGATCAGCTCGCGGGCCCGCGCTTCCTCGAATCCGGGACCGACCCACGCGAGATCGCCCTTGGCCGGAATCACCGTCACGAACGGGCGCTCGCTCAAACCCCATCGCACGCCGGTGAAGTAGAACATGCTCGATCCGCCCTCGAGCACGATCGCGGCGATGCGGTTCCCGGTCATCAGCCGGCGGCCTTTCTCGAGGCGGGCGGCGCGCTCGGCCGCGGTGATCGGCGCCACGCCGGCCATCATCGAGGTCAGCGCGCGGATCGATTCGGGCATGTTCGCCGCGCTTTGTGGGGCGGTGTCGCGCGACGCGGCCGCGAGCGCACCGGCCCCGACGCCGGCGGCAGCGCCCTTCAAGAATCTGCGCCGATTCATCGCGCGACTCCCTGCGTGGTCGGTTTCGTCGCCGGCGGGGGCGAGACCGACAGTACTCGCGTCTGCGGAAGACGCTCGCGATCGACCGCGCGTCCGTCCTTCCAGACGGCGGCGACCTTGCGGATGTTGGCGATGTCGGCGAGCGGGTCGGCGGTCAGCAGCACGAGATCCGCGATCTTGCCGGCCTCGATCGTGCCGAAGTCTTTCAGTCCGCGCGCGGCGAAGGCGCCGTGCTTCGTCGCCGCGACGATCGCCTGCGACGGCGTCATGCCGAGCTCGACCAGCCCTTCGATCGCGAGAATCGTTCCGATCCCGTGATCCTGATCCTGCGGCTTCGGCGTGCGAGTGAGCTCCGGCGCTGCGGCCCAGTAGCTGTCGGTGCCCGGCGTGACGCGTGCGCCCGAGCGGATCAGCGTCTGGGCATTCCTGCGGCGCACCTCGAGACCGGCGCCCGCGTCCGCGGCATCCTTCCGCTTCTCGGCCGTCGTCCTCTCACGCGCCGGTGTCGGCCGCTCCTTCTCGGCTTCCAGCTTTTTCTTCTCGTTCTCGTCTTTCGTCTTCAGATGCCGCTTCCACGCCGGACCGGTGATCGTGCTGACCAGCATCGAGCAGACCAGACCGCGATCGCGGATCGAGGCGACGAGATCCGCCGGCAGCTCGCGACCGTCGAGCATCTCGGGATGCTGGATGCCGTCGATGCCGGCGGCGATCGAGACGCGCAGCCCCTCGACGCTCGTCGAGTGCGTCTCGACGAACAGGTTGTGGGCGTGTCCAGCGTCCACGATCACGCGCTGCGCCTCTGGCGAGAAACCGATGAAGGTCGGCTCCGAGAAGTGGCTCGTGCCGCCGTATTTCAGGAAATCCGGCCGCTTGTCGATATACGCGTCGATCGCGTTGCGCAGTTCGTGCGGATCCATCGCCATCAGCTCTTCGCCGCCGCCCTGGGCGATGTAGTCGTTCATCTGCTCCTGGAACAGCGTGAGCTGTCCCATCACGCGGCTGAACGAAAACGAGTACGGGCCGCTCCAGCCGAGGATGTTGCCGGCGGCGAGGATCCGCGCGCCGACCTGCTCACCGCGCGCGATCCGATCGCGCGCCTTCGTGAGCGGCACCAGCGCCCCGTAGCTGTCCCGTACCGTCGTGATCCCGTAACTCAAATCGATCTGCGCCGCCTCGAGCACGATCTCGTCCTGCCGCGGCTGGTAGCGGACGAGCGACTCGTAGCGATCGTTCTGTCCGCCGTAGAGCGACAGATGGACGTTGGTGTCGATGAAGCCCGGCACGATCCAGCGATCGCGCGCGTCCACTTGCTGTGCGCCCGGCGGAATCGTCACCGCACCGCGCGGGCCAACCTCGGCGATCCGTGCGCCGTCGATGACGACGACCGCATCGCGGATCGGCGCGCCGCCGTTGCCGTCGATCACCGTCCCGCCGACGATGGCCGTTCGCGTCGACGGCGACTGCGCGGAGAGTGGGCCCAACGCCAGCGCCACGCCGGCGCAGGCGAGACAGAACGGAATCAGATGACGCATGGTCCGTCACTCTACTATGGTCGCCGACGTCCAGCGAGCGTCATGCCGCTGCAATCACCGCCCTGATGCCTGGCGCGAATGACAAGGCCACGAAGGACAACAACGGCCGCAAGGGAAGAGGGCGTAGAGGATAAGGGATCAGGAGGGAATCAAGAATTTGGAACGTGGGTCACGGTCTACGCTGATCCTGACCGGCCAGCGCGGCGTCGCGGACAGGCTCGATGCCGTGGTCAACCCGGACTTCCTTGGCCTCGGCCTCGTCAGGACGCCGACCAGCACCGTCACCAGCACGACGATGGCGTCGATCGTGGTCACCGGAGACAAGGTCGCGTTTGAAGTCTCTTCGACCCTCGCCGTGGCGCCTGCCTGCTCGATGAACATGCCGCTGATGACCCCCATGGCAATCAAGGCAACGATTCCTGCTCGTTTCATGAGCCTTCCTCCGCCTTCTGCGCTGGTCTGTGCGCGGCATCCGATCGCGTTGGGTACTAACGTCGATTCGTGCTTGAGCGAACTCGCATGACTCGAACGCATTCGAGCGACCACGAATGATTCCCTGGCGCGCGCTCGTCACCTATCGATCAACGGTTCGGCAAACGACCAACCGCGCAACGGCGGGCGCCCACATGGCGATTGGCGGCAGCAGACTCCACGCCGGCGAGCCAATGGTCCATCCCGTGATGGCGCTTACCGCCGCGATCGCGGACGTCGTACCGGCCGCGATCGGGACGTAGCAGCTCGCCTATCACGCGCCACTCATCGGCCTGGCTGGTTACGCCGATGTCGGTGGCCTCGGTGTCAGCCCTCGCGCTGTTCGCGGCCGGCGATCTGCCGTGGACGTACATCGCCCCACACGAGGCCTACCGCGCGCGAAGTGTCTGGCCGGCGATCTTCTTTCACAGCTTCCACAACATGATCGCGCAGTGGCTGTTTCCGAAGTTCTTCACGGTCGCGGCCGGACAAGTGTGGTTGCGCGAGGAGTCGGGCATCTTGCCCGCCGCCGGTTATCTCATCGTGGCTCTCGTCCTGAGCGCAGAACATCGCGGCGACGTTCGGTGTAGCCCGAAGACCTCAGACGAGCGTTCGTAGCCCGGCTGAAGCCCTCGTCCTACACGATTCGAGCGCTATTGCTGGTCGTCGTCGTCGGTGTGCTTGTCCTTTTTCTTGTCGCGCGTGGCGGCGTCGGCGTTTACCAGGCCTGCGCCGGTGAAGAGGTTCGTCGGCAGCTTCGGCGCGACGAGGAAATTACCCGTCTTCGTCGAGTTGTCGTCGAAGGTCACGGTAACGATGGTTCCCTCCAACCGGTCCGCGAGCAGCGTCGTGAAACCGACCAGCGAGTCGAAGACGCTGGTACCGAACTCGAGCGCGTCGCCGGACGCGAAGGTTCCCGGCGCGAACGTGAGCGTGAGGCTCGTCGCGGTGCGCGTGTACGTGATGTCTGCGGCGGTGACACCCTTCGCCGAGCCGATGTGGAACCGCGCCGGATTCGCCGACACGAGAAGCGCTGACGGCGCCACGTCGAACTTCACCGAGCGAACGGTCCGGGGCGACAGCGGCAGGACGTTCAATCGGAAGTAGTGGGCCCACCGCGTCCAGTCCTCGGCCGCGGTCGCGACCACTGTCCCGGCGATCGTTCCGGAAATCGAGCGGTCGGAGGCGAGCGGGATCGGTGTTGCCGTCCGCTGCAATTGCCGATACAGCTTCTGCGGCTTCATCGAGCCGGGGCCGCCTTGGTGCTGCAGGACGAGCGCGCCGACTGCGGCGACATCCGGCGCGGCGGCGCTGGTGCCGAAGAAGTTCGGCAGTCCGTTGCCGTCGGCGTCGAAACCAAAGAACGTCGTGTCGACGCCGTCGATGCCGGTGATCTGCGGCACGAAGCGCACCTCCGGCTCGTCACGATGCCGGCCTTTGTCGTCGAAGAAGATGTTCACCGGGCCGCGCGAGCTGTAGTCCTCCGGGAACTTCGGGTCCCCGTAGTACTTCGCCGCGACCGCCTGTCCGCCGCGCGCTGCCGCGTGGCCCCAGATCGACGACGAGTTCTGCAGGTCGCTGACGCCGAGGCCGTTGACGTTCACGTATTTCACATGGCGCGCCGGCCCGCCGTTCCGGTTGGTGATCACGATCTGATAGGTGCTCACGTTCGCGCCGCCGTGAATCTCTCCGGGGAACGGCGGCAGAATCACGATCTCGAACGGCTCGTCGGTCTGCCGGTTGTCGTCGGTGGAATAGAACCCGGGGAATGCCGGCGACGCCGGATCCATCCAGTGGCCGGCCTCGTCGAACACGAGGATGTTGAAGTCGGTCTTCACGCCGCCCTGGAAGAACGGCTCGTCCCATTGGAACGAGATGAAATTGGCAGTCGCGGTCGTGAACTTGAGCGAGATCGTCGTGCTGCCGTCCCGGTTGACGAACGTCTGAAAGCTCTGCGGCTTGAGGTTGGCGGGAATTCCCGACAGCTGGAGGTTCTCCTTGCCCGCCGCCACCAGCGCCTGCGCCGCCGCGAACGACGTCGGCCGGTACCTCGCCTCGTACGCCTCGATGCCGTTGTTGCCCGCGGACGAGAAATACGCCGCGCCGTCCTTTGACACCGCGTCGACCGCCTGCGCGACGATGCCGTCGGAGAACATCGGCTCGTTGAAGTAGATGACGTCGTCGACAATCACGTCCGCGTTGAACTCGTCGCGCAGCCGCAGAATGTTGTTCGCAAATGACACCTCGCCGTTGAAGGCGCTGGCGAACCCGAGCATCGAACCAGGCGCCACGTCGTGAATCAGTTGCAGCATCGCCCGGCCTTCGTCGCTCCCGGTCGGACGTGAGATTTCTGCCACGACGACGACGCCGGCGGGCAGATCGCCGGATGCCACGTCCTGTGCGGCATGCGTCGAGCACGTCGGACACTTGTCGTAGCTGTCCGAGAGTGCGCCGACGCGGATGCCGGTGCCGTCGATGCCGCGCGCCTGCGCCGCATCGGCCTTCTGGACCGCGACCGCTTGGCTCTGAACCGCTCCGGCAAACGTGAACGGACGCTGAACGGCGAGGATCGACGCGACGCCGATCTCCCACGACGTCGACCGCGCGGCCCACAGCGGGAGGAACCCTTCGATCACGCGGCTGTCGATCCTGCTGATCGCCTGGAGGCGGAAACCCTCGGCAGCCAGCATCGGCAGGGCCTGTTCGACCGTCACACTGGAATCGAGGTGGATGTTCACGAGCACTTCGTCGTCGCCGGACGTCAGGTGATGTTTGAGGGCATCGACCAGCTTTGGACTGTTCGACTCGTACAGCCGCACGAGTTCGTCCATGCCGCCGCCGAGCGTGCCGGTCTGGGCGAACACCGACACGGGAAGTGCACACATCGAGACGACGAACGCGATTCCGGCCGCGAGTCGCGTCGGACGAACATGCATGGGCCCCTCCTCCGTTCAGGTTTGCGGTCGGGGATTAGGCATCGGAGGCCAATAAAGTGTCAAGCATGGTTTCACAAAGAAGTCTGATCGCACCGGTCGCGTTCTCGATCAGTGCTTCCGACCGCCGTTGTTGCTAGCCCCGCGGCCTCTCCGGTCGTCAGCACGAGCGCGGCGACCGCGGCGACGTCCGGGGCGGGCGCCGGCCTTTGCACGTTTGGTCGTTTGCCGAACCATCGATCGATGCTTCAGGACGCCGCTGCCGCTCCGCGAATGGGGGACAGGTGCTGCGCACGTCGTGCTCCGGCCCATGGCGCTTCACTCAACGTGGCCGCACGTGGTCGATTCGGATCTTGCGCACGCAATCAGACGCTGATACGCTCCGCGCTTCGACCCGCCCCATCGCGCGACATCTGAGGCGTTGGTGTTCACCCCTGCATGTCACAAGGAGAATCACGATGCACAAGCGCTTCGCGCTCGCAATCGTCGTGTGCCTCGCGTTCGTGGGTCTGTTCGTCGGCCTGCATGCAAATGATCGGCAGGATCAACCGAGTTCAGAACGCGCCGCCAAGGCGCCTGCGGGCCGTATGTCCGCTGCGGGGAGCGCCGCTCGGCGACGAGTAAAAGGCGTCGCCGCGGCTCTCGAGGCAACCGGTCTCGCACGCGTCGAGGACCTGACCGGATCCAAGGCGCCCGGAAAGGCCCAGTGCTCCGAAGCGGATGAGGACGACTGCGGCGAAGCAGAGGGACTGTCGGAGGGACCGCCGAGCACGCAATCAGAAGTGTCCATCGCCGTGGACCGAACCGGTCAGCACATCGTGATCGGCTTCAACGACTTCCGTGGCTTCGACAACGGAAGCAATCCGCTGTCGATCTCGGGCTTCATGTACTCGGACGACGGCGGCGCCACGTTCGTCGATGGCGGCCAGCTGCCGTCGCCGGGAACCGACCTCATTGGCACTCAGCGCTTCCCGGAGGTGTTCGGCGATCCCGACGTCAGGTATCTCGGCGCGTGCACCTTCATCTACTCGTCGATCGTCGTCAAGAAGTTCTCTCCAAGCACCGCTGCACAGACGATGGGCATTCACCGGTCCACCGATTGCGGGCACACGTGGACGGGACCTTTCGAGGTGACAGCCGCCACGAACCCGAACGGTCTGAGCGTCCCTGATCCGGCCGGGAATCCGATTCCGGTCGACGCCGCCGACAAGGAATTCATGTCGGTCGATCCTGATACGGGACGCGTGATCATGAGCTGGTCGAACTTTACTGATCCTGCCAGAGTACCCAGCGCGCCTGGCGGCGTCGAGATTTCGACGACCTATTCCGACAACGTGATGACCGCCACACCGCCGACATGGTCGACGCGTCGGGTCGTGGGACATGACAGGCAGGATGGCCAGTCGTCCATCCCGGCGTTTGCGGGACGCGGCTCCAGCAATGTCTACGTCGCGTGGTCCCGGTTCCCCGCGTTCGGTTTCATCCACAAGGTCGCGTTCGCGCGCTCCGCTGATAACGGCGCGACCTGGTCCTCGCCAATCGAGCTGTCGGGCATCTTTGCGGCAACCGATCAGATTCTCGGCAACGATCGTGTGAACACCAGCCCCTCGCTGGCGGTCGACACGTCGGCGGGACCGCATCGCGGCAACGTGTACGTGGTCTACGGCAACAACAACAGGTTCGATGGCGCCGACGTCGTGTTTCAGCGAAGCCTGGATGGCGGCGTGACGTTTTCGACCCCGATCTACCTGAACAGCCGTCCCGGCGACGATCGCGCCCAGTGGTTTCCGTGGGTCGCCGTCGACGCCAACACGGGCCGCGTGAACGTCTTCTACTACGACCAGGATGTCGACGCGAGCGGCGATGTCTCCCAGGTGTCATGGCAGTTCTCGAACGATGGCGGCTTGTCGTGGAGCAAACCGATGGCGCTGACGGCACGCTCGTTCCATGCGGGACACGGCAACGACACCGGGCAGCCGAACCTGGGTGACTACAACCAGGCGGTCGCCCGACAGAACCAGCTCTTCGCCGCCTTCGCGTCAACGCACCAGGTGGGCTTCGCCGATGGGCAACCAGGCGTGCGCTTCACCGTGCCCGACGTGACCTTCATCCGGAATCCGCCACAGAGAATCTCACTTCGCCAGGGACTGATCACTGTGACCGATGGCCGCGCGGACCATCGCAGGCACACAGACAACGGCGACGGCGACAACCAGGGCGAAGACGACGACGACCAGGGCGGAGTCGTCAAGCTCGTGAACATCCCGCTCTTCAACTACGTGACGAACCCGTTGAATGCGTCGCCCGTTCGACATGTCGTCGGCAGGCTGACGACGACCACGCCAGGCGTCGAGATCGAGCAGGACGAGGCCGAATACCGCACGATCGCGCCGGGCGAGACGCGAGCCCAGGACGAGGACTACGCGTTGCAGCTGTCGTCCAGCTTCGTCGCCGGTACGCCAATCGAGCTCGTGCTGCACGTCAAGAGCGAGGAAGGAACGACTGTGCTGCTCGACACGATCGAGACTGGCCAACCGCAGGCGACGCAGCTCCTCGCTGAGAATTTCAACGGCGTTCCGCCAGGAACGCTGCCGGCCGGGTGGACGCCGGTACATGTCACGCGCACCAACGGCACTCCGAACAACGTACCGTGGACGACGAGCAGCACATTCTGCGGCACGACGTCCAATGCCGCGTTCCACGTGAACGCGAACGACGTCGTCGCGCCGCCGGCTCCGAACCAGGCGCGATTCGAGCGGCTGTTCAGCCCTCCGTTCGACGTCCCTGCCGCGTCGAGCTACGTGACGCTCGACATGGACGTGTGCACGAACACGGAAGACGAGCCGTTCTTCAATATCCAGGCGTACGACGGCCTGGTGCTCCGCATCGCGGATCTGACGACGGGCCGTGTGCTGCGAAGCAATCTGGCGGAGGCCTTTGCGATGCAGATCACGACAGGAAGTCTCAAGCACTATCCGAAACACTTCCCGCGCTTCACGAGTGCCGTGTACCTCGAAGACATGTCCGCGTGGGCCGGTGATTCGCATGGCTTCCAGCACGTGCACATGAAGCTGCCAGGCATGAACGGCAGCCGGGCGCAGCTGCGGTTTGAATTCACGCAGGACTCGTTGTTCGACTGCACAGCCGTGCGCCCTGGCACCGCGTGCGGCGTCATGGTAGACAACATCGTCATCAAGAACGTCGTGCTCGGAGGAAGACCGTAGGGACTGGGGACTCGGGAACCGGGGACTGGGAAACTACGCATCTGAAAGCGCATTCCAGAATTGCGCGCGGCCTCACGTAGCGCAGGCCTTCAGGCCTGCCGTTTGGCCGCGCGCATAGCGTCTACCGAAACGTTCATCGCGGAGTGAGATCGACATCCTGCCGGATGACGTCCTGCAGGTTTTCACCGCGGCCCATGGGCAGCGATCGATCCTGATAGCCAGTTCGAGTGACCGACAGGCCGATGGTACCAAACGCGACCTGGGCGGCGCAGCCCAGGTCGAACCGATAGGTGCCGTCGGACGCGCTGGTTGCTGTGAGGCCTAGAAAGGAAACGATCGCGCTCGCAAGCGCCTGACCGGTACGGGCATCGCCGACCGTGCCATACACGCCCTTGCATCCTGCCGGTTGCACGAGCAGATCCGTTCGGTTGACACCGGTGCGCACGAGAGCCTGTCCGCGGTAGACGTTGTCGACCCAGACGTGATACTCGCCGGCCGTCAGGGACAGCTGCCACGAGCCGCTGCCATCGGAACGCGTGCGCGGATCACTGGGAAGAACCGTCGGGCTCAACAGGTCGCCATAAGAAACGGTCGCGCCCGAAACGGCGGCGTTGGTTCGATAGTCGAACACGTGACCGACGACCACGAATGGACCTGTGGTGCTCGGTGCAACCGAAGACGAACTGCAGGCAAACGCGGCAAGCGACAGTACGACGCCGATGACCGCAAGAATATGTCGCTGGCCTCGACGCATCATTTCTCGCGCTGCCTGCTCGAAACTGCTGGAACGTTCCTGACACTCCACGCGTTTGCGGCGTTTTCGCGTTTCCACGCGTTGGACCGAGCGGCTGGCTCTTCTCTTTGGATTTCTGGCTTTGTACGGCGCCTCGGTGAGTCGCTTTCTGTTTTCTGTTCGTTACGACTGTTATCTGCAGTTGCCGCCGCAGCTATTTTGCGCCCGACGACGGGACCGGCAGGCTCGGTGGCTTGCCGCCTGACTCGACCAACCGACGGGCGAGGTAGTTGACGATCTTCGCATCGCTCTTCGCCGCCGTCAGGTAGGCGGTCCGCAGCAGCTGCTCTTTGCGCGTCCGCAGCGCTTGCATGATTTGCTCGCGGACCGCCGGCATCGAGAGATCGCGCTGCCCCGCCAGCTCGTGAGCGACGACCAGCACGATCGTGTAGGCGCCCTCCGCGCTCACGACGGAGATCGATCCTGGCTCTTTGTTCAGAACCGCGTTGCGCAACGATGGCGGGGCCTGCTTCAGCCTGGACATCGGGACGAATCCCAGGTCGCCGCCGCGCGGCGCCGTCTCGGGATCCTCGGAGAAGCTCGCCGCAACCTCCTGGAACGACGCGCCGCTTTTCAAGCGCTCCATCAGCATCTGCGTTTTCGCGACTGCCTCCTGCGGAGTCGTCGCGTCGTCGCCGTTCCGGTTGGTCACCTGTGCATCGCGCACCGGCGTGACGACGATTTGCGCCAGACGATATGCCTCCTCGGGCACGTTGAACTGCGCGCGATTGGCGGCGAAGAAGTCGGTGACTTCTCGATCGCCGACCGTGACCTTCGCGGTCACTTCTTGAGCGATGACTTTCTGCGCGAGCAGCTCGCGCCGCAGTCCCTCGCGCACGTCCGCTGTTGTCAGACCGCGTTGCTTCAGTTCCTGCTGGAAGGCGTCGTCCGGAAGATTTTTCCTGGTGCTAGCCAACGCGCTCTCCAGGTCGCTCTGGCCAATTTCGAGCCTGAGTTGACTCGCTTTCGCCAGAAGAATGTCCTGGACGATGAGATCATCGAGCAGGTTCAACTTGGCGGTCAGGGCCTCCTCTTCCGAGAGCGCCCGCCCGGGATTCGGCGCTCGCCGGTAGGCCATCTCGACGTCCTGGCGCGAAATGTTCCGCCCGTCGACAACGGCCCACGTGTCGGCGGTCACCGTGGACGCGGAGCTCGAGGGCGTCGCGCGACAGGCCGCGGCCAACCAGACGGCCGCAAGTGCGCTCGCGAAGATGATCGGACGCCAGTACAGCGCCCGAAGCGTGGACGGAGTGTGAGGCGTCGGCCAATCGACTGGCCGCGATGACATGACAGTCTCGTTGGCCATATGTGTCTCCGAGCGTACCGTGAGACGCGGGCCGCGGCCCGCAAAAAATCCGCGCGTCGCCGGCGTCGGCCGTCATCATGGGGTGGTATTGAAGTACTATTTTGCGGCGCGAGAGCGTTCCTTGGCACGGCGACGATGCCGTTGAAGTGATTGTCTTGCGCGATAAGGTCATCAGCATGCAGACCTTTGCACAAAAGGCGCGTATCCGTTCGCAGAACCACTCCGCAAATCAGTCGCGATCCAGACGCTCCGAGCGAGTTCACGCGCGCAGCCATCAGGTCACCGCCTTTCAAGCCAAGGTTGGGGCCACCGGCTGTGCCTGCGGCGGCGGTTGCCCCACGTGCGCAACGCAGCAAGTGTCGCCGAGGGCGTCGGCATTCGCGATGGGCGGGCGCGTCGCAACTGACGGCCAGCCCGACCTGCACGGTCGCGCGGCCGGCGTGAAAGTGTCGGACGCTCAAGGCAGCACCCTGCCGGCTGCCGTGCGCTCCCGTTTCGAGGCCCGGTTCGGCCAGGACTTCTCGGACGTGCGCGCACACGAGGGCTCACGCCGCGCCGACCCGGCGCGCGATGCCCGGGCCGCCGCGCTCACCTTCGATTCCCACATCCACTTCGCGGCGGGGCGCTACCGGCCCGGGACGCGCGAGGGCGATTCGCTCCTCGCGCACGAACTCGCTCACGTGGTCCAGCAGCGACGTCCACGCAGTGGCGCAGACGCCGCTGCGGCCGAGCGCGAGGCCGACGCCGCCGAACAACGCTTCGCCGCCGACAACTCGTTCATTCCCATCGCGGCGCGGGCACCCGAACACACTGCCCTCGCCAAGGCCAAGGCCTTGACGCCGCAAGACGTCGAGCTGTCTGCTTCCAGCGCGCACGGCGGCGGTACGCCGATGACCGAAGCCCTGACGATCGACGATATGCAACGCATCTACCCGATGCTTGCGAAACAGACCGGCGAGGTGATCGATCGGTACACGGACTTGACCAACCGTACGTTCACGATCTTCAAGATGGACACGGTCGAAAGCCGGGCCTTCTTTTTGGCGCAGGGGTTCAAGGAGAGCGGTCAGTTCAGCCACATGGTGGAAGGCGATATCGACCCTGCGAGCGCCTACAACGAACAGGAGGAAGGCGGCGCCGACCGGGACCCGTTTTATACGAATACCCAGCTGTCCGAGTACCGCAAGCGCTACGCCAGCAACCAGAACATCAACCCCGACAGGCGCAATCTGCCGAAGGACTGGAGCGGGCCCCAGACGAACGAGAATTTCGCCTACGTCGGCCGCGGTCCGGTGCAGGTCACAGGACGGCGCAACTACGAGAACGCCGCCGCCACGCTCGAGCGCTGGGGCAACGAATACGAGAAGAACGGCGATCCGCCCGGGATCAAGCCCGAAGACCTGCCCGGGACTGGCGACACGGTCGCGGCGCGGTTGAAAAGCTCGGCTCAGGCCATCCGCGACAACCCCGCGCTCGCAGGCGACCCGGATTACGCGTTCCTCCTCTCGGGCGCGTTCATGAAGATGGGTTGGTACGGCACGAAAGACACCAGCAAAGACGCCACCAGCCTGGACCGAATGGCTTCGCGCACGCCGGGCGCGATGACCGCGGAGGCGATGTACAGCAAGAGCGGCCTCATGCACGGCAAGGCGAACGTGAAGTGGCCGACGGACGAAGCGAGCGAGGCCGAGTTCGCAAAGGCGTGGGGCCAGGACAAGGACATCATCAAAGGAAACTTCGAGGAGAAGGCCAAGGAATACAACCGGATCCGCGGCGTGCTGCTCGAGATTGTCGGCCAGAAGTGAACGTCACGCCGCGGCAGTGTCGACGTGACGTGGCGTCAGTGGCTCATCACCCAGATAGCAACGTCGATTCCGAGCGCGTACCCCTCCGGCGAGAACCGCTGAAAGTACTCGGGATTGTCGCCTTCCCGCTCCCAACTGTCCGACGTGTCGCAATTGAGGCTCACCAGTACCATCAGCCGGTTGTTCTCCCCGATGATCGCGTACAGGTGCGGCGGACCGGCGCCGAACTCGTCGGCGCGCCCGCCGCTCCGGCGCCACGATTCGATGCTTGGGATCTGCGGGACCTCGTGCACGTCGTAGAGCATCTCGAGGAGGGGGTGACCAGGGGTGATTTCCACAATCGGGTATTCGGGAAGAATCCTGACCAGGTTCGCCCTGATGTATTCCCAATCCGCTTCGGTCCAGTTGTCGTCCTCCCACAGGAAGCCACCCTTGAGGAAGTACCGGCGGAGCGTGGCGATCTCCTCGTCGGTGAAATCGTAGTTCGCGCCGCCTTGCATCTTCAGGTACGGACAGTGGAACAGGTTCGGATCCTCGATCGTGACCTGTGCGAAGCCCGGATCGCCGTTCGCCCAGCGGCTGATCGAAACCGTGGTGAGTTCTTCGAGGCGGGTCAGAAAGTTGAAATCCGAAGCCGGGTAGTCGTCCCACCAACCGCTTTTGCGCTGGCGGCGAGTGCGCTCGTAGCGCAGACGGCAGAACGTGAAGCCGCGCTGGATGTCGGGGAGACCGTGGTTCACCGGGACGGGACTCTGGCGCGCGTAGCGCATGATCGTGACCTGCCCGGCCGCAGCGCGCAGCGACACGGCCAGAAGGACGGCGATGCACGGGGCGGCCAGTGCGCGGGTCGTTCTGCCGAGTCCGCTTCGCGGGCGCATATCGTGATCACTCGAATTGTACTGCCGCGTTCGCCTGTCACGCCCTCGATCCGAGCCGCCTAACCTCGTCGGCCCAACCTTGCGCGACAAAACCGCCGCGTCGCCGCGATCAGAAATCCCGGCTGAACATTCGCCTTGAAGCGCCCGGCCGTTGGCCCCCGCTCCCAGCCGTTACCGGCCTTGATTCGAAGGCAGCTGCAGGCGTGCGCGAAGGCCGCCGAGGGGCGACGCGTCCAGCGCGATCGATCCGCCGTACACGTCCGCGAGATCGCGGACGATGGCGAGGCCGAGACCGGAGCCGGGTGCCGCTTCGTCGGCGCGAACGCCGCGCTGCAGCACCATCGCGCGCATCGACGGCGCGATGCCTGGGCCGTCGTCATCCACCGTGATCGCGATGCTGCCGTTGCTCGCCACGGACGAGACGACGATCCGGGCGCGCGCCCATTTGCACGCGTTGTCGAGCAGGTTGCCGAGCATCTCGTCGAGATCCTCGCGCTGGCCGCGAACCAGGTGATCCGGCGCGACGTCGAGCTGGATTGTGACGCCGCGATCGGCGTGCAGGCGCAGCAGCGTCCGCGCCAGGCCGTCGGCTGACTCGAAGATCGCCGCGCGTGCCCCCGGCGCCGCGCCAGATGCCGCCGCGCGCGCCTGCGCGAGGTGATAGTCGACCTGCCGACGCATGCGATCGATCTGATGCTCGATCGATGCCGCCAGCTCATCCTGTCCGGCAGCCTTCGCGCGCGTCGCTTCCTGCGCGAGCACGGCGAGCGGCGTCTTCAAACCGTGCGCGAGATCGCCGGCCTTCGCGACGGCGCGGCGGATGGCGCGCGCGCGGTTCTCCAGCAGCGCGTTCAGATCATGCACCAGCGGATTCACTTCGGCAGGGAAGGCACCCGTGACCTGCTGTTCCCGCCCTTCGCGCACCGCGCCGAGGCGCTCGCGTAACTGGTCGAGCGCCGAGAGCCCCTTCTTCACCTGCCAGAACCCGAGCACCAGGCAGACCATCGCGACGCCGAGCGATTCACCCGGGTGGGTGAAGAAGAAATGCAGCACGAACGCGTGCTGGATCGGATGGCCGAGCAGCGCCATGATGCCGACCACGCTCGCGACCATGAGCAGGCCGATCGTCCAGAGGACAGCGCCGATCATGACGCGGGCGCGCAGCGACAGCGCGGTCACCGGTCGGCCTCCATGCGATAGCCGAGCCCGCGCACGGTTTCGATCAGCGACGCGCCGAGCTTGCGACGCAGCCGCGCGATGAAGACCTCGACCGTGTTCGAATCGCGATCGGCGCTCTGCGCGTAGATGTGCTCGGTCAGTTCGCTCTGTGACACGACCCGCCCGCGGTGGTGCATCAGATACGAGAGGACGCGGAATTCGTGGCTGGTCAGCTTCACCGGTGCGCCGTCCAGTGTCACTTTCGCCGCGCGCGGATCGAGGGCAACGGCGCCGCAGCGCAACTCCGGCGTCACCTGTCCGGTGGCGCGGCGAATCAGCGCGCGCAGGCGCGCGAGCACCTCTTCGACGCGGAACGGCTTCGACACGTAGTCGTCGGCGCCGCTGTCGATGCCCTGGACCTTTTCGTGCCAGCTGCCGCGCGCGGTGAGGACGATCACCGGCATCGCGAGACCGGTATCGCGCCACCGGCGCAGCAGGGTGAGTCCGTCCACGTTCGGAAGACCGAGATCGAGCACCACCGCGTCGTAGCGCTCGGTCTGTGCCAGGAAATCGGCCCGGGCGCCGTCCGCGGCGGCGTCCACGACATAGCCGGCGTCGCCAAGCGCGCCGGCCAGCTGCCGCGCGATCCCCGGCTCATCCTCGACGACTAGAACCCGCATGACTCTCGATGCATGACGACACGAGAAAGATACCGCACGGAGAGCTGAACGGCAGCTGAACGGATCGTTCACGCGCCGTTCACGCGCGCCGCGATAGCGTGACCAGGAAAGGAGACGCCTATGCCCACCATTCTCGCAGCCCTCATCGCGATCGTGCTCGCAGCCGACGCCGCGCCGAACGTCACCGGTACCTGGAACATGGGGCTCCAGGGCGGCCACGTCGTCCCGGTCGCGCTGGTGCTGAAACAGGACGGCACGACCGTGACCGGAACCATCACGATGCCGACGCAGCATGTCGGTGAGCGCAAGGAGATCGAGCTGAAAGGAGAGTTCGACGGCGGCGTGCTGAAGATCGCCGGTGAGGTCGACGGCGCCGAGGATCCGACGACAATCGAGATCGAGGGAAAGCTGCTGGACGATGGCTCGATGGAGGGCACGGTCGCGATGCTCGGCAAGCAGACGCATCGCGTGCCGTGGACCGCGGAGCGGCTGAAGGAGCGCAAACAGTGAACCGACCGAACGCGCTCTCGCGCCGAACAGTACTCCGCGGTCTGGGCGCGACCGTTGCGTTGCCGTTCCTCGACGCGATGATGCCGGCGCGCGCGTCGGCAGCGGCCACGGCGCGCGTGCGGCTCGTCTGCATCGAGATCGTCCACGGCGCGGCCGGCAGCTCGGCGATCGGGATGAAGAGAAATCTCTGGGCGCCGGCCGCCGTCGGCCACGGCTTCGATCTGACGCCGACCAGCCTGCGCAGCCTCGAGCCATACCGCGATTGCCTGACCGTCGTCAGCAATTGCGACGTCGAGAACGCGGATCCGTTCACGGCGACGGAAATCGGCGGCGATCACTTCCGATCGAGCGCCGTGTTCCTCACACAGGCGCACCCGAAGCAGACGCAGGGCGCGGACGTGCAGGCCGGCACGTCGTTCGATCAGCTCTATGCCGCGCGTTTCGGGCAGGACACACCGCTGCGATCGATCCAGTTGTGCGTCGAGCCAGTCGATCAGTCAGGCGGCTGCGGCTACGGCTACTCCTGCGTGTATACCGACGCGATCAGCTGGGCGTCGCCGACGCGTCCGCTGCCGATGATCCGCAATCCTCGCGTCGTGTTCGATGAGCTGTTCGGCGTGTACGGATCGGGCGCGACCGTGGAGGAGCGGCAGGCACGACGCAACGAGGACCGCAGCATTCTCGACTGGGTGCTCAGTTCGGCGGCGAGGCTGCAAGCCACACTCGGCCCGTCCGATCGCGCGCGGCTCAGCGACTATCTCGACCAGGTCCGTGAGGTCGAGCAGCGGATTCAGCGCGTCGAGGCGATGAACGGCAGCGGCGAACCGCGTGAGCTGCCGGAGGCGCCGGCCGGCATTCCGGATTCGTTCTCCGAGCACGTCCGTCTGATGTTCGATCTGCAGTTGCTCGCGTTCCGCTCGGACATCACCCGCGTTGTCTCGTTCAAGCTCGGACGGGACAACTCGAATCGCGTCTTTCCTGAGAGCGGCTTCGCGGGTCCGTTCCACACCACGTCGCATCACAGCGGTCGCGAGGATCGGATCCTCGAGTTCGCGCGGATCAACAACTATCACGTCAGCATGCTGGCGTACTTCCTCGAGCGGCTCCGGAACACTCCTGACGGCGACGGCAGGTTGCTCGACAACACGCTGCTGTTGTACGGATCACCGATGGGCGATTCGAACCAGCACAATCACAAGCGCGTGCCCTTTTTCGTAGCCGGACACGCGGGCGGGGCGCTGAAGGGCGGTGCGCATCTGAAGGCGCCGAATGGTACGCCGCTGGCAAACGTGATGCTGGCGCTGCTCCACAAACTGGGGTTGGACGATCTCGCGTCGTTCGGAGACAGCACCGGCACGTTCGATCTCGACGCTCCGGTCGGGGCCAGAGGCTGGGGGCGAGCTGAATATTGATGTCGGTTCTGCTCGATCTGCGTCACGCTTGGCGTGCGCTGGTCAGGATGCCGATCGTGTCGGCGGTGGTCGTGCTGTCGCTGGCGGTCGGGATCGGCGTCAACACGGCGGTGTTCTCGTGGGTGCAGGCGGTCGTGCTGCGGCCGCTGCCCGGTGGCCGACGCCGGCAGCATCCTGCTCGTCGAGCCGCGCGCGGAGACCGGTTCGTATCCCGGGGTCTCGTGGCGCGAGTACGGTGATCTGCGCGAGCGCCTTCGCTCGATCCCGGATCTGATCGCGTTTCGCATGGCGCCGCTCGGCACCGGCGAGCCTGGACACGTGCAGCGCGCCTACGGGCTGCTCGTATCGGGGAACTACTTCAGCGGGCTCCGCCTGCGGCCAGTGCTCGGACGGTTTCTTCGGGAAGACGAAGTATCGCGGCCGGGTGGCGAGCCGGTGATCGTCGTGTCGTACGACTACTGGCAGACCCGTCTCGGCGGCGATCGTTCGGCCATCGGTCGATCGATTCGCGTCAACGACCGGCTGCTGACGGTGATCGGCGTCGCTCCGCCGCGGTTTCAAGGGACGGCGCTCGGGCTGAACTTCGAGATGTGGGTGCCGGCGACGCTCGCACCGGTGCTGCTCAACGGCTCGGCCGAGCTGACCGATCGCTCGCTGCGCGGCTACGCCGCCATCGGCAGGCTCGCGCCGGGCGCGACCCGCGCGCAGGCGCAGGTCGAGTTCGACCGCGTGATCGACGATCTCGCGCACGCTCATCCAGAGACCGACGGGAGGCTCCGCGGCGAAGTGCTGCCGTTCTGGCAGGCGCCGCGCGGTCCGCAGCGGATGCTTGCCGGCGCGCTCGCGATCCTGCAGACGATCATGTTTTTGTTGCTGCTGGCGGTCTGCGGCAACACTGCCAACCTGCTGCTCGCGCGCGCGGCCACGCGGCAGCGGGAAATGGGCGTCCGGCTCGCGCTCGGTGCGGCGCGACGCCGCATTGCGATGCTCGTGTTGTGCGAGAGCCTTCTGCTCGCAGCGGCCGGCGCAGCGGGCGGCGTGCTGCTCGCAACCTGGGCAACCGACGCCCTGCGCGCCGTTCCGATCATCAGCGCCTTCCCGATCCGGTTTCAGACCGAGCTCGACGGCACCAGCGTCGCGTTCGCTGCCGCGCTCGCGATCGCGTGCGGGATCCTGTTCGGGCTGGCGCCGGCGCTCCACCTCGCGCGGGTCGATCCGCAGGCGGCCATCCGATCCGGCGGCGGCGCCGCCGGCGGCAGTCCGTTCCGCAACGCACTGATGGCCGTCGAGGTCGGGCTCGCGCTGGTCGTGCTGCTCGCGGCGGCGATGTTCCTGCGCGCCTTCGGCGACGCTCGCGACACCGATCCCGGCTTCACGCGCGAGGGCGTGCTGCTCGTCGCCTACGACTTGACCGGCAAGAACATGAATTGGGCGGACACGCGCGATTTCACGCGCCGGCTCCTGGATCGCGCGCGCGCGCTGCCGGCCGTCGAGAGCGCGGCGATCGCGTCCGCGGTTCCGCTCGACATTCACGGCCTGCCGATGCGCAGCTTCACGGTCGAAGGGCGTGTCCGCAGCGAGGCGACGCCGGACCTGGCGCTGACCAACACGGTCACGCCCGACTACTTCCGCACCATGCGCATCGCAATCCGGCACGGCACGGACTTCGCGGGGCTCGCCGACGAGTCGTCTCCCAGGCAGGCAATCGTGAATATGGAATTCGTTCGCCGCTTCATCGGCAATGGCGAGTGCATCGGCCGGCGCCTCACGACACGCGGCGACACCTACACGATTGCCGGCATCGTCGACACCTCCGTCAGCGAATCGTTTGGTGAACCGCCGGCGCCGGTGATCTATCTGTCTTACCGTGATCGCCCGAGCGGCCGCGGCGAGATTCACCTGCGCACGCGCGCGGGGGCCGAGACGCTGCTCGCCCCCGAAGTCGAGCGGATCGTCCGCGATCTCGATCCGACGCTGCCTGTCTACGACGTGCGCACGCTCGCCGAGCACATCGACAAGAACCTCTTCCTGCGACGGATTCCGGCACGGATGTTCGTGGTGCTCGGACCGGCGCTGTTGCTGCTCGCCGCCATCGGCATTTATGCGGTCGTCGCGTACACGGTGTCGCGCCGCACGGCGGAAATCGGCGTGCGTCTCGCGCTGGGCGCGACACCGCGCCGCGTCCTGATGGAAGTGCTGGCCGACAGCATGCGCGTGGTGACGGCGGGTGCGGCGGTCGGGTGGACGCTGACAGTTGTCGTCGCGCTGCATCTGGTGCGCGGAGCGATGCATGCGTCGGTTTTCCTCGGCGTGCCGGCGCTCCTCCTCCTGGTCGCCGCCGCCGCGTCCTGGCTCCCCGCGCGACGCGCGAGCCGGGTCGATCCGGTCGTGGCGCTCAGGGACGAATAGCGTTCGGGGTTCGGGGTTCGGAGTTCGGAGTTCGGGGTTCTCGTTCTTGGGTTCTCGTGCTTGGGTTCTCGTGCTTGCCGAGAACCGGAACTCCGAAGCAGAACTCCGAACCGAAACTCAGAACCCTAAGAACGAGAACCCCGAACCCCGAACCCCGAACCCCGAACCCCGATCCGGCGCACCCCTTGCACCGCTCGGATGGCTGAGGTGATTGCGTATGCGCTTCACATGGATATTGCTGGCGTCGGCGCTGCTGACCGCCGCGTGCCACCCTGGACCAGTTGTGAACGCGGGCGCGAAACAACCGCCGGTTGGGGGCACCATCGCCGGAATCGTCAAGACCGCAGACTCTGCCGTGGCCGTGCCCGGCCGTAAAGTCTCCGTCGTCGAGACCGCGACCGGATCGCGATACGAGACCACGACAGCGGACAACGGCGGCTACACCATCAGGGTTCCGCAGGGCACCTACCGCATCGAAGTGGAACTGCGGCCCGGCGAGGGGCTCGCGAAGCAGCCCGGCACGACGAAAGTTGGGAACAGCGATCTCGACTCCGGCCGCGACTTCGTCATTACGGCGGCGAGAGCGGCGCGCTGACGCCGACCTCGCCCGGCCATCAGTTCAGGAATGGGCCCGATGCGCCGGGCGATGCGATCCGCCGGCTGAGGCCGGCCACGATGGATTCCGCGGACTCGGCGACCAGGAGCGTGCCGCCCGCGTGTTCGACGTCGCGCTCCAGCAGGGCGTCGTGGTGTGAGCTGACGACGACGGCGAATACCCGAGGACTGGTCGTACGCGCGAGCAACACGAGATGCAGACCGTGGAAGTCGCCGAGACGAGCGTCTGTGACGAGCACGTCGATCGGTTCAAGGCCGAGGATGTGCTTCGCCGCCTCGAAGCCGGCCACGCCGACGGCCTGAAATCCAGCGTCGCGCAGGGCCCGGACGACCAGTGCTCGCGCCTCGGTGTTGGGATGAACGACTAACGCCACCGGGTACAGTTTTTCGGGCTGCACAACATCTCCAGACCCCTGCGAAGGCTTTGACGTGCGCGGCCCGGGCGCGAGAACGCGGCGGGGCGCGAGCCCTGTCGAATCGCGCGGGTCGCGTTCGACCAGCCTATGGAGGATCCCAATGGCACAGAAACCCTTACAGCCGATTACCCCCTTTCTGTGGTTCGATGGCAAGGCCGAGGAGGCGATGAACTTCTACGTCTCCATCTTTCCGAATTCGCGGACAGTCGGCGTCACGCGGTACGGCGAGGCCGGGCCCGGTCCGAAAGGCAGCGTGATGACGGCGGCGTTCGTGCTGAACGGCCAGCAATTCACCGCGCTCAACGGCGGTCCGACGCTCACCTTCACCCCCGCCATCTCGTTCGTCGTCCACTGCGACACCCAGGCTGAAGTCGACGGCTACTGGGCGAAGTTGACCGCCGGCGGCCAGGAGGGCCAGTGCGGTTGGCTGACGGACAGGTTCGGGGTCTCCTGGCAGGTCGTTCCGAATGCGCTCGTCCGGATGCTCCAGGATCCCGATCGGGAGAGGTCGAAGCGGGTCGTCGCCGCGCTGATGCCGATGAAGAAACTGGATGTCGCCGCCCTGGAGCGTGCGTACGACCAGCCGTAGCGCGTGGGGCACTGGCGGGATTCTACGCGAATTTATGCCGTAACTATTCGGCTTTGAGGGAAATTTTTCCGCCGGGGACGCGCTGGCGGCGTCGTGGCGTCAGGACTCGAGGAGCAGTTTGTCGACGAGTCCGGCGAGCCGCCGCCAGCGCTCGGTCTGCTTCGCCAGCGCGCGCTCGCCGGCCTTCGTGATCGCGTAGTACTTCGCGTCGCGGTTGCTTTCCGTCTTCTGCCACTTGCCTTTGATCCATCCTTTTTGTTCGAGGCGCACCAGCGCGGGATAGAGGGTGCCCTGATTGAGCGACAGCGGATGATCCGAGACCTGCTCGAGCCGCGTCGCGAGCGCGTAGGCGTGCAGCGGTCCGAGCGTGAGCAGCGCGCGCAGAACGATCAGGTCGAGGGTTCCCTGCAGGAGCTCGACGTGCGGGCCGTCACCCGACATGCGCGTGACGATCCCATGGCTTCACTTGGGCGTCAAGTAGACAGCCACACGACTTCCTTATGAGCCGCGACCGGCGCGTCGGGCGTGACAATCGCGCCATCCACTGATGACGCTGCGGCGCGGGGAAACAGTCGAGCCGCGGTGGTAGGAGAGTTGCTCCATCCCCCTTGATACGACGGCGTGGGCCGGACCCTTGAGTTGATGCGGTCATGAACGCCACACTTCGGGGGAATCGCCGTCAGGTTTTCAGCAACGGCCGACACACGACGCTCGCGCACCCGATGCGGATCAAGCTCGTTCGGAAGCTCGCCGGCTACCTCGACGGCATCGATGTCTCAGGGCACCGCGAGGGAGAGGTCTTCGAGCTTTCGCGGCGGGAGGCTGAGCTGTTGATCGCCGAACAGTGGGCGGAGCCGTTCTTCGAGCCGCCGGCGGCCGAGGTTCGCGGCATGTCGTGCGAACCGGAACTGGCCACGGCGGCGGACCGCAACCGCCGCCGGACCGTGGAGCAGGTCCGTCGTCTCCGCGAAGAGCTGGAGACGAGGCACTGCACAGAGCAGCAGCGGCGGCGCGCCGAGGATCGCATCCGCGACGAACTGCACGACGCCTGCGCCACGACGGTCAACGGCGGCTGACCAAGCCGTCACGCCAACGGATGCTGGTTCGTCGGTGCTGCGATCTCGTACTGACGCGCAAGCCGCAGAACGGTTGCGTCGTGCCACGGTTTGCCGACGATCTGCAGGCCGATCGGCAGATCTCGCGTGTCGAATCCGCAGGGCATGCTGATCGCCGGCAGGCCGAAATAGTTCGCGAACATCGTGTGTGCGGGCGAGAGCGCCTGCGGATTGCCGCGCACGTCCTTCACCGCCGGCACGGTCGTCGTCAGCGTCGGCAGCAGCAGCACGTCAATCTTTTTGAAGGCGCGTTCGGCGATCGATGCACGGTCCGCTTCGATCCGGTGCAGGTCGCCCATTCGAGGAATGTCGAATGGCGCGGCCGCACTGACGGTCTCATGGCCGAGGGAGCGAATCGTCGCGACGGCGGCGGCGATCCCCCGGACAACCGCGGCGTCCGCCTTGGCGTTGTCCGCGACGCCGATCCGCAGCGGCGCCTGGGTCGTCCGGTCGGCCGAGAGGTCGGACATCTCCGTGCGAGCCTCCGGCGTGGCGAGGACGTCGAGAACGATTGCAGTGTCGCGGGCGCTCCGAGTCGTGATTCCCGGATGCGACATCCAGATGATCGCCGGGTCGACCGGTTCGCCGTCGAGGATGCCGCCGGCGCTGATCGCGCCGTAGGTGCCCTTGAACCCGACGACTCCGCAGCATGCGGCCGGCAGGCGGCACGATCCGATTGCATCGGTGTCGAGCGTCGCGTAGCACAGGCCCGCCGCCACCGCTGCGGCCGATCCGGACGACGAGCCGCCCGGGATATACGCGGCGTTCCATGGATTCTGCACCGGGCCGAAGTCACCCTCGAGTCCCGTCGTGCCCATCCCCAACTGATGCATGTTCATCTTGCCGATGACGATCGCACCGGCGGCCTGCAGCGCGGCGACCGCGACCGCGTCACGTACGGGAATGCGGTCCTTGAATCGCTCGAATGCCGCCGTCGTGCGGACGTTGGCCGTGTCGTAGAAATCCTTGATGCCGACCGGAACGCCGTGCAGCGGGCCGCGCCAGGTGCCGCCACGAATCTCGTCCTGCGCTTCCTTCGCACGTGCGCGCGCGTCATCGGCGAGGACCGTGATGAAGGCATTCAGCCGGGATTGGAAAGCCTCGATCCGCGCCAGCGCCGCATCCACGACGTCCACCGGTGACAGATCCTGCGCGCGAATGCGGCCGCTGAGATCGCGCAGGTTGAGGTAGTGGATTGGCTCGCTCATGCAACGAGACTACCGCTCGCTGCTCAGAGTTGCCAATCGTTGAGGCGATCCGCGCGGCTGCGGCTGAGGACGAGGCGCGTGCCGTCGCTCAACAGGAGCGTGTGGCGGCGGCTGCCCTCCGGCCTCACTTCCTCGATCCGATCGCGATTGACGATCGCCGATCGATGCACGCGCGAGAAGCGGTGCGGATCGAGACGGCGCTCGAGATCCGTCAGCGACCGCGCCACGAGGTAGCTCTTGCCGCCGGCGTGCACGCGCGCGTAGT
>DATFXR010000394.1:0-17779 GCA_035315685.1 Vicinamibacterales bacterium | reverse complement strand
CAGCGTCACCGCCGTGCCCCATTCGTAGTCCGCGTTGGCCGTCACTTTGCCGAAGTCCGCGGCGGACTTGGCGCCGGCGCCGCGGAGGGCGGTGTCGGCGAGCGTGAAACATTCGCCGTTGCCGACGCGTGCCCCGCGATGGTTGCGCGCGTACCCGACGATGCTGTCAGCCATGCTGGCTGCCGTCGGTTTCGCGTTTCCGCTCTTCGCGTCGAGTCCGATCGGCCCCGGCTCCGGCGCTGGCAGCAGAGCGGACGTTCCAGCGTCTATTGGGTCGCGAGCGTTGTCGTCGATGCCGATCGGAAATGCGCCCGTGCCCATCCGCGTTGTTCCTTATGAAAGTATGCCGGCCTAGCCGCCCGCTGTCCGCAGCACCCGCTGCTTGTACAGGCCGCTCAGGACGCTCACCGCGCCAACAATCATACCCAGCCAGCCGACGAAGCTGCTCGCGCCGGCGATCACCATCACCGTGACGCCGCCGAACAACGCAATCGCCCCGAATTGCAGGTCGGTCTTGCCGTCGCTCTTGTCCGCCGCCGCCGTGGCGCCATGGTGGTCTGCGATGATCCGCCTTGCCGCTTCGAAACCGACGCCGGCGTCGACGAGCTGCCGCTCCACGGCCACGTCGGCCTCGCCGCTGTCGAGCGACTCGATCGCCATCGCATAGACGCCGTCCGGGATGTTCCGATCGGTGTGGTGCGACACAACGCCTCCCAACTCCCGGGTCTCACTGACCCGCTGACGAGATCAACGCGGGACACAGCCGATGTGAACGTCGGCCCGATTGATCAGGCCCTGCTCTTGCACATCGCAACGGCGCATTTCGAAATCTCGCAGCTTCACACGATCGAGCCGGTGCAAAGTACGCCGCCCGGCGGGAGTTTGTCTTCCTCGTGAGCGACTGCAACGAACCCTTCCGGTGTCGGTGGGCTGATCTGATCGTCACCGGCACTCACGCACACGCTGACCGTCAACTGACTCAACTCAATCGTCCCGCTCATCGGAGGATCACTATGACCGCGCGTTCGACGCTTCGCCTGCTCGTGTGCTGCATCGCCGTCCTGATCTGGATTCCCTGCGTGTCCGCATTGGACGCGCAACAAACGCCGGTCGCGCTCACGCCGGTGCCGAGGATGATGTGGTTCGGCGGCTCGTTCCATCCAGCCGACGGGCAGCCGGTCGCGCCGATCGAAACGATGACGCTGGCGGTGTATCCCGATCAGCAGGGCGGCACACCGCTGTGGCTGGAAACGCAGACCGTCGTCATGGCCAGCGATGGCCGGTACAACGTGCTCCTCGGTTCGACGACCGCCGACGGCCTGCCGCTGGAACTGTTCACGGCGGGTGAGCCGCGATGGCTCGGCGTGCGGTTCCACCGCGCCGGCGAGAGCGAGCAGCCGCGCGTGCAGCTGGCAAGCGTCCCGTACGCGCTGAAAGCGGCCGACGCAGACACGCTGGGTGGCAGGCCAGCGTCGGCGTATCTGCTCGCGGCCGAGCCCGCGGCATCAGCCGCGGCCGCGCCGGCTTCGGTCAAGGCGATGACCGCGTCGGGGGGCGGCGCCGTCACGCAGGTGACTGCGGGTACGGTGGGCCGCATCGCGAAGTTTGCCACCGGCACCGACCTGGGGGACTCGGCGCTCTTCCAGGCTGGAGCGAGTGCCGGCGTGACGGGACCTGGTATCGCGGCGACGTTCGCGCCGCTCGATGCGTTTCACGTGGCGTTCAGTGACGCGGGCGGTGCGATCACTGGCTACGCCGTGCAGAACACGAGCTCGTCGCCGACCGCCTATTCCGGGATGCTGTTCTACGACCAGAACGGTGCGCTGGGGCAGTTCCAGGGCTTCAACAACACGACGCACGAATACCGGATCAACAACATCGCCGCCGGCGGGTCGATCAATTTCATGCTCGGGAGCAGCTCGAAGTTCCTGGTCGCGCCCAGCGGGAACGTCGGGATTGGCGCGGTTCCCGCCCTCACCGACCGGCTGCGCGTCGCCGGCAACGCGACCGTGGACGGCAACGCGACCGTGAACGGCAACCTCGTAACGACCGGCAACATCGCCGCCAAGTATCAGGACGTCGCGGAGTGGGTCGAGACGTCGTCGCCGCTCGACGCGGGGACGGTCGTGATCGTTGATCCGAAAGAGCCCAATCGCGTGCTGCCGGCGCCGAAGGCCTACGACACGCGGGTGGCCGGAGCGGTCTCCGCACAGCCGGGCCTGGTACTGGGAGAGCGCGGCGACGGCAAAGCGATGGTGGCGCAGAGCGGCCGCGTCCGCGTCAAGGCCGATGCGTCGTACGGCGCGATCAAGATCGGCGATCTGCTCGTGACGAGCCCTAAGCCCGGGTACGCGATGCGCTCGAAGCCGATGCGCGTCGGCGCCAGGACGATGCATCGGCCGGGCACACTGCTGGGCAAGGCGCTCGAGGCGCTGCCGAGCGGGCAGGGCGAAATCCTCGTTCTGCTGACGCTGCAGTAACGGGCGTCACGCAGCTACCCAATCGAACCAGGGATACCGACGATGCGTCGCACGCACCTGTCTCTCGTTGCCGTTGGACTTGCGTTCCTCATCAACCTGGCCTCGCCCGGTGTGGCGGTTGCGGCCAGGTTGTTCACCGACGATCCGCTGATCGCCGGAGTACCAATCAAAGCGGTGCAGATTGCCGAACTCCGGGTGCTCATCAACGCGCTCCGCGCCCAGTTCGGACTGCCCGCGTTCGTCTTCACGGACGCGAACCTGACCGGCGTGGCAGCGAAGGCGCTGCACGTGATCGAGTTGCGAACCGCGTTGCAGGAAGCCTACGTCGCCGCCGCCCGCCCCGTGCCTTCGTACACGGATCCGACGCTGACGCCGCAGCAGACGCTGATCAAGACCGTGCACATCACGGAGATCCGAACTGCGATCATGGCGCTCGACACGCAGGCATTCGGAACCATCGACCTGGGCACCTATCCGATGGGCCAGATGTGGGCACAACTGGGCGGCGGCGTCTTCACATGGGCGGTCGACCCCGCCAGCTCACTTCCGCCGGGAACGTCGCTGCGGACCGACACGCCGCCATGGTTCCAGCCTGACGCGCATGCCGGCATCATTGGCGTCTCCACCGCCACCGGAACCTACAAGTTCACGCTTCTCAGAAACGGGACGCCGCTGACGTATCGGGTTCGCGTCATCCCGATGATCTTGAAGGATTATTTTCAGGCGCCGGACGCGTTCGTCGGCCAGCCCTTTTCGTACCAGCTCACCGCGAACAATGCGATCGGCGCCGTGACGTGGACCGTCAATCCCGCCACGCTTCCTCCCGGGATGTCGCTCAGCACGTCGGGTCTGCTGTCGGGAACACCCACGGCGGCTGGAACCTTCCAACAGATAAATTTCAGCGCTGCCGACAGCGTCGGTCAGATTGGCGGCGGCATCCAGATGAACATCTACGCGGTTCAAATCACGACCAACGGGTCGCTGCCGAACGCGACGCAAAGCGTCCCGTACACGGCGACGATCGCCGCATCAGGGGGTACCGGCGGCTACACGTTCACGGCGAACAACCTGCCGTTCGGGCTGACGCTCAATTCGACGACCGGGACGATCTCCGGTACGACGACAGTCAACCCGACACACTGGTGGTTCAACGTCACCGCCAAGGACAGCAGCAACGCGACGTTCACGAAGACGATGTCGATCGACATCCTGAGCGTCCCGATGAGGCTCCCGACGGTGTCGCCCAGGAACTCGAGCTTCCAGACGGAGTTCTTCGACGACTGCTCGCTCGGCACGACGTGCGTCGATGAGGCGTTCGTCACCAACGGTGGCCGCGCGCCTTTCTCGTGGACCGCGGGCGGCCTTCCGCCCGGCATGAGTGCGCGAACGGGCAGCGGAACCACGACGAGCTGGATCGCCCCGGAAAACCTGGAGCTCTGGGGCGCACCGTCTGCGACCGGCACATTTCCCGTTCAGCTCTCGGTTCAGGATCCTGACGGCCGCTCGGCCACGAATGCATTCGATCTGCGCGTCTCCCCGCTGGCGCTGACCCAGTACCTCCAGGGCGGCACGGTCGGCCAGCCGTTTTCGACCTATCTGCGTGTGATCGGAGGGCGACTCCCGTACACCGCCGCGATCGTCGGCCGGCGCCTGCCGCTCGGGCTGACGCTGGATCCGACGGCGCTCACCGTATCGGGCACGCCGACCGAAGCGGGTCAGTTCGCGCCGGTGCTCGAATTCACCGACGCCGACGGCATGAAACTGCGACTGACGAATTACATGTTCGTCGGCACTTCCACGAACGTGTTCGTCAACACGTCCGAGGATTTCGGGACGATCACCGCGGGGCAGTTCTATTTCAATCAACTCAACGCGTGTTGCGCGCCGTCGGGCTTCACCTGGTCCCTCGCGAGCGGCAGTCTGCCCGCAGGCCTTGCGCTCTCCGGAGGCGGGGTGCTGAGCGGTACTCCGCCTGCCGGAACATCGGGCACGTTCACGTTCGTCGTCAAGGCGCAGGACTCGACCAACGCCTCGAACTTCGGCCTGCGTCAGATCTCGATCACCGTGACGCCGATATCGATCGTCAGCATCAATCTGCCGGTCGGGCACGTCGGCACACCGTACAACGGATCCATCATCGTCACGGGCTTTACTGGCTCCGTGACCGGAGCGCTGGAGCCGTTCATGTACATGCCGCCCGGACTGACGTTCAACGCGGACGGCACGATTACCGGGACGCCAACCGCAAGCGGTCAGTACACGTTCACGGCGCGCGCGACGGACTCCGGCGGTGACATCCTGATACGGACCTTTACCATCAACGTGTATCCGGCCGGCGTGAACCCGCCGCTCAACCTGACAGTGGGGCCGACCTTCACGCTGGCGATCGGAACGTTCACCACTGGACTGCAGGCGTTCGACGGTACGCCGCCGTACGCCTATTCGGTCACGCCTGGCGCGCCGCAAGTGCCCGGAATGCGTGTGCAAAGCGGGCCGCCGCTGCCCGTCGCGCCGTCACCGAGCGGCTCGGGCAGCCTGCTCGGCGTGCTGACGACGCCCGGTTCGTATCCGACATCCATCCGTGCCACAGACTCCGCGGCCGGCGTGATCGACCGTGCGATCACGGTCAACGTCACGCCGCTGCGGATTCTCTCCCTGATCCAGCTGCCGAAGGCGACGCTCAACGTGCCGTACTCGTTCACGTTCGCGCCGTTCGGTGGATCATCCTACAGTTGGGCCGCGCTGAACCTGCCGCCTGGTCTCAGCATCAATGCGACCGGCACTATCTCGGGAACGCCGACGAGCGCCGGCACGTTCTCGCCGCAGATCGCGCTGACAGATGCCGTCGTGAGCGGCTTCAATTCCGTCACGTATACGCTGGTCGTCGACCCGTTTGCGATCGTTGCGGGGACCAACGGCGTCCTCCCGACGGGAACGGCCGGAGTCGCATACAACCAGCCGCTGACGACCAACCCGCCCGGATGCGGGTCGACGTGCACGTGGTCGGTCGTCGGCGGCGCGCTGCCGCAGACCGGCCTGACACTGAACGGCGCGACCGGCGTTCTCTCCGGTACTCCGCCGAACATCAACTTCATCGGCTCGTTCACCGTGCAGGCGACCGGAGCGGCCGGCACCGTGCAGAAGGTCGTATCGCTTCGCATCGTCAACCCGGGCGCGACGCTCACGATCATCAACAACGCGGCGATTTTCGACACGACGATCGGCAACACCGTCTTCGTCGCACTCAATGCGATCGGCGGAACGGCGCCGTACACATGGACGCTCGAGGCAGGCTCCCTGCCGTTGCCGGCGGGCATCTCTATCCAGGGGCCGGGCGAGACCATCGGCTCCGGTGCGGCGCCGGGGTTCACGTTCCTCGCCGGCCGCCCGATGTCACCGGGCCTCTACACGTTCACGATCGCCGTCACCGATGCGGTCGCCACGAAAGTGACCAAGGCATTCACGTGGAGGATCTCCGAGCTGTCGTCGCTGTACAACACGTTGCCGCTTGCCGGCACGACACTCGTCGTGAACCAGCCGTATACGCAGCCGCTGCTGTTCGTGGGCGGCTCGGGCAGCTACACGTTCACAGCGCTGAATGCGATGCCATCCGGCCTCACGCTCAACCCGGCGACTGGGGTGGTTTCGGGGACGCCAACGGTCGCCGGCACGGTCTTCGTGAGCGTGCAGGCGGTTGATACGGGCGGCAAATCGCTGACGCAGACCATCGCGTTCAACGTGAGCCCGTAGAACGTGCAGCGCGCAACAACGTCCGCCCGGCTCGCAGGATCGATTCGCATCGATCCTGCGAGCGCGGCCAGGACGTGATAGCGCTTTCGGCGCCCCGGTTCACCAACGATAACTCACTGCGGCGCGATCTTACTGCGGGCCGCAGTTGGCCGGACCGCCCGTGCCAGCCTGAGGACCGCGGTTGCAGACTTTGATCGTGTCGAACGGCGTCTGGGCCTGGACGATCATCTCGACGAGCGAACCTGCGCCGACACCGACGGTGGCCTGCGCACCGGCCGGAAGCGCGTTGGTCGTGGCCGAGGCCTCGAGTGCCACGCCGAGCTGCACCTGATAGACGCCCTGCCCCGGTGTTTGAACGAGAAAATTGAATCCATTGGCCGACATCGTGCTGAGGAGCAGGCCGATCGTTTCAGGATCGGTGCAAGTGATGACTCCGGTTGTGGTGTTCGCGGTGCAATTCAGACCTGCGAGGCTTAGCGCTCAACGTCTGCGTCCGCTGATTGAACGTCACGCGATCGGGCGTGACGGAGCCGCCCATCGTCGTGATGTCTACCAGGGTGCCGCTCGCGCCGCTGCAGTCGTTGCTCGGGCACAGATAGACCTTCGGCGTCACGATCACCGAGGCGCTTGCCGTCGACGTGGAGTTGTTGCCGCCCTTCGATGCGACGACCGTATTCGTGAGGATGCTGCTTTCGAGCGTCGCCATGATGAGGACGTTCTTGTTGGCGGCGCTCGGCGTCTTGATGTTTCCAAAGAGGACTTTCGCTCCGCCACCCGCGTGGTCGCACGTCAGCGTGCTCGGATCGAAGCTGCCGGCCGAACACACGACCGTCGGAATCAGGAAGGCGTTCGAGAACGAACCGCCACCCGACCCGGACGACTGAGCGAACGCCGCGCCGGCGCCGATCTGTAACGCTGCAAGCGAGAACAGAGAGAGCGAACAGACGGACGCACACCACCCGTTTACCCGATTACACATATCGTTGTTCTCCTGATGGTGGGGGACGGCGAACCGATGAAGAGCAAGATTGGAACCACGGAGCCCGGTGTGGCGGTTCAACAGAAGTATTTGCTTTCCTCGATTCGTGCGACGCGGGCCGCCGCGATCCCACACAGGGGTTCTGAACTTCTTACATGGGTTGCATCACGAGCCGACATGTCGAGCATGTTTCACTCTTGTAACGCGTAGTAGATCTTGCCGAGGACCCGGTGGTCCACTCTTCGGAGGCCATTCAATTCTGTCGCTTCCGATCGTCGCGTACGACTCTAGACAGCACCGCGTGCCGATTGGGCGTATTGAATATCAGTGATCGACGGTCACAGGCGCCCGCTCAGCGTGCCTTGTGTAACAATCGCAGTGGCGCGGGCTTTTTCAACACCAGCGACGAGCATCGCCACGTGGGTCGCATCGCTGGCGTGATCGACGTGCGACGTTCGAAGTTGTGATTGTTCCAAGCCGGCGGCGGTGCGACGCCGGCATCGTGACGGACGAAGACGCGCGGCGATTCGTCGCGACCATCGCCGACACGCTCAGTCGAGCGCCGTGTCGTGGCAAACCGCGCGTCCTGTCAGCGGGCGATGAGTCATGATTCATTCGCGAAGAGACGAGGGAGACGACACGACGCTCGAAATCGAAGGCACGCTGGACGCCGTTACAGCGCCCGAGCTGCGCCACGCTATCGACGGGATCATCAACGATCGGCGCGTACGTATCACGTTGGATCTGACGCGCCTGCGCCACATCGACAGCACGGGCGTCGGCGTCGTCGTGAGCTTCTACAAGCGCACCAGGAACTACGGGGCCGCGGTGAAACTCGTCGGCCTGAAAGACCAGCCGCTCGCCATCTTCCGCCTGTTACGACTCGATCGCGTCTTCCCGATCTGACGGCAGGTCGCCCACGGCCCGGCCCAGCGGATGGTGGTCCGGACAGGCCGAATCACAATATAATGTGGCGCTACTGAGGATCAGCGATCGTCCGGAATCGACTCCGGCCCAGCCCATGGAGCGTTTGTGACGCCAAGACGGCTGCTTGCCACTGTCCTCCTTGCCATGGCCCCGAGTGCCGCGCATGCGCAGGGTGTCGAAGGAACACGTTCGGTCACCGTCTTCGTGGGCACCGGTCTCAGCCTGGCCGGCAATGCGATCGAGGAGGGGGTCGGGACAATCGACGGCAAGCCGTCGGTTCTGGTGGAACAGGCTCTCAGCAACCACTTCAGCGACGCGTTGAAACTCCGGTTCACGGGCAGCCTCGGACTCGACTACAGACGCGAGGTCTTCGGGACGTTTGGCTGGGGCAAGTACAACGGCACCGAGCGCATCGTGGGATCGGTGGCCGGCTACCCGCTCAGGGCTCGCTTGTCCAATTCCGATGCGTTCGATTTCGAGGGCGGCCTGCGCTATTACCTGCGGCCCGAAGGTCCGATCCGCACCTACGTGGCCGCGGCAGCCGGTCTGCGTTATCTCCTGGCCACCGACGCCACGTTCAGGGTGGTCGAGGTGGGACTGACTCTGGCCAACCAGCCGTACTTCAAGGGATCGGCGCTGTTCATCTTTGGTGGCGACGCTGGCGTCAGCTACGACGTTTCCGACGTGCTCGCGGTGGGCGTGGAGCTCGGGCTTCGGTACCAGGGCAAGCCGGGCGCCGAACCGCTCTTCACCGATCCGAACCTCCGGGGAGTCAACGACACGGGCAGGCGCTTCTCGCTTCCGATGAGCGTCTTTGCAAAGGTGCGGTTCTGATGCAGGCACACGAGAGACATCCACTCTTCATCGCCCGGCCTCGACGAACGAGACCGCGACTGCTCTTTCACTGCCACGTGGCGGCAGCGCTCGTCGGGCTGGCCTTGAGCAAGCCGGGATGGGCCGCGGCGGACTTGCCGGACCAGACGTCCATCCCGCGGCTGCCGCAGCTCGCACAGGATGTCGGCAGCGGGTCGGCGCAGGTGCGACGACAGGCCTTGCGAGGACTGCGCGAGCTGGGTGGACCCGAAACGCTGCCTTTGCTCGCCGGTCTTCTCGGCGATGCCGAGATCGACATCCGCGAGGGCGCCATCGCCGGCGTGATCGGTGTCTACGTGCCGCCGCGCGCGAATCATTCGGTCAACGCGGCGGCGGCCTTCGAGGCCGCGCCGTTCCATGGCCAGCTCTGGTCGGTACCTCCAGAACTGTCGACGGCCCTCGTCAAGGCGCTCGGTGACAAAGAGCCATCTGTCCGTCGCGACGCGGCATACGCCGTCGGCATCGTCCTGACACCGCCGGTCACCGATGCCGCCGCATTCGAGCTCCTCGCGTCCTTGAGCGACCGTGAGCCGTCGGTGAGAGTCGCGGCGGCCCGAGCGCTCGGTCGTCTGCGGGTGCAGGACGCCGGCGTGCCGCTGATCGGCCGGATCAACGACGAAGCGCTCGAGGTCAGGCTCGCGTCGATGCGTGCAGTGGGTGATCTTCGCGACGAACAGGCGGTTGTCGCGCTGACCGACCAGTTCACGTTCTACGTGCGCGGGGTAGCGGGCCGGTCCGCGATCAGCGCGCTCGCGGCGATCGGTCACCCGTCGATGATTCCACTGTTCGAGGCGCAGGCCAGGTCCGGGTATCCGGCCCACCGAAGAGCGGCCTTCGAGGGTCTGGCACGCGCAGGCGGTGCCGGCGCTGCAGCACCACGGATCGAGGCCGCGATGGCTTCGGAGAAAGACACGCGCGTACTCATCGCGATGGCGTTCGCACTTGCGGCGGCGGGTCGCGATGGCGTCAACCGCGTGCTGGACGCGCTGGCCGACCGCGACCGGAGCGACGACGCATTGTCGTACCTGGTGGAGCTTGGCCGACCGATCGTCGCGGCCGTCGCAGCGCGGTTCAGTGATCCCGACCCGTTCGTGCGCGGGCAGATCGCGACGGCCCTCGGCTTCATCGGTGGACCGGAGGCCGACGCGGCCCTGAAGGCGGCGACCAGCGAGTCGGATCCGGTCGTCCGCCAACGGATTGAGACTGCACAACTGCGACTCACGCGAACGCCGGCGGCACCCGCCAGAGTCCACACGCAGTCCTGAGCCGCCGTACGCCGAGGCGCGGCTCGAGACGGCTGTCGTCGTGCGCGTCAGGGAACCGGGTTTTGCTGTGCCGGCGTCAGCTGATTCTTCCAGACGGCCGGCAGGTTCTGCACCCAGCCGTTGTAGACCACCGGAACCGGAAGGAGACCTTGCCCGCCCATGCCGGCGTTGGCGGTAATCGTCGCGTCTCGCGCCGTCGTATTCGAACCCACCAGCGCAACGCTGCCGGCGATGATGGCGTCGCTCGGATTGCCGTCGTTGTTCGGATCCGGATCGACCACGATCAGGCGGTTCGAGAACTTGCTCGACACGTACGCGTAGTAACCGCCGCCTTGCTTGGCACCGTACTGGACACCGTGGCATCCCGGATCGCAGCCGAGCATCGCCACGACCGTGTCGGTCATCGTGTCCGTCACGAGGATCGTTCCGGTGAGCGTGTTCGCAGTCACCATGCTGCGTCCGTTCGGAGACACGGGCGTCTGAATCGGCAGCGCTCCAACCGGTCCGGTGATCGCGCCGGTCACCGGATTGTAGTTCGCGATCAGATTGAGCGTCTTGACCACCGCGTGCGTGCTCATGTCGATCACGGCGATCGTGCTGTCGAGCAGGTTCGCGACGTAGTACTTGGTGGCGTCCGGCATCATGCCTGTGGCGATCGGATGGCCGAACGGACTTCCGGTTGGAACGATCGCGTCGATGTGGTTCGCAGGGAAATCGAACTGCGTCGAGTCGCCGGTGAGAATGTTCGGCGTCACCATCTTGTGACCGTCGTGGCTCATCCAGTGCGCGTGCGGGTTGCCCCGACCGATATCCACGCGCCGTTCGACGCCCGTCGCCAGCGGGGCGAGCTCCATCACCGAGTCCGGTCGCACGTCACCGTTGTTGGCCACGTGAACCTGATCGGTATCTGTCCGGGTCATCACATGTGAAGGCGCCTCGCCGACCGAGACGTTGCGCACGAAGGCGCCAGTCAGCCGGTCGAACACTGTCAGCCGGTGGTCGAACCACTGCGTGGCATAAATCAGATTCTGGTTGCGGTCGGTCCACATGTTGTGGGGATTGTTCATGTTGATCGACGGCAGCGCGACTTTGCGCCGGACCTGCCAGTTGTCGCCGTTGACGGCGGAGACCGTTCCTGGTTTGGTCTTGCCCGACGTCAACTCGAATTGCGTCGCCACCCAGACCTCGCCGACGGCGGGCGTCGCGGGATTCTGCAGCGGCGCCAGGGTGAGGTCGTTGCCGTACCGCGCGTTCAGCACCGCCGGAAGATTCACCACGCCGATGTCCACGCGCACGTCGACGTTCGGATAGGTGATGTGCCACGGCGCGCCCGACGCGTAGTTCTGCCAGTTGGCCGGGTTGTTCGCGATGAAGAACGTCCGCAGCAGCCGCGTCGCCAGGTCGCTGCTCGTCGGCACGGTGATTCCGTTGATCAGGGTGATGCTGTTCCCGAGATCCAGCCCGGTCGTCCCGGGATCGTCGACGATGACCGCGCCGAACATGTATGGATGGATGCTGCAGGTGAAGACGTACAGACCGGGTGTCGTCAGCGTGACCGAGTCGCCGCCTTTTCGCGGTTCGGTTGTGAACGGCATGTTGGCCGCGCCGGCCGGAAAGACCAGACTCGATCGCGTGTGCACGGTGTTCGAGTTACCTGAGAAGTTCACGCGGACGCCGGGCGTCGCCACCGCCAGCGAGCGCGTGCCGGCGATGTCGACGCCGGTGTCGAACCATCGGCCCGGATTGTCGGTGATGGAGAACTGCACTTCGTTGCCGCCATCGGCGCGGAGCGTGGCCGCCGCGATCAATGCCGCCAATCCGCCGATGAATGAGCATGCGATCATCCACTTGCCTGTCGTCAGCCTCATCACACTCCTCCACTTCCGCGCGGCATGCGAGACGCGGCGGCACACCTCGATAGCTGAATCGACGCGTCGCCCGCCGATCGTGTCGGAGCGCATTCGGCGACGCGCGACGGTAGAGAATAGTTGAGGACGGCGGCAAAATTCACGTAGCCGCTAGAGTCGTCGGCCGTCAGATAACGGCAGTCGAAGCGCTACTCTCGATTGCGTTCGCGGCCGTTCACATCGCCATCCGCCTGCCGCTCGGCACGAGTGGACGCGATGTCGTCGGCATGGTGCGGTCGGGGACGTCGGCGAAGGTCGGTGCGGGCGTGCTCGTCGGCGCCGCGCTCTCGCCACCGTTCGACAATCGCGGCGAGATGCGTGACGGAGCGCGCCACGCCCGGCGTCGGACGGCGCCGGTTCAGACCGCTTTCCGGTAGCGCCGCGCCGGGAACTGTTTGACGTTGTCTCGGCCGTCAGCGAGCGGCGCCGCCGTCTGCGGCTCGCTTCGCGTCGATCGGAGGTCGGATCGTGAAGCCTTGCGAGCTCGCGCGGCGAGCCAGCCTCCCGGCGAACTGCCCAGAATGACGACGCCGCCGACGTAGTAGCACATGGTTGCGATGGTCAGCGGCGTCCAGAACCGGTTGGCGATTGCGAACACCGCTACGGCGACGCTGAGCACCATGGTCAGATCGATCCCCGCGGCGGACAGCCGGGGCGCCCGGCCGAGCCAGCGAGGGACCGGCGGGAACCGCGAGGTTTCCTCGGCGAGCATCAGCCGCAGGCCGCCGGCACCGGTCGACGATGTCTCGCCGGTCGATTCACCCTTCGCGGGACCATGCGCCGCCGTCAACGGGTCGGGGAAGCGTTCGAGGAATTCCCGGACGATCGGTTCGGGATCGAGGCCGACCTCCGTGGCGTACGCGCGCATGAACGCGCGCCGGAACAGGCCCGACGGCCACCGCGAGGCATCATCGCGCTCCATCGCTTCGAACAGGGCGACGTTGATTTTCGTGCGGCTCGCGACCTCGTCCAGCGAGATACCACGGCGTTCGCGTTGGGCCCGGAGCCGCGCGCCAAAACTGCCTGTCATAGCCGGTCGTTCGACTGATGCTGCATCAACCACTGTCGGCTGACCGTCACGTTGCTCAAATCTATCGTCGGCGCCGAACCCGCTCGCGCTCGGCGCACGACAACGGCGACGACAGCGGCGATGATGAGGCCGGCCGCGATAGCGGCGCCAACAGCAAGAGTTGTCATGAGCGGCACGTGCGAGGTCGCCGGGTTACCTGCTGGAGCGCGTCAGCGTAAAACGCAACGCACCCGCGTTTCAAGCACGACAGCAGTGAATTTCGGCGCCTTTCTTCACGATTTATTTTGGATGCCCCATCTCCGGAACGACGCGTCCGAGGAATCCCTCGAGCGGCTGCTGATCCCCGCTACCCATCCGCATGTCGTCCATCAGGTTGATCATCCGTGTCTGCTTCAGCGCGTCTGGCACCGGAACCTTCCGCTCGCGAATCAGGTAGGCCGCCCAGAGATGACTCGCGCGCCACGCGATGGTGCAGTGCAGGAGTACTTTGCCGTCCGCCGCTGCCATCGCCGCCGCGAAGGTGTCGAGTTCCTTCGGCCCGTACGGATGGTCCGCCGTGCCGCGCATCGGAATGTAGACATACTTGATTCCGAGCTCCTTCACGAGCGCGGCCTCGTCGAACCCGACGCGCGCCATCTCTTCCGGCATCCGCAGATTCACGACCGTCGTCACGCCTTTGGCTCTGAGGTCGCGCAGCGCCTTCTCCGTCGGTTGGCCGCCGATGAACATGTCGTCGCCGACGCTCACGAACTTGGCCTGGAACAGCCCAGCCGTGTCGAGGTTCATTGGGTTCGGCACGGGGCCGGTCTTGTCCTTGCCGACGATGCTTTGAGCGCCGGCGGGAAGAGTGAAAAGGACAGTCAGCGCACTTGCCGAGAGGTAGCGAATCAGCGATGGCCACGTCATAGTGCTCTCTCCGAGAAATTGAAGGGACGAGATCCCGCAGAGGTGGTTGTATCATGTCCCGCTCCACGGTGTGGCTCTGAAAATCGGCGAGCGGATCGGCCCGTATGAAGTCCTCGGCACGCTCGGCGGAATGGGCGAAGTCTATCGAGCTCGCGATACCCAGATCGCCGCCGCCCTCGAAGCCGCGCACGAGCAGGGCGTCGTCCATCGCGATCTGAAGCCGGCGAACGTGAAGCTCCGGCCGGACGGCACCCTGAAGGTGCTCGACTTCGGCCTCGCCAAAGAATTCGACAACGCGGGCGGCGCGCCGTCGAGCGTCTCGATGTCTCCCACGCTCACCGCCGCGACACGGTTCGGTGTGATCCTCGGCACGGCCGCGTCCATGGCGCCCGAACAGGCGCGCGGCAAGACGGTCGACAAGCGTGCCGACATCTGGGCGTTCGGCTGCGTCCTGTACGAAATGCTGTCAGGCCGCCGCGCGTTCGGTGGCGAGGAGGTCTCCGACACGCTCGCCTACGTCATCACGAAAGAGGTCGACTGGAGCGCGCTCGAGCTGTTCATGAAGGCGAGCGCGCTAACCGGCCGCTCGGCGGGACCACGTGAGAAGGCCGGGCGAACAAGCTATCCGACGGACCGGCGCGGTATACTCTCGCTGGCGCATCGGGGCGTCACCCACGTCCGCGGAAAGGACTGCGTCCACCCCGACATCGGTCTCGTCATCGGCACGATGATCTCTTTTCCTGCCCGGGAGAGCGGACAACGGGCTTGATGGCTGTGCGGTAGCACGGCCGGGAGAGGAGCTCGTCATGACCGTTCACCGGACTCGCCCGCCCGTTCGCGCGATGCGCGAGAACCCCGATATCGATCAACTGAAGCGACAGGCCAGGGAGTTGCTGGAGGCGTATCGCGCGCAGTCGTCAGACGCGGTCATCGAGGTGGCCGCGCACCATCGCACTGCGACGCTGGAGACCTTCGCCCTGCATGACGCGCAGTTCGTACTGGCGCGCTCGTACGGGTTCGAGAGCTGGCCTAAGCTGAAGGCGGCCGTTGACGGGGTGACGACCGCGACGCTGCACGACGCAGTACAGAAGGGTGACCTTGGCGCGGTTCGCGCGCTGCTCGCGCGGCGGCCCGAGATCGTCGATCTGATGCGCGGGGGACCTTCGGGCTTCGAAATACGCGCCCTCCACATCGCGGTCATGCAGCGCGACGTCGAGATGACGCGGCTGCTGCTCGAGGCCGGAGCGGACACGCGCGGCGGCATCTGGCCCAACCGCGACGCGACCAGTCCGCTCACCATTGCCGAGGAGCGCGGGTACGACGAGATCGTCGCGATCATCGTCGCGCAGGAAGAGACGCGCGGCGCGCGCAACGTGAACGCCTTTGACTTTGGCTTCGGTCGCCTCCAGCACGCCATGATGACAGGCGGCGAGGGCGCGGTGATCGACGTGTTCGAGTCTCAGCCCGAGCTTGCCGACGTCTGCCCGCCAGATGGTACGACGCTGCTGCACCGCGCAGCAGGCCAGGGCAGGCTCCTGGTGGCGAAGTGGTTGCTCGACCACGGGGCGGACGTGAACCGGAAGTCGCACGAGGGACGTACGCCGCTGGACTGTGCCGCATGGGAATGTGCGGAGGAGCCGTGGGGCGGATCGACATGCGAGGCGATGGCCGTGCTGCTCATCGAACATGGTGCCGCGCTGACTGCGCTCTCGGCCGCCGCGCTCGGACGTTGGGACTATCTCGCGTCATGCCCGCTCGACGCCCTGCAGGAGAAAGGGCTGCTCCAGGCGGCGGTTCGGAGCAATCGTCCTGCCGTGCTGCGTAAATTGCTCGAGATGGGCCTGGATCCGAACGAGCGCCTGCAGATCGGCCATCACGAAGATCAGACATTTTCGTCGGGCGGCCCGCTGATGGAGGCCGTCAACATCGGACGGATCGACCTCGCGCGCCTGCTGCTCGAGCACGGCGCCGATCCGAACGCTCAAGTGTTTGCATCAGGCTCTCCGACTTTTGCTGCGTACAGCGGAGGGTCCCCTCGTGTGCATGCGCCCGACCAGGCCATGATCGACCTGTTGGTGGAACATGGAGGCTGGATTGACGCTGCCTCCGTCGGGTACTTGCGCAGGGCGGACCTCGCACGACGCATGCTCGACGGCGAGCTCGATCCGCATCTGGAGTCCGGCACGTTCTCGGGTGAGAAGGTCGCGGAACAGATCCTGTGGAGCGGCGCGAGCGGACGCAGCGTGGAGATCGTGCGCATGGCACTGGAGCGGATCGAGTGGCCGCGGGACGACCCGCGATGGTTCTGGATGCTATGGCGTCCGTTACCAGGCCACGAAGACCTGAACGAGGCGGAGCAGGCGGACTGCCGCGAGTCGTTCCGGTTGATACTCGAGCGCTGCGATCCCGATCTCCGGGCTGGGGAATCCGGACAGACGATGCTGCACGAAGTGATCGCCCGCGACCATGGCGTCGGCGTGTCTCTGGCGACCATCCTGCTCGATGCGGGAGGGCGCATGGACGTCCGGGACGAATTCCTGAAGAGCACGCCCCTCGGGTGGGCCTGTCGGTGGGGCCGCTCGGAGCTGGTCGAACTGCTCCTGGCCCGCGGGGCCGATCCCATCGAGGCCGAGGCTGAGCCGTGGGCTGCACCGCTCGCGTGGGCTGAACGGAGTCAGCATGCAGCGATTGTGTCGATCCTTCGGCGACACGGAGCTGAGGGATAGTCAGCTGATTTGGAGCGAGACCGTGGACCAGGGCGGCGGCCAGCGCGCGGCTGACACTTGACGACTGACGGCCGCGGTCAGCACCGGGGGATCGTGCACGATCCAAGCCGCCACCGTGAATGATGGCGGGCGGCCCATCTGCGGTGGCCGGCGACCCGGTTGCCGTGAACTCGATGTTAGAGTGCGCATGACTGGAATGATGTGGTCCACACTCGTCGGCATCCCATCCTTCGTCGCGGCGGCTGCCATCGTTGCGGTGCAGGCTGCCGCAGACGCGCCAATCGCTCAAACGAATTCATCTGTGTGGAGCGGTGTCTACATTCCGGCGCAGGCCGATCGTGGAAAGGTCGCCTACGCCAGGCATTGCAGCCGATGCCATGGAGACGATCCCGTGAACGGCCGCAATCCGCTCTCCGGCGATCGCTTTGCCGAGCAGTGGGAATCACGGACGCTCGCCGACCTGTTTCACCGCATTCGCGACACCATGCCTCCAGGGGAGGCAGTCACCGTCGGGGAAGCCGACAAGTTGGACATCCTGGCGTACCTGCTCCAGCAGAACGGCTTTCCGGCAGGCCGTGCGGAGCTGCCGTCTGACGGCGATGCGCTGGCGACGATCCAGATCACCGGGAAGAGTGGGCCGATTCCGGTTCAGACGGGCACGGTCGTCCGGACGGCCGGCTGTCTCGAGCTGCGCGACGATCGGGAATGGGAATTGACCAACGCGACCGAACCGGAGCGCACAGCGCTCGGTACCGCCCTACCGGGGAGTAGCGGTCAGCCTTCGCCGCGATCCGGCGCACGGACGATCGTCCTGCTGAATCCGTTTCCGAGTCCGATCGCCCATCGCGGTCACCGCGTCGCGGCAACAGGATTTCTCGTACGACGCGCCGACGGCGATGCCGTCAACGTCGTCTCGCTCGAGATGCTCGAGCCGTC
>DATFXR010000393.1:0-19879 GCA_035315685.1 Vicinamibacterales bacterium | reverse complement strand
GGGATTCACGCAGGATTCGAAATGAATAACCCGTTAGTCCAGCCAGATCCAGGGCTCTTCATCTGGACGATCGTCACCTTCCTGGTGCTCCTCTTTGCGCTGAAGAAGCTCGCCTGGGGACCGCTGCTGCAGGCGCTCGAGGCGCGGCAGAACGGGATCCGCAAGTCGCTCGACGATGCGCAGCAGGCGAAGCAGGAGCTGGAGCGGCTCAACGCGGAATCGGCGCAGATCATCGCGCGGGCGCGCCAGGAGGCGGACGCGATCATCACGCAGAGCCGGTCCGACGGCGACCGGCTGCGCGAGGAGATCCGTAACAAGGCGCGGAGCGAGGCGGATCTGATCGTCAAGAACGCCGAGCGCCAGATTCAACTCGAGACGAGCCGAGCGCTGGAACAGATCCGCCATGAGGCCGTGGATCTTTCGGTGATGATCGCGTCGAAGATCATCCAGCGGAACCTCACGAAGGAAGACAACGAGCGCTTGATCGACGACGCGCTGCGCCAGGTCCAAGCGCGTCACTGAGAGTGGGGGCTATGTAGGCGCATTGGGTGGGCCGGTGGGACCGACCCCGATCGGCCCTTCCCACCCACTGATGGGTCGACCGGCCTCGCACACCTGAACGGGCGTTGCGACTTCGAACATTCGAATTCGCAGCGCCCATTTTTTTGGATTCTGCCCCGAGTGTCACTGCGTAGCGGCCCATGTTCGGGACGTAAAGCGTTGCACGGCCGATCCTTCGGTGTTAACCTCCGCATCTTCCGGGTCGAGCACGGCGTTTGCCTGTCAGTGGACGCTCCACTGTCTGAATTTCGCATATCGTCCGGTCACCATCCGCAGTTGAAACGCGCAAGACGAGGAGGGCGTTCATGAGACGTCGAGGGTTCCATTTGGTTGTCGCGGTGCTGGCTGCCTGCCTGCTCGCGTCAACGCATGCGTTCGCACAAGGCGGCGGCGCAAGCACCACAGGGTCGATCAACGGCAAGGTGTTGGACACCAGCCAGGCGGTGCTGCCGGGCGTCACTGTTACTGTCGCGAGCCCCTCGCTGATGGGCGTGCAGACGGCGGTTACCGACGGTGGCGGCAACTATCGGTTCCCGGCCCTGCCGCCGGGCACCTATACCGTGACCTTCGAGCTGCCCGGCTTCAACACGCTGAAGCGCGAGAACATCCAGATCGCGATGGGCTTTACCGCCGCGGTCAACGTCGAGCTCGCGGTCGCCTCTCTGCAGGAGACAGTGACGGTCACCGGTGACTCACCGGTCATCGACACGTCGAACACCCGCGTCCAGCAGAACTTCAAGCTCGAACAGCTGCAGGAAATCCCGAACTCGCGCGATCTGTGGTCGCTGCTCGCCGTCACTCCGTCGGTGACGATGGGCCGCATCGACGTCGGCGGCAACCGCGCCGGGACGCAAACGGGATACACCGCGTACGGATACTCGGGGCAGAACCGCGTGCTCGTCGAGGGCATCAACACGACCGAGGGCACGTCCGGTGCCGGCTTCTACGTCGACTACGGCTCGTTCGAAGAGGTGTTCCTCGGCACAATCGGGCAGGGCGCCGAGATGCCGACCCCGGGCGTGCAGAGCCAGATGCTCGGTAAATCCGGCGGCAACAAGTTCCAGGGCGAGTTCTACCAGGACTACGAGACCAACGGCATGATCGGCGAGAACATCGTCAGCAACGTCCCGGCGAAGTTCCTCTACGATCCGACGACGAACCCGGGCGGCGCAATCCGCCCCCACAGCAACGAGACGCAGAAGTACCGCGACTCGAACATCAACGTCGGCGGCCCGATCAAGAAAGACAAGGTGTGGTGGTACTTCTCGTATCGCAACCAGAAGACGTCCGTCGGACAGCCGAACTTCATCGGGCCGATCTCCGGCACCCTGTTCGACACGCTGCTCTGGAATCCGTCCGGCAAGGCCACCTACCAGATCAACCAGAACAACAAGTTGATCGGCTATTACCAGTGGGGCCAGAAAGAGCAGCCGAACCGGCTGCCGTCGAGCACCAACAACTACGACGATCTCGGGGCGACGCTGTCGCAGCTCTCCGGCAGCTGGATCTACAAGGGTGAGTGGAACGGCACGCTGAGCAACAAGCTGTACGCCGAAGCACGCTACGGTGTGTTTGGCTACTACTTCCCCCTGCTCGCCAACACCGACAGCAACGCGTTCCAGACGGTGAACGCGCAATTGTCGCTCTACACCGGCGCCGACCAGAAGGAGCAGCTCGATCGCCAGCGCCGTCAGGCGACCGGTTCGATCACCTATTTCAAGGACAACCTGCTCGGCGGGACGCACAACTTCAAGGTCGGCAGCGAAGTGATGCTCGAGACCGGCTGGCAGGGCTATTTTCAACGCTACGGCGGCAATATCCGCCAGAACATCGGCAGCAACGGCGCGGCCACGAGCGTGATCATGGCGGCGCCGACCGCCACGCAGGTCGGATCACTCGGCGACGGCCCGAACGGCAATCTGCTCTCGGTCGCCAAGGTCAACACGGTCGACGCGTTCGTGACCGACCAGTACTCGATCGGCCGGCTCACGATGAACCTCGGCGTCCGCTTCGATCACTACGACGTCTTCACGCCGGACCAGCGTCAGCTCGCTTTCACGTTCCCGAGCGGATTGTCGATCCCCGACGCAACATTCCCCGAGCAGCACTATACGAAGTGGAACGGCGCCGTGCCGCGGCTGGGTGCGACCTACGATCTGTTCGGAACCGGCAGGACCGTCGTGAAGGCGAACTGGGGCATCTACAAGTTCAACCCCGGCGTCGGCGTTGCATCGGACGCAAACCCGAATCAGGCAGAAAAAATCATCACCTACCAGTGGAACGATCGCAACAACGACAAGAAGTACCAGCCGGGTGAGGAAGGCAACGTGACGGCCAACGCGCTGGCTGGCGCGATCACGGTCGATCCGAACCTTCAGCAGCCCACGTCCAATCAGGCCACCGCTTATCTCGAACAACAGATCACCGAAGGCGTCGGCGCCCGAGTCGGCTTCGTGTACCTGAACGTGAAGAATCAGACTGGCACGTTCCAGCCGAATCGGCCGATCAGCGCCTACACCGTGCCGTTCACCGTGAACGACGTTGGCGATGATGGCATCGCCGGCACGAGCGACGACGCGGTGCGCACGTTCTACGGAATCCCGAACTCGGCCATCGCCGGCTGCACGAGCAGCATCACGTCGCCGACGCCGACCTGCCTGTATCCGGCGAACCAGGTCGTCATGAACGCGCCGAACGATGGACGCTACAAGACAGTCGAGTTCGCGGTCAACAAGCGTCAGAGCCACAACTACTCGGTGTCGGCCGGTCTCGGCTATACGTGGCAGCATGATTTTCCACGCGGCTACCCGAATACGCCGAACGCGCCGGGGGATTTCGACTTCCGGTCGTTCAGCTTCAAGGCCAACGCCACCTACAACGCGCCGTACGGGATCTTGATCAGCCCGGTTTACCGGTACCAGGCGGGAGCCAACTACGCGCGTCAGCTGACGCCGTCGGCCCCCGCGTCGTGCGCCTGCACCTACAGCGCGGCGAACGGCGGCCCGGCCAGCGGCCCGAGCGCGTCGAGCCTCACCAACAACGTCGCCTACGTGACGGCGTACAACGCCTACGCGCAGGACAATCTGTCGGTCTTCGACGTCCGGGTCGAGAAGACGTTCGGCCTCGGTCCCACGAAGCTGCGCGCCTTCTTCGATCTCTTCAACGTCACGAACCAGTACGCAGCCGAGACGATCAGCTTCAGCACCGGTTCGGCGTTCCAGCAGCCGACGGCGATCCTGGCGCCGCGCACGGGCCGGATCGGGTTCAGGTTCATCTGGTAGGACAGACGGGACAGATAGGACAGATGGGACAGATAGGAAAGATGGGCAGGTAGGAACGTAGAACAACAAGGTGACGGGCCGGGTGGGATCGCCCCCACTCGGCCCTTTTTTTTCGGCTCTCCTATAATCAGCCAGTGAGACTGTTCGCCGGCTCGGCGGCGCTGCTCGTGCTCGCGATCGGTTCCGCGCTTGATGCGGGTGCTGTCGCCGACCGTGTGTCGCGCGTAGTGCCGATCGCTGCCGGAACGCCGATCCGGATCGACGCGACGATCGCCGATCTGACCATCACCGGCTCCACGCGCCCTGACGTTCGCATCGACGTCGAGCGCCGTGTGCCAGCGCGCGCCGATCTGGCGAAGCTCCCGGTGACGATCGACGAAAGGCCCGACGGCGTTCGCATAGCAGTCGTCCAGGAGCAGGACGCGCGAAATGCCGATGCCAGGGCGGTGATCGCAATTGCGGTGCCCTCGGACGCTCTTCTCCAGTCGGTACGCGTGTTCGAGGGGAGCGTGAAGCTGGCGAATCTCAGAGGTGGCTGTGACGTCGATCTGCGCCGCGGCGTCATCGACGGCGATCGGCTGGCCGGCCGTGTTCGCCTCGAAAGCGGCCTCGGCGGCATCGACGTCCGCGACTCCGAGCTCACACCCGGCGGACAGATGCGGCTCCGCGTCTTCAACGGCCCGCTGCGTGTCCGGTTGGCGCGGCCGCCGTCCAACGGCCGCATCCTGGCCGTGACGCTGAACGGCGCGATCGCCTCCGATATTCCGCTGACCATGAAAGATCGCTTCGGGCCGCGCTTCGGCGAGTCGACCATCGGCAGCGGCGATCCGGTGCTCTCGGCTGACGTCGTGAAGGGCGACATCAGCCTCACGCTGGCAAAGCCATGACGCGCGGGCGCGACGCCGTGAGGCGACCGATTCGCGGTGCCTTCGCGCTGGCGGCGGCGCTGTTCGGAACCGCGTTCGCGTATGCCCAGTCGTACACGGCGCCGGCGGATGCGCAGGCGCATGCCTACGTCGGGTCGAATGCGTGCGAACGCTGTCACCCGGACGAGTTCACGTCGTGGCGCCGGGCGCTCCACGTGCAGATGACGAAGCCGATCGCCGAGGCACGCGTCGAAGGCGACTTTTCAGCCGGCACGCATCTCGACCAGAACGGCCGCGCCTACACGATGGAAACGAAGGATGGCCGCTACACGATCGCCGTGGCGCACGACGGGCGGCCCGCCGAAAAATTCCAGGTCGACTACACGCTCGGCGCGCGCCGGTTCCAGGGCTATCTGTCGAAGCTCGCCGACGGGCGAATCTACGTCCTGCCGGTGTTCTGGCACAACGAAACGAAACGCTGGCTCGATTGGAAGGAGATCGCGCCGGTTCCCGATCACCCTGCGCAGGACCTGCGGCAGATCTGGAACATCACCTGCGTGAACTGCCACGCGACCAACCTCGCCAAGAACTTCAAGCCGGCGACGCGTAGGTACGAGACGACGTGGACCGAGATGGGCATCGGCTGCGAAGCGTGCCATGGTCCTGGCGCAGCGCACGTCGCGGTCGCGATCGAGTGGGACAAGGATCCGCTGCGGGCGCCGACGCGGCCGACGGCGGCGCAGCTGAAGATCTTCTCGCCGCCGAAGGCCGACGCACGCCAGATCTTCGACGCGTGCGGCTACTGCCACGGCAACAAGAACAACGTCTTCTTCGGCTTTGCGCCCGGCGATCGCTACGAGGACTACGCGCTGCCGTTTCTAATCAGCGAGCCGATTCCGGAGAACGATCCGCAGGGCGACTTCTGGCCCGACGGCCGGCCGAGCCGCTTCAACCGCCCGCAGGCGCTGACGTTGACCGGCTGCTTCCAGCGCGGAGAGGCGACGTGCACGAACTGCCATCGCATGCACGGCCCCGACAACGCGCACATGCTGAAGGTGGCGGTCGAGACGCCCGATGGCAAGCGCACGCGTGAGAGCGACACGCTCTGTACGCAATGCCACGTCGGGCCGGGCCGGACGCAGAGGCCGGGTGGGCCGGGTAGGTCAGGTGGGTCAGGCAGCTCGGGCTTGTCCACCGTTGCTCGTCAGAGTGACGGCCGAGCGGAGGCGGACAAGTCAGCCGCCGACTGGTCCTCGCACACCCATCATGCACCGGAGTCGCAGGGCAGCCGCTGCGTCGAGTGCCACATGAGCGACGTGAACTGGCGGTTGTTCACGCGGCGGCGCGATCACACGTTCCAGCCGCCGGTCCCCGAGTTGACCGCGCGCTACGGTGTCCCCAACGCCTGCACGACATGCCATGACGACAAATCGCCCGAGTGGGCGGGCGCCACGATCGATCGGTGGTACGGCAACGGCGAACGGCGCAAAGCGATAGTGGCGATGGCGGACACTATCTACCGCGCGGGTGCCGGCGACACGAAAGTTCTGCCGGAAGTCGCGCGTCTGGCCGCGGACCGCAGCCATGGTTCGCTGATTCGGGCGAGCGCCGCGGAGTTCGCCGGACAACTTCTCGCGAAGGCGCGCACCGAGCCACCCGGCGCCGACGTCGTCAACGCGCTCATCGGCGCGGCCAACGATCCCGAACCGATGGTGCGCGCCACCGCCGTGCAGTCGCTGAGCACGGTCGTTGAGGATCGTACGTCTGTCGTGATCGCCGCGCGCCTCTCCGATCCGGCTCGCGTCGTCCGCGTGCGGGCGGCCGAAGCGCTGCTCGACCGCCACATCGTCCGGCTCGCCGGCGCCGTCGGCGCAGCGCTCGCGCGTGCGCAGGACGAGTGGGCCGAGAGTCTCAGGACGTTCAACGACGTGGCGCGGGATCAGTCGACGTTGGGCTGGCTGGAAATGTCGCGCGGCAGAGTGCCGGCCGCGGTCGAAGCGCTCAACGCCGCGATCGCGATCGATCCGTCGACGGCGCAGCCGCACGTCTATCTCGGCGTCATCGCTGCTCGCGCGGGCCGCTACGACGAAGCGCTGAAGCAGTTCACGACCGCGAAGTCGCTCCAGCCGACGTATCCGAACCTCGATCGACTGATCGAGGAAGCCAAGCGCGTCGCGCGCTGACGCGCCGGCGTGCCGTCAATGGCTGAGGCCTGAGGGCTGAGGGCATCGCACCACTGGTTCAACCATTGACCATAGCCGTCAGCCATCAGCCATCGGCCATTGACGCAGTTCTCAGCGCGGAGCAACTCCCAAGCCGCGTACCCGCGCGCCGACGAGGCGCACACCGAGCTTGACGTCGTTCGGCTTCGATCCCACCGGCACGATGTACTCGACGAGCATCTCCGTCGTCAGGCGTTCGGCAAGGCGATCCAGCGCCGACTGAAATGACGCCGCGGAGTAGATGATCGTGTACTCGCCGCGCGACTGCTCGGCTACGGCGCGGATCGCAGCGCCCGCCCTGGTTCCGGTCGCCGACGCGGCTTGAACGGATCGATGGGCGATGACATGGAGGATCGCGCTGGAGTCCACGAGCGAGGCGAGCATCGGATCCGGCGATCCCTGGCTCGCATCAGCCGCTGACGTGGAAAGGATGACGATCGCGCAGAAGAGCAAGTGATTGTTCAGGCTCGTCTCAGCCGCGAGCGCCGCGCCTTGCAGCATTGCGCCCGGCGCGTCGGGATCGGCCGAGAGATCTGACAGCCGCGTCATCACCGTCTCGCGCTCGTCCTCGAGATCGACGATCGTCTTTGGCGTCCCGCCGGCGGTCACGATTCCCACCGGACGCGGTCCAAGCCGCTCGACGAAGCGTTCGGCGGCCTTCTTGATCAGATCGAAATCGGCGCGGGCCTCCCGGCCGGTGTCGATTACCAGGAGGACCGGATAGTCGGCCGGCCTCACCGACAGAATCTCACGGGCTGCGCCGGCCTCCTGGACGACAAAGTCGTCGGCGCCGACGTCCACGACCGGCTTGCCGCGCGGGTCCAGCACGGTGACCAGCGCGAAGCGGCTCGCCCCGGTCCGGGGGTCGGCGGGCGGATTCTGGCCGTGAACCGCGGCAATGGCGAGCGCCGCGGCGAGGGTCAACGCGAGCGGAAACACCCTGCCGGGCATTATAGACGCCCCTTTTCGTCGAAAAACCGGCACGGACATGGTCCGGAATCGGGAACTGCAGCCGTTTTCGTTCCGGATTTTGGATCCCGATTGCATCAGATTCGACCGCTCATCAAAGCAAAAGTAATTGACATATATCGCCGGCGTTATGATCGCGTTTGGTCGGCTCAGGTTTTTGTTGCCGGTGCCGATGCTCCGGTCGGCCGAGCGCGTGATCCTTCCGCAAGCGGGACGGACAGCGTCCGACACCGGCGTCTCAAACGCTGCAGTTCAGCTCTTCGAGGAGGAAGACACGCCATGAGAGGCACATCCGATACGCGTGTGATTCGGGGCATCAGCCGAGTTGCCGTGATGACCGCGGTCGCGTTCATCGTCGCTTTGATGCCGGCTCTCGCGCAGGAGACGACCGGCACGTTGAAAGGCCGCATCGTCGACGCTCAGGGCCTCGCGGTCCCGGGAGTCACGGTCACCGCGACCGGGCCGCAAGGTGCCAAAACAGCAGTGACTGACACCGACGGTCGCTTCAGCATGCCCTTTTTGACGCCGGGAACCTACGCAGTGCGCGCTGAACTGCAGGGGTTCAAGGCGATCGAGCAGAGCAATGTGAACGTCAGTCTCGGCCAGACTGTCGACCTCTCGGCCCTCAAGATGGAAGTTGGCGGCCTTACCGAGACGGTCCAGGTGACCGGAACGACGCCGGTTGTCGATACGGCTTCGACAACGACCGGCGCGGTACTCTCGAGCGACATGTTCAGCCGCGTCCCGGTTGGCCGCCGCGTCAGCGATACGCTCTACATGGCGCCGGGCGTGAGCTCGAGCGGCAGCGTTGGATCGGCGAACCCGTCGATCTCTGGCGGCAGCGGCCTCGAGAATCAGTACGTCGTCGATGGCGTCAACGTGACCAACCAGGGTTACGGCGCGCTCGGCTCGTATTCAATCGTCTTTGGCTCGCTCGGCAACGCGACGCCGTTCGATTTCGTGAAAGAAGTCCAGGTGAAGACCGGCGGCTACGAGGCCGAGTTCGGCCAGGCCACCGGCGGCGTCGTCAACGTCGTCACGAAGAGCGGCTCGAACGCGTTCCGCGGGTCGGTATTCGGCTACTCGCGGCCGACCGGGACGGAAGGCGACTGGACCCAGGTGAATTCGCCGAACGGCACGATCAACACCGAGAGCTCGCGCGTCGCCGATGCCGGCGCGGAAGGCGGCGGTCCGATCGTGAAGGACCACGCGTTTTTCTTCGGCGCGCTCGATCCGTCATGGGAGCGCCGTACTTTCCTCGCGCCTCCCGGGTTCCCGCTGCTGGCGGTTTACCCCAGCGGCGCGGATCGCGATCGCCGGACGCTGTCGTATTCGGCAAAGGGCACGTTCCAGCTGTCGAGCGCGCACCGGATCGACGCATCGTTCTTCGGCGATCCGTCGAAAGGCGACAATGGCCCGCAGCGTGGAAGCGCGCTGCTGAACACGAACACGGCCGGTTTCAGCTCGATGACCTACGGCGGCCACAACCAGACGGTCCGCTATGAAGGCGTGCTCTCGCCGACGTTCCTGGCCGAGGTGTTCTGGGCGCGCGCGCTCAACAACATCAACGAGACACCGTCGGTGGACACCTGGCGCGTGACCGATACGACTGTCGTCCCGAACATCATCAGCGGCGGCATCGGATTCTACGAGGCGGGCAATCACAGCCTCAACAACCAGTACGTCGCCAAGTTCACCAACATCTTCGGCGGCCATTCCGTGAAGTACGGCGTGGAGTTCGACGACGTCACCTACAGCAACATCAACCAGCGCACCGGCCCGACGTTCACGGCGCCCGACGGCCGTCAGACGGCGACCGGCGCGTCGATCAGCATCATTCCCGACATCGGCTTCGGCCGCATCTACCGCGTGACGCGCGCGAATTTCAACAGCGCGCGGACGACGACGCAGAAGTACGTGAACTTCTTCGTCCAGGACACCTGGAAGTTCAACCGGCTGACGATCAACCCGGGCATCCGCTACGAGCAGGAGAAGATGGCCGGCACGATCATCACGGACTTTCAACTGAAGAACAACTGGGCGCCGCGTCTGGGCGCGGCCTACGACGTCACGGGAGACGGCAAGACGAAGGCGTTTGGCAACTTCGGCGTCTTTTATTCGCGCGTGCCCAACGATCTCGCAGCCCGCGCGCTCTCGGCCGACGACGGATTCACCCGCGGCGACTATTTCGACTCGAACCTGAGTCGGCCGGTTCCGAACGGAACGCCGACGCAGACGACGCCGACGGCGACGCCGATTACCAACCACTTCATCATCGCCGGCACGGGCGCGGACACGATCGATCCCGACGCCAAGCTGTCGTACGTCCGCGAGTTCGTGCTCGGTTTCGAGCGCGAGGTGCTGCCGTACACGACGGCGGGCGTCCGCTACATCAATCGCCGGATTCCGCGCGTCCTCGAGGACGTCGCCAACTGCCCGATGGTCGCCTATGAGTTCTCGGCGGCAACGGCGAGCGTGTGCGGCACCGTCGAGTACATCCTGACGAACCCGAGCAGCGCGACGCCGATCAATCCCGGCCTGCTCGCGATCGCCCCGCAGTTCGGCGCCGTGAAGTTCGACGATCCGGTCCACAAGTACGACGCCGTCGAGTTCACACTGAACCGACGGATGGCGAACAACTGGTCGATGCTCGCGTCGTACCGGTGGTCGCGGCTCCGCGGCAACTTCGAAGGCTTCTATCGCGACGACAACGGCCAGTCCGATCCGGGCATCTCGTCGCTGTACGATTTCCCGACCAACGACCCGACCTACGCGCCGTTCTATGGCGCGGGTAGCGGCGACATCCGCTATCTCGGTGACGCCAACGGCATCCTGCCGCTCGATCGCCCGCACCAGGGCAAGGTCTTCGGCAACTACCAGTTCCCGATGGGACTGAACGTCGGCCTCGGCCTGAACGTGTCGTCGGGCAAACCGCTCACGCTGTTCGATCCGAATCCGAACTACGGCAACGGCGGCGAGATTCCGGACGCACCGCGCGGATCGGGAATCAACACCAAGACCGTGACCGGCGGTTCCGACGGTTTCAGGACGCGGACGCCTGTCCAGAGCCAGATCGACTTCCAGGCGGCATACAGCCTGAAGACCGGTGGGGCCCGGCGGCTCACGCTGATGGCGGACATCTTCAACCTGTTCAACCAGCAGACGGTGCTCGACTACGACAACTGGTCCTCGATCAACTTCGGGGATCCGCCGAACCCGAACTTCGGTCTGCCGGTATCGAGCCTGTTCGCCGGCAACCCGCCGCAGTTCCAGACGCCGCGGCAGATCCGTTTCGGCGTGCGGTTCGAGTTCTAACGGACGGCATTCGGCTAGACTTGGGGGCCACGACGCGTGGCCCCCATTTTTTTTCTCCCCGGAGGTGCCGGGATGGTGCGATGGCGCGACATGCTGATCGCAGCGATCGTCACGTCGCTCGCGGCGCCGGCCGGCGCGCAGAAGATTGCCGATGCGCAAAGCCGGCGTGAGGCGGTTCAGTTCTACCGGACCGGCCTGGAGTTTTTCTCAGCCGAGAAGTTCGACCGCGCCGCAGAGGAATTCACGAAGTCGACCGACAAGGATCCGTTGTTCACGCTGGCGCATTATCTGACCGGCCAGTCGTACATGAACCTGAAGCGCTACGCGAGCGCGATTCAGGCGTTCAAGAAGTGCCTGGAAGCCAGCAGCGCGCTCTACGGGCTGGCCGAGACCAACCGCTTTGCGGTCGAGAAGCAGCGCGACGACGACATCCGCGAGATGCGGGAGAGCGTGAACGCACTGCAGGCCAGCGGTCATCAATTGCTCGCCACCCGCGCCGAACAGCATCTCGCCGACCTCGAGAAGCAGCGAACGTCGCTCAACGGCGGCTACCGTCCGCCGGCCGAAGTCCTGCTGTCGCTCGGCAGCGCTTTCTTCCGCAACGGCGAGCGCGAGGCCGCCGAGACCGAGTGGAAGGCGGCGATCGAGGTGAATCCGAAGCTCGGCGAGGCGCACAACAATCTCGCCGTCATCTACATGACCAGCGGCCGGTTCAAGGAAGCCGAAGCCGAAGTGAAAGCCGCGGAGAAGAACGGATTCAGAGTGAACCCGCAGTTCAAGGAGGACCTGAAAAGAGCCGCCGCGGGCCACCGCTGACGGAGGCCTACGGCAGCCTGCAGCCAGCCTTACAGGACGCGAAATGTGTCGAGACCCTTGAGGTCGCGATCGAACGTGATCGTCTGCCCGGCGCCCAAGGACCTGTTGATGCGACCGATGAGGGCGTCACTGAAATCCGCCTTGGTGGACCGGAAGTCGCTCAACGCACGGCGGGCGTCGTCCAGCCGCTCGATGTCGAATTGCGCGGTTGCGAACACGTGCTCGAGCGCCCCGGCAATCTCCTCTCGCGAATAGCCGTAGGCGGTTGCGAGCACCCACACCAGCTCGCACAGCACCGCGGTGTTCACCACAAACTGCTCGCCGCGCTCGACCGCGGCCTCGATGAAGGCCGCAGCCTTCGCGTACTGGACGGCATCGTCGTGCGTCAGATACCGGACCAGCACCTGAGTGCCGAGCCCGATCATCGATGCCGACCGAATTTGGTGCGGGCCCGCCGCGCGATGCCCTCGTCCATCTCGGCGACCGGAACGGGACGTCGCCCCGCCCGGAAGAGCAGGCCGCCAAGTTCTCGAACGTGCCGCGTGAGCGGTTTGACTACCACGCTGCCATCGTCCTGGACGACGAAGCTCAGGCGATCGCCGGCGTCGACGCCGAGGTGGTCGCGAACCTCCCTCGGGATCGTGATTTGTCCTTTCGTCGTCAGCGTCGCTGTCGGCACCGAACCTCCTTACACGCTTCGCATTATCTTACATCATCGTAAGGAAGAAATCGCCGGCGACGGCCGATCACGAGTGTCGACGTCGAATTGAACGCGATGCCGAAACAGATCCGCCGATCGCAGCGTCTGCGCTGGGAGCCGAAAAACTCGCCGCTGATATGATGGCTCGACATGATCCGTTGGATTAGCAGGTTCGCCGCGGCGGCTCTCGCTGCCCTCGTGTTCGTCTCGCCAGCCCGCGCGCAGGTGTCCACCGGCCGCATCGACGTCACCATCGAAGATGAAAGCGGCGGCCGGCTGCCGGGCGTCGCGGTCGACGTCAGCGGTCCCTTCCTGCAGACCGAGATCTCCGACGCCACCGGCCAGGCGCACTTCGTCAACCTGCCGGTCGGCGTCTACACCGTGAAGCTCACGCTCGCCGGGTTCACGCCGTACACGAGCACGAGCGTCATCGTCGAAAGCGGGTCGAGCACCGCGCTCGACGCCAAAATGAAGGTCGCCGGCACCGCCGAAACCGTCAACGTCGTCGCAGTGTCGCCGGTGGTCGACGTCCGCCGCGACACGACCACCACGAACATCTCCCTCGATGAGATGCAGAACCTGCCGACTCCGCGCGACCCGTGGGCCGCGCTGCAGACGGTTCCGGCGGTGTACGCCGATCGCGTCAACGTCGGCGGCTCGGAGACCGGACGGCAGTCGAACTACAACGGGAAGGGCGCGCAAGCGACCGACAACACCTGGACGCTCGACGGCGTGCCGGTGACCGACGTCGGCGACAACCTGGTGCGGCCGCGTCTCGCCAACGGCGCGTCGCCGTTCTATTACGACGTCGACATGCTGAGGGAAATGGCCGTTCGCACCGGCGGCGGCGACGCGCAGAGTCCCACGGCCGGTGTGCAGGTGAACATGGTCCTGCGCAAAGGCGAGAACCTGCCGCACGCCAGCGCCCGCTACTTCTTCGCCGGCAACAATCTCCAGGCCGACAACCTGACACCCGAGCTCGCCGCCGCGCTCGGCAGCGCCGGCGCCGGCGGCGGGAACCGCACCGACGGCTATCAGGACTACGGCTTCGATCTCGGCGGCCCGCTGCTCAAAGACAGCGTCTGGATCTGGGGTTCGTTCGGGAAGCTGCACAGCGATCTGCTCGCACTCGACGGCTCGCCCGACAACACCGACCTGTCGTCGCGCGCGCTGAAGGTCGAAGGCCGGCTGAAGCCGTCGGTCCGCGGCAACATGGCCTACTACTACAACGAGAAGACGGAGGACGGCCGCGACGCCGGCCCGCTGCGATCGCGCGAGACGACCTGGCAGCAGAGCGGACCGTCGCGGTACTTCAAAGGCGAGGGCAACTTCTCGACGCGACAGCTGTTCACCTCGGTACGCGTCGCGTACGTGGACGCCGGATTCACCCTCCTCCCGACCGGCGCAATCCCCAGGGACTACTACTTCGACGATGGCGGCGTGGCGCACAACAGCTATTACTCGTACGCGACGAGCCGGCCGCAGCACTTCGTCGGCGGCGACGCCAGCTACTTCCGCGGCGTGCATGAAGTGCGGGTGGGCGCCGGCTGGCGATCGACGACGGCCAATACGCAGCAGGCCTGGCCGGCCAGTCATCTCGTGGCGTCATGGGAAGGCTATCCGAACATGCTCGTGCAGGTTGCGCGCGACTACAACTCCTACACCACCGCCCGCTTCCTCGACGCGTTCGTGACCGACACGCTGTCGCTGAATCGCTTCACGCTGACTGGCGGCGTGCGCTTCGATCGACAGTCCTCGTCTCTCGGCCGCTCGAGCGTCGCGGCCGTTCCGGGTTTCGAAACCCTGCTGCCGGCGGTAACGGCGCTGCCGATCGACAACGTGTTCACCTGGTCGAACGTGACGCCGCGAGTGTCGGCGACCTTGGCGGTCGACGAATCGCGCAAGACGGTGGTCCGCGGCAGCTACGCGATGTTCGCCTCGCAGCTGCCGGGGTCGCTCGCCGCGTTCGTATCGCCGATTCAATATGCGTACGCCTACTACAACGCCGTCGATCGCAACGGCGACGGTACCGCGCAACAGAGCGAAGTGCTGCTGAACCAGGGACTCCAGGGGTTCTCTGGATTCGATCCGAAGAATCCCTCGAGCGGGACGTCGATCAACCAGGTCGGTCAAGGCGTGAAGGCGCCGATCACCAACGAGTTCGCCGTCGGCGTCGACCGGGAGCTGGCGGCGGCGTTCGGCGTCAGCGCGACGGTCACGTACCGGCGGATGGAGAAGCTGCTGTGGACGCCGCTCATCGGCGTCACGCAGTCGAATTACGTGCGGACCGCGACGCTCACCGGCACTGCGCCAGAAGTCGGGGCCTACAACGTCCCGCTGTACGCGCTGCAGGCGGCAGCAGTGCCGCCGGGCGGCGGTATGGTGATGACGAACCGGCCCGGCTATCACCAGCAGTTCATGGGGCTCGAGATCGCTGCGACCAAGCGCCTCTCGAAGCGGTTGAACGGACGCGCGGCGTTTTCGACCAACAACTGGCGCGAGTACTTCGACGATCCGTCCACGGCGATCCTCGATCCGACGCCGGCGCCGTCTCCGTCGGCGACCAGACCGTTTGCCGGACCGCAGGTCAACGGCGATCCGGTCGTCCGTCAGGCCGATGGCAGCGGGAAGACGGCCGTCTACATGGTGGCGCCCGCGTATCAGTTCGTCGCCAACGCCGCCTATGTCGCCAGGTGGGGCATCGACATCGCGGCCAGCCTCGTCAGGCGGGAGGGCTATGCCGAGCCGTTCTACCAGAGCGACGTCGCGACGGGCGACCCGCTCGGCCACAAGACCGTGATGATCGTGACGCACGCCGACGACCACCGGCTGCCGGCGGTGACGACGTTCGACCTGCGCGCCGGCAAGACGTTCAATTTCGGCGGCGCCAAGGTGGCTGCCGACTTCGACGTGTTCAACCTCTTCAACAGCGGCACGATCCTGGCGCGGCAGTACGACGTCCGGCTCACCGGTCCGACCGGGTTCGGGCAGACGCTGGAAGTGATGAACCCCCGCATCGCGCGCATCGGCGTGCGGTTCTACTTCTAGGTTCGATCAGGCCACACTGATGGAAAGGCGCCCACGAAGGCACGAAAGCACGAAGTTTCTTAATACAAAGATTTCTTCTTCGTGTCTTCGTGTCTTCGTGGGATCCCACGGGCTTTTTGCGGCGTGGGGTTCAATTGCGCGAAGTGTGGGGCAGCGGTAGCGGTTTGATCGGGGGGAACGCGCGCCGGGACTCGGCGCGTAGCGCCTCGGCCTGCCTGCGGTTCCCGAACATCGTATACAGACGCGTCGCCAGCGCGTAGCTCTCCGGCGTCGGCGTGATGCGCGTCATGTCGCGCAGTACCTGTTCGGCCTCGTCCGGCCGCGCGTTCGCCTGATAGAGCATCGCCAGCCCGGCACGCGCGCGGATGTTCTGCGGGAAGTACCTCAGCTCCTCGAGGAACTGGGCCTCGGCCTCGGCGTAGCGCTCGAGCCGCCCGAGCGTGTCCGCCGTATAGAAATGCAACTCGGTGATCTGAACCGTGCTCTTCTTCAGCTCGCTGATCGCCTGCTGGAATAGCGGCAGCGCGTCCGCATACCGGCTGTCGTCATACAACAGCCGCGCTTCGATGAACGTCGGCAGCGGCAGCGTCATGTCCTGTTCGCGCGCCAGCCGCGCCTCCTCGCGCGCGGCGTCCGGGTCGTGCCTGGCGAGCGCGATCTTCGCGAGCATCTCGTGCGCCGACGCGCGGGCGCGCCGGTTGGCCGGGACGGCGACGTCCGCGGCGAGCTGCGCGTACTCGCGCGCTTCGTCCAGCCGCCGCAGCTTCAGCAGCGCGGCCGCGGTGCCGATGTATGCGGTCGGCTCCTCGGGCTGCAGCTCGATGTGGCGCTTGTAGGCGTCGACCGCGAGATCGTAGCGATCGATGCGCGTGGCGAAGACCGCCAGCTGGGCCCAGACGTCCGCCATCTCCGGGTCGTCGCGCAGGATATCCTGCAGCAGCGCAATCGCCTGCGGCCACCGCCGCTCGGCGGCGAGATCGACCGCTTCGCGGTAGTGCTCGAGAATCTCGCGCTTGTCCTTCGGGTCGGGCAGTGTCTCGCCCGGCCCGACGGCGACGTCGCCCTGCAGGCCGACGTATCCGAGCGCCTGGAGCCGCTCGCGCGCCTCGGCGCTCACCTCGTGCGGCGCGTGGATTGCTGCGCCGGCGGACACGCGATCGAGCGCGCCGCGGAGCGCCTGACGCGCCTGCGGCCGCTCGGCGGCGAGGTTCGCCTGCTCGCGCGCGTCGTGCTCCAGGTCGTACAGCTCCTCGCGAGGCGCCTTGATGTAGCGATACCGCTCGTCGGTCACCGCGGTCAGCTCGCTCCAGCCGAAGTGATAGCGCGCGTACAGCGCTTCCGCGTACACCGTGGTCGGATCGAGGCGTCCGGTTCCGTCGAGCACCGGTTTGAGCGAGCGACCGTGGAGGCCGCCGGGGATCGGCGCCTTCACCAGGTCGAGAATCGTCGGCACCAGGTCGATGTGCTGGACCAGATCGCCGACGCGGCGGCCGGAGCCGACGTTGCTCTCCTGCTTGATGATCAGCGGGACGTGAATCGCCTCGTCGTAGACGAACAGCCCGTGCTCCTGCTCGCCATGGTCGCCGAGCCCCTCACCGTGATCCGACAGGAGGATCACGGTCGATCGGTCGTAGAGCTGATGCGACTTCAGATAGCGGACCAGGCGTCCGACGATCTCGTCGGCGTAGGCGATCTCGCCGTCGTACGGTGCGTAGGCGCTGAACCGTTCCGGCGGCGCGTACGGCTTGTGCGGCTCGTAGAGATGCAGGAACAGGAACGCGCGCGCGGTGCCGATCGACTCGAGCCAGTGCTCGGCGATCTGCTCCGACTCGCTGCCGTCGCGCTGGACCTGACCGATCGACAGCTCGGGCGACGCCGGCGGCATTTCGCCGTCGAAGAAGTCGAACCCCTGGGCGATGCCGGTTTCCTTCCGCAGCACGTACGCCGACACGACTCCGGCGGTCGTGAAGCCGCGATCGCGCAGCATCTGCGGCAGCAGCCGCTCGCCCGGCTTGATCGAGAAGCCGACGTTGTCGCGGACACCGGTCTCGAACGGCAGTTGCCCGGACAGCAGGGCGGCGTGCGCCGGCAGCGTCTGCGGCGCGTGCGAGTACGCGCGGTCGAACACGACGCCGTCGGCAGCGAGCGCGTCGATTGCCGGCGTCTTCACCGTGCGATAGCCGTAGGCGGGCAGATGATCGGCGCGCAGCGTATCGATCGAGATGACGATGATCGGTCCGCTGACCGGCGCGGACGCGCGGGCGAAACGCCATCCCCCGACGGCCGCCAGCGTGGTGCTGAGTGCCGCCAGGAAGATGATGAAGGTGAAGCGCAGGGGACGCGACACGGAACTCAGTCATGGCTGATGGCTGATGGCTGACGGCTATGGCGGATGGTCAATGGATCGATCCATCAACCATTGACCATCGACCATTCAGCCATCAGCCATTCAGCCATCAGCCATTGACGCTATTTCTTTAACTGCTCAATCACAGCCTTCGCCTGCGTCGCTTCCTGCGAGGTCGGATCGGCGGCGATCACTTTCTCCAGCGCCTTGATCGTTGCGTCCTTGTCGCCCTTGTTCAGCTGCACGAGCGCGAGCTTGAACAGCGGCTTGCCCCATGACGGATCCAGGTCCGCCGCCTTCTGGTACCACTGCGCCGCTTCGTCGGTGGATCCCTTGGAGAACTTCACCTCGCCGAGGTTGTAGAACACTTCGCGTGTCGGTTTCGGGCCCTGCGCCGCCTTCGTCAGCGTGTCCTCGGCGGCCTTCAGATCGCCCTTCTCGAGATTGGTCATGCCGATGCCGATGATCGCCTTGTCGTTGTTCGGATCGGCCTTGAGCAGTTCGTTGTAGGCAGCGATCGCCGAGTCATAGTCCTTCTTGTTGCGATAGGCGGCGGCGATCTGCAGGTTGATGACGGTGAGCGACGGAGCCTTGGCGATGATCGCGCGGTACGCGGCGACCGCGTCGTCCCATTTCTGCTGGTTGAACAGTCCGTCCGCGGTCGCGAGCTCCGCCTGCAAATCCTTCGCGGCGAGCCCGCCGAGGGCGCCGGCCGGAGCGGCCCCGCCGCCCTTTCGCAGGGTGAAGGTGAGCGGCGGATTCGGCGAGCCGATCGTCTGCACGTTGAGCTTGCCCGATTCGGGCGCAAATCCGGGCGCCTGCGCGCTGAACGTCCACGGGCCAGCCTTCAGACCGATGATCGAAAACCGCCCCTTGTCGTCGGTCGTCGCGGTGAAGCTGCTGGGCGACGCGCTCGGATTCTCGGCGGTGATGGTGGCGCCTTTGAGCGGCTGGCCCGATTCGTCCTTGACCGTTCCGCCGACGCGGCCGGTCTGCGCCGCGGCTGCGGCGGCAAACACGGCGACCAACAGCGCGGCCAGCACGCCTCGAGGCAGGTGAAGACGCTGACGCATGCGCGAATCCCCCTCTAAAGGCCTCAGTATATATTGAATCCCGTGAAACGACGCCTCGCCGCGGCACTGTGCGCGGCCCTCGCGATCGCAGTGCGTCCGCACGCGCAGACGCCCGCGATCGCGACCGAATCGACTGCCGGATTCGCGCCGATCGCCACGCTCGTCAATGCCGCGATCGCACGTCACGATCTGCCCGGTGCGGTCGTGCTGGTCGGCCGCGGCGACACTGTCGTGTATCACAACGCTTTCGGCCAGCGCGCCGTCGCGCCTGCGTTCGAGCCGATGAGCGAGGACACCATCTTCGATCTCGCCTCGCTGACGAAAGTGGTCGCGACCACCACGAGCGTGATGCAGCTCATCGAGCAGGGGCGGATCCGCCTGAGCGATCCGGTCTCTCAGTACGTCCCGGGCTTCGAGAAGAACAACAAGAACGGCATCACCATCCGTCATTTGTTGACCCACACGTCCGGGCTGCGGCCGGATCTCGACCTCGAAGTCGAGTTCCACGGCAGTGACGAAGCGATCCGGCGCGCGATCGAAGAAGTGCCGACCGCGCCTCCCGGCGAGCGCTTCGTCTACAGCGACATCAACTTCTTTCTCCTCGGCGATATCGTCGGACGCGTGAGCGGCGAGCGGCTCGATCGCTACGCGAAGGCGCACATCTTCGATCCGCTCGGCATG
>DATFXR010000392.1:0-6263 GCA_035315685.1 Vicinamibacterales bacterium | reverse complement strand
GCGCCGCACGACACGCTGATCGACGCCGCCGGCGGCTACATCCTGCCCGGGTTGATCCAGACGCACATTCATCTCTGTCAGACGCTTTTTCGCGGCTATGCCGACGACCTGCTGCTGATGGACTGGTTGCGCACGCGGATCTGGCCGATGGAGGCGGCGCATACGCCCGACTCGCTGCGCGCGGCGGCGCGACTGGCAACCGCGGAGCTGCTCGCCAGCGGCACGACTTCGGTGCTGACGATGGAGACCGTGCACGACACCGACGTGGTGTTCCAGGAAGTCGAGGCGAGCGGACTGCGCGCGACGATCGGCAAGTGCATGATGGACTTCGACGCGCAGGTCCCCAGGAGGCTGCAGGAAGACACGCGTGCGTCGATCGACGAGAGCGTTGCCATCCGCGCGCGCTGGGAGGGCGCCGCGAACGGCCGCCTGCGCGCCGCGTTCGCCCCGCGATTCGCCGTCTCCTGCTCGCGTGAGTTGCTCGAAGCGGTTGCCGATCTCTCGAACGCGCAGCACGCGCTGGTGCACACCCACGCGTCCGAGTCCCGCGACGAGATCGCGATCGTGCAGCAGTTGTCGGGCGCACGGTCGAACATCGAATACCTCGCGACCGTCCGACTCGCGGCGCCGCGGTTGTGCGCCGCCCACTGCGTGTGGGCCGACGAACGCGATCAGCGCGTTCTGGCCGATCATGACGTCAAGGTGATGCATTGCCCCGGCTCCAACCTGAAGCTCGGTTCGGGCATCGCCCCGGTTCCCGAGATGCGCGCGCGCGGCATCACCGTGTCCCTCGGCGCCGACGGCGCGGCATGCAACAACCACCTGGACATGTTCGACGAGATGCGGCTGGCCGCGGTGCTGCAGGCGATGCGGAAACAGCCCGGCGTCCTGCCGGCGCGCGACGTCCTGTGGATGGCCACCCGCGCCGGCGCGCGGACGCTCGGCCTCGAACACGAGATCGGGTCGCTCGAGGTCGGAAAAAAGGCGGACGTGATCGTTATCGATCGCGACCGGCCGCATCTCGCGCCCGGGCCCGATCCGTATTCGGCATTGGTCTACGCCGCGCGTGGCAGCGACGTGCGGGCGACGATCGTCGACGGCGAAATCCTCGTCCGAGATTTTGAGACAATGCGAGTCGATCGCGCCGACGTCGCGGCTGCCGCGAGAGTCGCCGCGCGCGACCTCTTCAACCGCGCCGGTCTCTAGCCGGTTTTCTCGTCGCGACATGCTTTCGTGGCCTGCTCACCTGATGAAGGCGCGGCAGGGATGGCCCGATACTTCGTGCGTGGCCGAACGGACGAAGGCTCAGCCGACGCACCCGTTGTATAATCTTTGGCAGTCTTCAGCGGAGACTGCTAACCGTAAATGTCACAGGACGCCGTAGATAGGTCAAAGCGAGTACTGGCAGCCCTGATTCGCGAGTACATCGCATCAGGCGAGCCGGTTGCCTCGTCCGTGCTGGTCACCGCTGCGGGCCTCGGCGTCTCGTCGGCAACGGTCAGGAGTATCCTCGCCCGGCTCGAAGAGGAAGGATTCGTCCAGCAGCCGCACACCTCGGCCGGACGCATCCCGACCGACCGCGGTTACCGGTTCTACGTGGATCTGCTGCTCGAGACGCGGCGGCCACGCGACCGCGCCGCCACCGCGGTCGAGGCGCGGCTGCGCCGCGAAAGCCCCGATCGCCTGCTCGACACGCTGCTCCCGCAGGTGTCGCACATGTTGTCCCAGGCGTCGCGGAGCGTCGGCTTCGCCGTCCGTCCCGCGCACGAGGCTGCCGTGTTCGACCGCGTCGAGTTCGTGCCACTCAGCGCCACGCGCGTGCTCGTCGTGATTGTCGCGAGCGGCGGCCACGTGATTCAGAAAGTGATCGACGTCGGGGAAGCGATGGAGGCGGACGAACTGCGTCAGGCGGCCAATTACCTGAACCAGGAGTTCGCGGGCCTGCCGCTCTACCGGGCGCGCGAAGCGGTGCTCGAGCGGATGAACGAAGAGCGGCTGCTCTATGACGCGCTGCGAGCACGGGCGATGCGCCTCGCCAGCTCGACCTTCTCCGATCTTCCGGACGATCGCACGATGTACATCGAAGGCACCGCGGCCCTGCTCGACGATGCGAGCGGAATCACGGTGCAGACATTGCAGGCGCTGCTCGCGATGATCGAGGAGAAACAGAAACTACTGCAACTTCTCAACGAATACATCGACGGCCCCGGCCTCAGCGTGGTGATCGGCGCCGAACATCTCGACCCGAACCTGCGGCCGTTCAGCCTGGTCCTCTCGACCTACCACGACGGGTCGGGGATCGGATCGGTGGGCGTCATCGGACCGACGCGGATGCGATACTCGCGCGCGATTGCCGCCGTCGATGGCGCCGCGCAGGCTGTCTCGCGGATGCTGAGGGACCCCGATTAAGAAGAACGTTATGCCTGACGAACCGTTGACGGATGCGGCTCCGGAAACCGCCGCGCCCGAATCTTCTCCCGTTGCCGACCTCGAGCGCGAACGCGACGACTACAAGGACCGCTGGTTGCGGAAAAGCGCGGAGTTCGACAACTACCGCAAGCGCATCGAGCGCGAACGACGCGAGCAGGCCGACCAGGCCATCGTGGATGTGATGCAGGATCTGCTGCCGGTCATCGACGACCTCGATCGCGCCCTGACCGTCGATGCCGGCGAAGGCGGCGCCGCGTACCGCAAGGGCGTCGAGCTGATCCACGGCAAGCTGCACGATCTGTTGCGTCGCTACGGGGTGAAGCCGATCGACGCGCTGGGCGCCGATTTCGATCCGAACGTGCACCAGGCCGTGGTGCACGAAGAGAGCACGGAACATCGCGAGGGCGAAGTGATCGGTGAGTTGCGGAAGGGCTACACGATCAACGATCGACTGCTGCGGCCGGCGATGGTGAAGGTGGCAAAGGCGTGAGCAAGCGCGACTACTACGAGATCCTCGGGATCGCCAAGACGGCGAGCGACGGCGACATCAAGAGCGCCTACCGCAAGCTCGCGATGAAATATCACCCGGACCGCAATCCGGGCGACAAGATCGCCGAAGAGAAGTTCAAGGAGGCGGCCGAAGCGTACGCGATCCTCGCGGACAGCGAGAAGCGGAGCCTCTACGATCGCTTCGGCCATGCGGGCGTGAAGGGCGCCGGCGCGGGCGCCGGCTTCGATCCGTCGGTGTTCCAGGAGTTCGGCGACTTCGCCGACATCCTCGGCAACATGTTCGGCTTCGGCGATCTGTTCGGCGGCGGCCGCCGCCGCGGTGGACCGCAGCGCGGCGCTGATCTGCGCTACGACCTCGAGATCTCATTCGAGGAGTCGGCGCGCGGCGCCGAGACGGCGGTCCAGATTCCGCGTCAGGAAAACTGCGAGACCTGCCACGGCACCGGCGCGGCGCCCGGCTCGGCGCCGTCAACCTGTCCGCAGTGCCGCGGCCAGGGGCAGGTGCGCTTCCAGCAGGGATTCTTCACGGTCGCGCGGACGTGCCCGCAGTGCCGCGGCGCCGGAAAGATCATCACGAAGCCGTGCGCCACCTGCCACGGCGCCGGACAGGTCTCGAAGGAGCGCAAGATCACGGTCAAGATTCCGCCGGGGATCGCGACCGGTCAGCAGCTGCGGCTTCAGGGTGAAGGCGAAGCCGGATCCGGTGGCGGGCCCTCGGGCCATCTCTACGTCGTCATTCACGTGCAGGAGCACGAGTTCTTCCGCCGCGACGGCGTCAACCTGTTCTGCGAGATCCCGGTCCATTTCACGACGGTTGCGCTCGGCGGCGACATTCAGGTGCCGACGCTCGACGGCCCGGAGACGGTGCGGGTTCCCGAAGGCACGCAGACAGGGACCACGCTGCGCCTCAAGGGAAAGGGGATGCCGGATGTCGGCGGCCGCGGGCGCGGCGACCTGTTCGCGACCGTTCAGGTGCGGACGCCGAAGAAGCTCACCCGCGATCAGCGCCGGCTGATCGAACAGCTGGCCGTGGCCCTGCCTGACGAGAAATTCGAGCCACGTCCCCGCCGGGAAGACGACGCGCAGGAGGAGCGGAACCTCTTCGATCGCGTCAAGGACATGTTCGGGTAGGTCGGGTAGGTCAGGTGAGCCGGGTGGGCCAGGTGGGTCAGGCAGGTCAGGCAGGTCAGGCAGGTCGGGCAGGTCGGGCAGGTCAGGCGGGTCGGGCAGGTCGGGCAAACGGATCCATGTAGGTCCGGCCGTTCAGGTCGGACATCGCGCCCCATCCACTGTGAAAACGTATCCAGCGCTCGATGTTCGGACTGACGCGCCGGAGATGCTCGCGGCGGCAGTCGACGATTTCTCTCCGCTGGCCCTCGAACCGCGCGACTCCGACGTGCGCGTGTTCTTCGCGACGGCGGCCGACCGCGACGCCGCACGGCGCGCGCTCACACTCCAATACGACGCCGCGCCGGTCGACGTGCCTGACGACGACTGGGCGCGCCGGTCGCAGGAGAACCTCCAGCCGGTCACCGTAGGCAGAATCACTATTACTGTTAGCCCCGAGCCCCGAGCGTCCAGCGCCGTCTCGCTGACCGCGAGCCCCGAGGCTCCAGCCCCGAGCCCCATCTCGATCGTGATTCAGCCCTCGATGGGATTCGGCACGGGCCACCACGCCACGACGCGTCTATGCCTGGCCGCGCTGCAGACGCTCGATCTCGTCGGTCACGAAGTGCTCGACGTGGGCACAGGGTCCGGCATCCTCGCGATTGCGGCCGCTCGGCTCGGCGCGGCCAGCGTGATCGGCATCGACTCGGACGCCGACGCGATCCAGTCCGCCCGCGAGAATCTGGCGCTGAACGACGATGTCCTCACCGTGTCGTTCGACGTGGTCGATCTTGCTTCGGCTCCGCTTCCGGCGGCCGACGTGGTGACCGCGAATCTGACGGGCGCCCTGCTCGTGCGGTCCGCGTCAATCCTTCTGGACGCGGTGCGGCGCGGAGGCACGCTGATCCTGAGCGGCATCCTGGCCCGCGAGCGAGACGAGGTGGCACTTGCCTTCCGCACCGCGCGCCGCGTCTGGGAGCGCGAAGAGGATGAATGGGTCGCGTTTGCTGTGAAAATATCGTGACAGTCAACCTGGAACGCGACGTTCGGGTCTAATACAGCGAGAACTCATGCGCGCAGTCACCATCGTCGCTCTCCTCGTGGTGCTCGGCGCGGTCGCGACCGCGCAGCAGACGCCCGGCCAGATCGCGCCGCCGCGGCCGTCGAGTGGCTCTCAGCAGCCGGCGCGCGACACGCCGGCGCAGCCGCAGAACGTGGCGCCGACGCCAACTGGCCGCATCACCGGCGTCGTCGTCGCGTCGGACAACGGCCGGCCGGTGAAGCGCGCGCGCGTGTTCGTCTCGGCCGTGGAGCTTCCGGGCGGCCGCGGCATGCTCACCGACGATCAGGGCATCTTCGATCTGACGGAACTGCCGGCGGGACGCTACACGCTGACCGTCTCGAAGTCGGGGTTCGTGTCGCTCTCCTACGGACAACGCCGTCCCCTGCAGGCGGGGACGCCGCTGCAGCTCGCGGACGGTCAGACCCTCAAAGGCATTCAATTCCAGTTGCCGCGGGGATCGGTTATCGGTGGGCGCGTGCTGGACGAAGACGGCGAGGCGATGCCGGGCGTGATGGTGCGCGTGATGCGCTACCAGTACTTGCAGGGCGAGCGCCGACTCACGCCGGCCGGCGTCGGACAGACCGACGACAAAGGCCAGTACCGCGTCTGGGGACTGATGCCGGGCGACTACTACGTCAACGCGGTCGCGCGGGGCAATGGCTTCGGCGGACCGTTCGGCTTCGGCGGACCGGGTGGACCGGGCGGCGGTCCCGGCGGACCAGCCGCCGGGGCCCGCGCTGCGCTCGGGGGGCGGGGAGGGCGCGGCGGTCCAGGTCCCGGCGCGCCGGTCGGCAACGACCAGGAGCAGACCAACTACGCGCCGACGTACTTCCCCGGCGTCGGATCGGTGAACGAGGCGAAGCCGATTGCCGTCGGGCTGAGCCAGGAAGTGCTCGACATCAACTTCAACATGCAGCTGGTGCTCGTGGCGCGACTCACCGGGCACGTGCTGAATCCCGACGGCACGCCGGTAACGAGCGGCAACGTGAACCTGACGATCGATATCGCGGGTGGCGGACGCGGCAATCAGATCGGCATGAACTACGGCGGCCGCATTCAGTGGGACGGCGAGTTCACGATCGGGAACGTGCCGCCGGGCCGCTACATCCTGCGCGCGCGCGGCGACGACAGCGAGACGCCGCAGTACGCGGCG
>DATFXR010000391.1:0-3792 GCA_035315685.1 Vicinamibacterales bacterium | reverse complement strand
GTCGCCGCGACGAAGTCGGAGAGCGGAATCGTGCGGATCACGTCGCGCTCGCGCATCTTCTCGAGCGCCAGCGCCAGCGCGACGAACGCGCCGGTGATCGACGCCGTTCGCGTTCCGCCGTCGGCCTGGATCACGTCGCAGTCGATCCAGATCGTCCGTTCACCGAGCGCCGGCAGGTTGGTGACCGAGCGGAGCGATCGACCGATCAGACGTTGGATCTCCTGCGTCCGTCCGCCGACTTTGCCGGCCGAGGCTTCGCGCTGCATCCGCGTGCTGGTCGCTCGCGGCAGCATGCCGTACTCGGCGGTCACCCAGCCCTTGCCGGTGTTGCGAAGAAAGCCCGGCACCCGATCTTCGACGCTCGCGGTGCAAATCACCTTGGTGTTGCCGGCCGTGATCAACACCGATCCTTCAGCGTGCATCAGATAGTCGGGCGTGATGATCGTGTCGCGCAGCTGGTTCGCCGGCCGATTGTCCGATCGCATCCGACTAGTCTACTGGACCCAGCTCAGATTTTTGGCGAGCGGCTGCCTGAGATCGATGTGACCGGCGAGCGTGTCGACTTCCTTGCCGTCGACGAGTACCTGCACCGACGTCACCGCCGGGAGGTTGACGGTGAGTGCGTTGACGATGGTGTAAACGGTGAGCAGCTCGTTGAGCGTCCCGCCGGGATGCGCGCTCATGACTTCGCGACTCAGATCGACGTACGCCTCGCCGCCTTCGGTGAGGAAGACCGCACGCACGGACGTGCCGGCCGGCACCGCCGAGACCAGCGGCTCGACGACCGGCGCAATCTGTGCGGCGACGATCTCGCGCGCCTGCTCGGTTGCGCCTTCGCCGTAGGCGATGTCGCGTTCGACGCCCGTCAGCCGCATTCCGTCGTCGGCAACGTAGAAGAGACGTGCCTTGATTTTGCGTCCGGGCGGTGCGGGCGCGGTCGGCGAAGGCGCCGCCGCGGCGCGCGGCGTCGCGCGCGACGTCAGGCGCGGCGCGCGGATCCAGACGATCGACACGATGCCGATCGCGATGATCGCCAGCGCCGTGATCGTCAACAGGCGCCGGGTGCTCATTGCGTCCCTCCCGGGGTGAGCGTGTCCCGGAAGCGCACGATTGCGTCGAAGATCGACTGCACGGCCGCGTTCTGAAAGGCGTCGTTCGTCAGCAGCTTCGCCTGTTCGGCGTTCGTGAGATAGCCGAGCTCGATGAGGACCGCCGGCATGTTCGCCGATTCCAGGACGCGCAGCGGCGCCCGGTCGATCGGCCGTGACGCCATCGGCACCCGATCGTGGAACTGCTGCTGGAGCAGCTCAGCGAACCGCTCCGATTGCGCGAGATGCCGCGTCTGCGCAAGATCCCAGGGCACCATTTCGATGTCGCGCGAGCCGCCGCCGAAGGTCGGCAGCCGCTCGGCTCCGCCCGCCGACGCGGCCTGGGCCGCGTCTTTGTCGAACGCTGCGCACAGGATCGCGGCGCCGGTCGTTGTCGGCCGCATCGAGCCGTTGGCATGCAGGCTGACGAACAGGTCCGCCTTGTTGTTGTTGGCAAGCGCGGTGCGCTCGTCGATTGGAACGTTGCGATCGTCGTCACGTGTGAGCAGAACGCGCAGACCAAGTCGTGCTTCGATGATCGCTCTCACGCGGCGCGCGACCGTCAAGGTCAGGTCCTTTTCTTTGGCGCCGTCCGCGCTGTGAACGCCTTCGTCGTCGCCGCCGTGACCGGCGTCAATCGCGATGGTATGGATGGCAGACGCGGATTGTCCAAACGCTGGAGGAATCTCCGGAGGAGCCGGCTGCGCCGCCGTCGCCGGTGGCGCCGGCTGCGGCTGCGAGGCGTCAGTCTGGACCAGCCCGATCACATCGAGGACGAGCCGCTGCGTGGAGTCGACGGTCGTCGAGGTCGACTTGAAACCGGCGAAGCGCGGTCCAAGATCGACGGCGAGCGCCGTCGGGTCCGCGATGCGAACGCCGGTGACCAGACTCGGCGCCGGCTGCGCAGGAAGCAGTGGATTGGCTGCGTCGAGCGCATCTGCGTCGAACTTCACGGTGATGTGGTCGGCGTCCTGCGTGACGGTGGACAGCGCGCGCGGATTTGCGTCGATGGTCAGCCTGGCGGCGCTCGGGCTGAGCGATTCGTAACGCGCGGTGAGCCGCGGCACGCGCAGGTCGCCGACGACGAGCAGCCGCGACGGCTTCCGCAAGTCGAGCCGCGTGTCGTAGATCAAGGCCAGCGCGCGGCTGATGAATTCCGACGGAACCAGCCATCGTCGTCCGTTGCGCGACGGCGGCGCGGGCAGCGAGACCAGCCGTCCGGAAACCGAGGCGAGCGCCTGATCCGGCGTGAGAACGATTGTCTTGCCCTTGTAGGAAACGGTGACGGCGCCGAGTGTGTCTTCGCGGACGGTCAGCTGGAACAGTGTCGTGAGATCGTCGAGCGCGACGAACTCCTGATCGCCGAGCATGGCGATTGGAATCGCGCGTCGGCCGTCTCTCGACAGAATCGTCAGCGATGGCGAGGGTGGCGACTGACTCGACAGTGCAGCGGCGAGGGTGATTGAAATCGCGAGCGTGGCGACGGTCAGCAGACGCGGAATCGCACGAAAGTTCAATGGAGGATCTCGGTTGGCCGAGGTCCCCCATTGTATCAAGCGACTTGCCTGCCGCACCGCGTCGCTGCGGCGCAGGTCAGCCGACCATGCGGCGCGTCGCGGCAATGCCGAGGATGAGAAACACGAGGAACAGCACGAGGAACAGCCCTGCCAGAAACTTGGCGATGCCGAACGCCGCACCCGCAATCGTGGTGAACCCGAGCAGCGCTGCGATCAAGCCGATGACCAGAAAAACCAGCGCCATGTGCAGCATGATCCACGACCTCCAGTGCTGACCTTTGCGAAGCGCGTGCCATGTATTACGGTTGAGCATGCATGATCCCGCGTTCCTGTGCGCCGCGATCGCCGAAGCCGAGCAAGGTCTTCGCGAAGGCGGCATTCCGATCGGCGCGGCGCTCGCGCACGGCGAGCGCATTCTCGGGCGCGGGCACAACCGGCGCGTGCAACAGGGCAGTGCGATTCTTCACGGCGAGATGGATGCCCTCGAACGCGCCGGGCGTCAGCCGGCGTCGGTCTATCGCAACAGCATCATGTACACGACGCTCTCGCCGTGCGCGATGTGCACCGGCGCGATCCTTCTCTATGGCATCCCGCACGTCGTCGTTGGTGAGAACCGTACGTTCCTGGGCGAGGAGGATCTGCTGCGAGCCCGCGGCGTACGAGTGGACGTCGTTCAGGACGAACGTTGCATCGCGATGATGCGGGCGTTCATTGCCGCGCATCCGGACTTGTGGAACGAGGATATCGGCGTCTGAGGGGCGCGGTTCGGGACTTGGGATTGGGGATTTGGGATTAGGGCGATTGGGGATTGGGACTGGTGACTCGTGGCTGTGCGTCGCCAACCACCCCAATCCAGAATCCCCAATCCCGAATCCCCCCGCGTTCAGCGCACGTCGGCGTGGACCGCAGTCGTCCGACCAGCCTGCACGTTGACGTCGAACGCGATCGGCTGCGCGCCGGCCACACGAATCTCGATCTGGTGCGAGCCCGCCGGCAGGTTCAAATGCCTGTCGGCTCCGTCGAAGTCCTCGGCGACGCCGATGTAGTTGCCGTCGACGAAGACCTGCGCGTCCCTCGGAGCTCCCTCGATCCGCACGCCGCCATACGCCACGCCCGGCTGCGAGGTCACGTAGCTCGTGGGCGCGGGAGGGGCACTAGAGGCGTACGGGTAGCCGGGAGGAGCGCTA
>DATFXR010000390.1:0-7011 GCA_035315685.1 Vicinamibacterales bacterium | reverse complement strand
GCGCTGCTGGTTGTCACCGCTCGACACCGAGCGCGCGCAGGACCGCGTCGGTATCACTGAGATCAGCGAACACGACATCGGCGCCGGCGGCGCGAAGTTCATCGACGCTGTGATTGCCGGTCGCGACGCCGATGGATCGCGCGGAGGAGTGCGCCGCGCACGCGATGTCGAGCGGCGTATCGCCGATCACCACGGCGTCGGTTGCCGCGAACGACGGCCCGCCACACGCGGCGACCGTCGCGACCGCCCGCGGCAACAGGCCGTTGCGATCCGGCGCCGAGTCGCCGAATGCGCCGCACGAAAAGTAGCGCCACAGATCGAAGTACTCGAGTTTGATCCGCGCCGCTGCCTGGTAGTTGCCGGTGAGCAGCGCGAGGAAGACGTCGGTGCGGCCCGACAGCGCGTCGAGCAGATCGCGGACGCCCGGCATGATTCCCTTTCGTGACGCAGCCGGTTTGTGGATCTCGTCGGCGAGATGCTCGAGGTAGACGTCGCGGAACCGCGCGAGCGCCGGCGAATCAGGCTGGACTCGATGTGCGGCGGCGGCGTCGGCGAGAATCCAGGAATCGGTCCGCCCGGCCATCGGCATGCCGCGAAATGCGTCGCGAACCCCGAGAAGGTCCTCGAATGCCCGCGACATCGCGCGCACGCCGGCTCCGCCGGTGAGCACAAGCGTACCGTCAATGTCGAAGAGAATCAGTGAAACGCGTGGCTCGTCGATCGACCGTCTAGCTTTCGCTGCGAACGTTGCCGGCGCGCGGCCCTTTCGCCGAGGGCTCCTCCTCGAAGTTGACGCGCTGGCCTTCATTCAGCTGGTCGAAGCTTCCCTGCACCGAGCTACGGTGGAAGAACCACTCCTGTCCGCCATCGTCGCGAATGAACCCGAATCCACGATCACGCACGAGTCGCTTGATGGTGCCGCTCGACATCCGAGTCTCCTTGGGCACGCACGCGTGCCCAGACCCGGATTATCAATTTCCGTTCCATTCCACATGTGACAAAAATGGTGATTTCACGGCCGAGCCCGCACGATCGGCCTTCATGACCGGCGAAAACGAATACGGTTGTGTACTAAACCAACAAGAGTTCGGCCGAGGCTCCGGGCCCGGGATGAGCCGGGTTCGCGCACGCAATGAGCTACCCCAGCCCGGGCCGCAGCCGCACTTCATTTCACATTCACGGTAATCACCTGACAGGCACCGGGCAAGGTGTTGTGCAGGTCATCGCCGAGCTGCAGCGCCAGCTTGTGCTTGCCCGGCGTCAGCTGGCTGTCGAACACGTCCTTGCCGTCACCGAAGTGCACCCACGACGGCGTTCCCTTCACGATGTTCTTGCCGGGCGGCAGGCAGTCCTGATCGATTCCGACATGGTAGTGCGCGACGTTTGGCCGCGTTTCCTTCAAGTCGCCAGGCGGAACCGGTGAGATCTCGATGCCTTCGACGCCGAATTTCATGTGCACGGGGCTGGTGACGTTCGCGTTGTTCTTCGGTTCGAGGAAGAACACACGGATCTTCTTCGCGCCTGCGGCGGACTGCTTGCCCTGCGCGGCGAGCAATGCACTGAACGCCGTGACGATGACGAGGACCGGCAGCACGAGCTGCGTCCTGAGTTTCATATGCGATCTCCTTTCGCGGGTGCCATTGTAGCCGCAGTGTCGATCCAGTGGTGACGAACGGGTATCAAACGGGATCGGACTGGTGCCATTCTGGTGTCCGACTGGACGGACTGGTGCCGGGCTCGTGTCTGACACCTCAGCGGCTGCGACTGGTGCCGAACCAGCCGCGACTGCGCTCCCTCAGACGACCGGTGGCCGGCTCATGGACGAGGATTGTGCCGTCGAGCGCGCGCGCGAATGCTTCGTCCGCGGTGAGCGCGACAACCGCGATGCCCCTGCGCACAGCCACGGCGCGGACCGCAGCGGCGAACGCGGCCGACGCGTCGCCGGACAGCGATGCGCTCGCATGCTCGAGCAGGAGGACTGCCGGATCGAGCGCGACGGCGCGGCCGAGTCGGACACGCATGGCCGCACTCGCGTCGAGCTGCGACAGCGGCGGCGTCCACGCCGGCTCGTCGAGGCCGACCTCACGCGCCAGCGCTTCGGCGCGCCGACGCGCGGCCTCCGGCGGCGGCTCGATGTCGAGCGTGAACGGCATCACGAGATTCTGAATCACCGTGAACCGATCGAGCAGGACCGCGCGCTCGCTGACGATGCCGACGCGATCGACGGTGGCCAGCCAGTCGTCGCTGTCGGTGATCGCCGAAGTCCGGCGGCCGAGCAGCGTCACGTCGCCCGCATCGGGAAGCGTCGCACCAGTCGCGAGGTTCACGAACATTTCGGCGCTGGCGCGGTCGAGGCCGACGATCGCGGTCCGTTGTCCGGGTGCCACGCGCAGATCCCCGACGCGCAGCGGCCGCAGGCTGCCGACGTTCTTGGTGACGCCCGCGAACTCCAGAACGGTCGCGGTCACAATCCGATCTGCCGGTTGACCTCGTCGACGATGCGGGTGGATGCGACGAGCGCGCCGATCTCGACCTTCGCAGCAGCGAGGTTGCAGACGATCGCGCCGTAGGCGATCATCGCGTGCACGGTCGGCGGGAGCACGCCGGTATCGACGCTCGCGCCGAGGATCGCCGTCACCATCGTCACCGCCATGGCGAGCGTGGCGATCGAGAACACCGGCTTGCGCGCGACCGCGATGCGGCGGTAGTAGTCGCCGGCGACACTGTGCTCCGCCATCGCGTCCTTCACGGCTTTGCCCTTGCCGATGAGATAAAACATCATCATCGAGTGGGCCAGCAGCGTGATCATCGTCGAGAAGATGCCGAATGAGATGTGGCGCGAGATGTCCGCGCCGCGCAGGCCGAACACGGTCGTGGTGACGAGGCCGACGAGGCCGACGAACACCGCTGTCAGAAGCGCCTGAGCCACGACGAAGCACCCGATTATGGCACCTTCGCCGTTCGTCGTGCAGTGGGTGCAGCGGCTCGCGCGCGATCTCGACGCGCCGCGCACACACCCGCGAGGGCTGGACGTCGCGACGGGACGCGGGCGTCACACGGCGCTGATCGCGCTGGCGGGCTTTCGCGTGTTCGGCGTCGACCGCAAGCTCGACGCCTTGCTGGACGCGGTCGCCGGGACGCGCGATCGCGGCATCGCGATTCGCGCATGGTGCGCCGACCTCACGCAGCACCCGCTGCCGCTCGCGTGGTTCGACCTGGTGGTCGTCGCGCGCTACCTGCAGCGCGATCTCTTTCCGGCGCTGCGGCAGACGGTGAAGCCGGGTGGATTTCTCCTCTACGAAACCTTCACGACCAGGCAGCGGGAGCTCGGTATGGGCCCCACGTCGCCCGACCACCTGCTCGAGCCCGGGGAGTTGCGAGCGAGGCTCGCGGTCCCCGGCTGGGAGGTGCGGTTCTACGAGGAGACACAGAGGCCGGAGGCCGTCGCTCGCCTCGTCGCGCAATTAAGAATTGAGAAGTAAGAATTAAGATGCGTCGCCAGAAATCACGAATGCTTAATTCTTAATTCCTAATTCTTAATTGGCAGCGACTGCCCGCAGCCGCTCGTACTCGTCGCGCGGTAGCGAGACAGTACCCGGCTGCGGGGCGCCGTGCGACTGATCGCCGTGAAAGTCGGATCCGCCTGAAACGGCGAGGTTGTAGCGCCGGGCAATCGCGTGGTAGCGGTCGACTGCCGCCGCGTCGTGATCCGTGTGATAGACCTCGATGGCGTCGAGCCCCGCGGCCACGAGATCTGGAATCCACCCGTCGCGCCGCAGCAACGCCGGATGCGCCATTGACGCGATGCCGCCGGCGTCGTGAAGGCGCGCAATCACCTCGGCCGGCGCGGCTCCCTGGCGCGGGACGAAGGCCGGCCGCCCGCGTCCGAGCCATGACGAGAAGGCCTCGCTCGTCGTCGTGACGTGCCCCGCGGACACGAGGGCGCGCGCGACCCACGGCCGGCCGATCGCGACCCCCGGATTGGCGAGCGCGCGCGCCATGATCGCGTCGCCGTCGAGCGGCATACCCAGATCGCCGAGCCGCGCGATCACCCGCCGCACACGCTCGAATCGCCGCTGCCGCTGCTCGGCGAGAAACGACAGCAGCGGCGGCGATGAGGAATCGATGAAGTAGCCGAGGATGTGCAGGTCTGCTTCGTCACGCACCGCCGTGATTTCGATGCCCGGCACGAACTCGATGGCGGCGGCGGCGCACCCGGCGCGCGCCGCGTCACAACCGGCGACGGTGTCGTGATCGGTGACGCCGAGCACGGTGACGCCGTTCGCCTGCGCCCGCACCACGAGCTCGGCAGGTGAGCAGCGACCGTCGGATGCGGTTGTGTGGGTGTGGAGATCGATCATCGACGCCGGACCGCGCGTCGTGCCGCCGGCGCGGCGCCGTCGGAGGCGGCGGGCGTACGCCGGCCGCGGCGGCCGGCGGGCGTCGTGCGTCGCGCACGCAGCGCGCGATACTCGCGAACCAGCAGCTCGAGGTGCGCGCGTTCCTCGTCCGCAAACTCGAGAAACACCTGCTTTCCCTGCGAGTCCTCGAACCGTTCACCGTACTTCTTGAAGAACTGATGCGAGCCGCGCTCGCACCTGATCCCGATCAGGAGCGCCTGCTCGTCGTCCACGCCCTCGCGCAGCTCCTTGGTGCCCTCGGCGAAGACGCCGCTGGCGGCGCCCTTGAAGAACAGGAACGTCGGCCTCGATTCGAGCTGTGAATCGGTGGCGATCAGCTCGCTGTAGCGCTTTTCGAGCGTCGACAGGTGTTCTTTCTCCTCTTCGGCCAGCTTCTGGAACACCGAGCGGCCGCGCGCATCCTTGGTGAGCGCGGTCGCGCGCGTGTAGAACTCCAGCCCGCTGCGTTCGGTGGCGATCGCCATCCGGAGCGCGTCGCGCGCGAAGACGAGCTCGGTCATGGCGCCGTCGAGCGGAGCGGGCGCAGCCGAGGCGCCCGTACGGCAGGCCTCGCAGGTCCCGTAAATCTGCACGACGGATTGCGATGCCGCAAACTTCCGCGCCGCCGCGATCTCCTCCATCAGCGACTCGACGTCGGAGCTGAGGAATTCCGACGAGGAATGGCAGGTGGTGCAGATCAGGTGAAAGTGCCGCGGATGGCGGTACGAGGGCTCGTAGCGCGAGCGCCCCTCGCCGAAGTCGACCTTGCGCGCGATGCCGGCGTCGACCATCCACTGCAGCGTCCGGTAGACCGTCGCGCGGCCGATTCCCGACGCTTCGCGCCGGATCCGCTCGAACAGATCGTCAGCGCTGATGTGCCCCTGCTGGCGAAGGAACACCTCCACGATCTTGTCCCGCTTGGACGACCGTTTGCCGCCTTCCGGGCGGAGCGATGCGAGATCGGGAAACTGACGGGTCATGTGGTGACGATGGTGAATCGGGGAATTGGTGAATTCAATCACCAATTCACCAAGTCACCAATTCACCAGACTGTCGTCGTTTAGTCGACCGAGAAGGACTGGCCGCAACCGCAGGTGGACGTTGCGTTCGGGTTCTTGATCGTGAAGCCGCCGCCGGTGATCGTGTCGACGAAGTCGACTTCGGCGCCGTTGAGGTAGCGGATGCTGATCGGATCGATGAACAGCTTCACACCGTGGGACTCGAACACCTGGTCGCCGGCGCCCTGACCGTTCTCTTCGATCATCAGGCCATACTGGAATCCCGAGCAGCCGCCGCCCTGGACGAAGACGCGAAGGCCGCTTCCGGTCTTGTTTTCCTCGGCCAGCAGCTCATTGATCTTGGATGCCGCCGTTTCAGACACGTTGATCATGTCGCCATTATAGCAAGAAGCCGGTTGGTATACTGCCGTGTCCCGCTCATGCCGTACGTGTCGATCGCTGCGGTTTCCCGTGAAAAATTGATGATTTCAGCCGAGGCGCGATGGCGGCGCATCGGCGAGACGCGCCCCGACCTCGCGCCGGCGCTCGCGCTCCAACGGCGCCTCCTCGACGGCGTACTCGACGCCGCGGGCATCTTCGAGACCGGGCGTTTGCCGAAGTTGTCGCTTCCGCCGAAGTACGTTGCTGCGAAGCTGGCGCGCGGCGTTCCGGCGTTCGCCGGCGAGCCGATCCCGGTGCCGGTTCCGGTGCTCACGCCGACGCTCCGCCAGCTGTGCGACGCGCTGGCCGCCGGCGGGGCCGGCGAAGCGGCCGAGCACATCAAGACCGCAATCGACGCGCGGACCATGGACGCCGGCTCGCTCCTCACCGCGTCATTGCATCGCGATCAGAAGGCGCTGCGCACGGGCGCTGTCCACCGTGGCCTGTCTCCAGATCTCCTGTGGCTCGTGGCCGAGCTCGCCATGAGCCCGTTCGTTCACGCGCTGCAGCGGCTGCTCTTCGGCAACGCGACCGGCGATCTGGACGCGGCTCTCGATCGGTGGAATCGCGGCTACTGCCCGGCGTGCGGCTCGTGGCCGGCGGTTGCCGAAGTCGTGTCGGGCCACCGCACCATGCGGTGCTCGTTCTGCGCGACCGCATGGGAGCTGACGACCTACGCGTGCATCTACTGCGGCGAGAGCGGGGAAAAATTCGTCACCGCCGCGCCCGACGAAGAACGGAAGGACAGACGGCTCGAGGTCTGCAGCGCGTGCGGCGGATACCTGAAGACGATTGATCTCGGCGAGCTGTCACCGTTCCCCCTGCTGTCAATCTCTGATATCGAGACGACAGACCTGGACGTCGCCGCGATGGAACACGGATACGCGCGCCCGCCCTTGAAAGATCTCGCACGTAAAACTTAACCGCGGAGACCGCAGAGAACCCAGAGAATTCTTTGTACAAAAACGACTCTGCGCTCCCGGCGGTCTCGGCGGTCAAATCACACGCCGATAGTCTCGAGGTGCGCGCCTGATTCCTGCTCGATGTCCTTGTGCAGCGAGTTGCCGTGCGCGTCCATCGTCACGATCGCGGGGAAGTCCTCGACGCTCAAGTGCCACATCGCTTCCGGAGTGCCGAATTCCATCAGCGAAACACCGTCCACCTTCTTGATC
>DATFXR010000389.1:0-19299 GCA_035315685.1 Vicinamibacterales bacterium | reverse complement strand
GCATGACCACCAAAACGAACGTCAAGGCCGGCCTGATCATCGTCGTTTGCTGATCGGCACGAGTCAGCGCGATAACGCCGGCATCGCCGGCATAACCCGGAAAGGACCGGATCATGAAATCCAAGACCAACGTCAAGGCCGGCATCATCGTCGTTTGCTGAGCACGTAGGTGACGCACTGACCCGTCAACCGCCGGCTGGGCCGGCATGACAGAAAGGACCGAATCATGAGGACGAAGACCAACGTGAAGGCTGGCCTGGTTTGCCGGAAGGCCGGCGGCTAGTCGCTGTCAGACACTGCCGGAGCGGCCCGTACGCTCACGCCGCTCCGGTAACTCACCTCCTGAGGCCCGCATGTCCACTGCATTTGCCCGCACCCTGCGACATTTCGAACCGCGGCGCTCTCGCCGCGTCGTGGTAGTGGTGGCGACGAGCGCGATCGTCGCGACGGCGTGGGGGGTCTGGTCGGCGAAGGCGACGGTCACGGTGTACGAAGTGAGCGATCGCGCGCGTCTCGAAGTCGACCGCGCGCCGCACCCGGTCGATTCGCCGATTTCAGGCACCGTCGTCGAATCGCGCATGCAACTGGGGCGCGACGTTGCCGCGGGCGATGTGCTGTTGCGTCTCGACGCGGATGCGGAGCAGCTCTCGGTGCGCGAGCAGCAGGAAAAGTCGCGTGCGCTCGAGGCTGAGCTGACGGCGCTTCGCGCGCAGGCGTCGAGCGTCGAACGAGCGCGCGAAGAAGGCGCGCGCGCCGCGCGCGCACTGCTCGACGAGACGCGCGAGCGGCTCGACGAAGTCGAAGCGCCCGCGCGATACGCGCAGCAGGAACTCGAACGCCTCGAACGCCTTCGTACGCAACTGCTCATCTCCGAACACGATTTCGAGCGGGGCCGCGCCGATGCCGTGCGCACCCGCGCGTCTGCGGACAGCGCGAGGCTGTCGCTGGTCCGGATCGAGCAGGAGCAGGTGACCCGCGATCGCGATCGCGCGGCGGCGCTCGACCAGATCCGCGGCCAGATCGCGCGGCTCGAAGGCGAGCGGCGCGGATCGCAGGACGCGCTCCTCCGTTTGCGCGTCGAGGCCGACCGGCACGCCGTCCGGGCCTCGGCGTCGGGCCGACTCGGCGACGTCGCCACGTTGCGGCCCGGTGCAGTCGTGCAGGCGGGGCAACGACTCGCGCTCATCGTGCCTGGCGGCGACATCATCGCCGTCGCACACTTCTCGCCCTCGGCCGCCGCGGGTCGCGTCCGGCGCGGCCAGCGCGCACGCATTCGTCTGGACGGATTCCCGTGGGCGCAGTACGGCACAGTCGAAGCGACGGTCGCACGCGTCGCGAACGAGGTGCGTGACGGCGCCGTGAGGGTCGAACTGACAGTCGCTGCGGGAAGCAATCCTCGTATCGCGCTCGAGCACGGCCTCACCGGGAGCGTCGAGGTCGCGATCGAACGCGTCACACCGCTGACGTTGCTGCTGCGCACGGCGGGCGCGCTGCAAACGGCGATGACCACCTTCGACGGGGCTGGGAGCTGACATGCGCCGCTGGCTGATTCCTGAAGTCGTGCAGACCTCGGCGCTGGACTGCGGTCCCGCGACGCTGAAGGCGCTGCTCGAAGGGTTCGGCATCTCCGCCAGCTATGGCCGGCTCCGCGAGGCGTGTTTCACCGGCCTCGACGGCACTTCGATCGATCAGATCGAAGAGGCGGCCAGGCGGTTCGGCCTCGACGCCGAGCAGATCATGCTGCCGGTCGACCACCTGTTCCTCGGCGAGTCGTCGGCACTCCCGGCGCTCGTCGTGATGCTCACGCCCGGCGGCGCGACACATTTCGTCGTCGCGTGGCGACGCTGCGGCCGGTGGGTTCAGGTGATGGATCCCGCGAGCGGACGCCAGTGGCGACCGGTCTCCGACGTCCTCGCTCGCACCTACGTGCATTCGCAGCCGGTGTCGGCAGCGGACTGGCGACAATGGGCGGCCTCATCGGAGTTTCTCGAGCCGCTCGAGCGCCGGCTGCGGCGGCTCGGTCTCAGTGCCGGCGAGCGCGGCCGGGGCATCGCTCGCGCGATCGAGGACGCGTCACCGGACTCACTGGCTGCGCTCGACGCGGCCGCTCGCTTCGTCGAGTCGCTCGCCGCCGAACGCGCACTCGATCGAGGCGCCCCTTCGAGCGCGGTGATCGAACAGCTGATGCAGCGCACGGAGACGATCCCCGAGATGTGGTGGAGCGCACGCCTGCGCTCGCCGGATCGCGAGCAGATCGTGATGCGTGGCGCAGTGCTCATGCGTGTGAACGGCGTTCGGACGTCTGCAGCGCGCGATCGAATTGCGCTGCCGCTGGAATTCGCACGCGCGCTGACCGATCGCGCGCCGACGCCGCTGTCCGCCCTTCGACAGACGTGGCGATCAGGCGGCGCGTCGTTTCAACTCGCCTCGGCGGTTGCCGTGGTGCTCGCGGCCGCCTTCGTCGTCGGCGAAGCGATGCTTCTGCGCGCGGCGTTCGACATCACCCGGTGGCTGGCGATCGGCAGCCAGCGATGGTGGGCGCTCGCCGTCGCGGCGGCGTTCCTCGGCGTGGCCACGGTGGTCGAACGGACGGTGAGCGACACGGCCTTTCAGGTTGGCCGCTGGTTCGAAGGGTCGTGGCGGCTGGCGCTCCTGACCCGGGTCCCGCGTCTCGGCGACGCGTACTTCAGCAGCCGACTGCTCTCGGACATGGCCGAGCGCGCCCACTCGATGCATCGCCTGCGCGATCTGCCGCGTCTGCTCGCCGCAATCATGCGCGTCGGTTGTGCGCTCGCATTCACCGTCGCCGGAATCGCGTGGCTGTATCCCGGCAGCGGCGGGATGGCGACCATCGCGGCGCTCGCGGCGGTTGCCGTGCCGATCGCCGCGAAGCCGTGGCTCGAGGAACGCGATCTCCGCGCGCGCAGCCACGCCGGCGCGCTCAACCGGTTCTTCGTCGACGCCCTGCTTGGGGTCACGGCGATCCGCGCGCATGGCGCCGCGCGCGCGATCGAATACGAGCATGATCATCTGCTGGCCGAGTGGGGACGCGCCGCCCGCATCGCCGGCCGTTCAGCCGTCCTCGTGCAGTCGCTGCAGGCGTTCGCGTCATTGTTCGTGGTCGTCGCGCTGCTGTTCCGGCGGTTCGCGGTCCACGGCGATCTCGGCGGACTCCTGCTCGTCTACTGGGCGTTGAGCATTCCCGCTCTGGGGCAAGAGTTCGCGACGCTGGCGTGCCAGTATCCGCGGCTGCGCAACACGTTGCTGCGCGTTACGGAGCCGCTTGGCGCCGCGGAAGAAGAGGACGCGCGCGACGACGCCGGAACTGGAGCGGCGGTTCCGACGACCGGTGTGGCCATCACGATGGACCAGGTCGGCGTGTCAGCAGGTGGTCACGCCGTGCTCGACGACCTGAACGTCTGCATCGCGCCGGGAGAACACATCGCCATGGTCGGCGTCTCGGGCGCGGGGAAATCGAGTTTTGCCGGTCTGTTGCTCGGTTGGCAGCGGCCGACGACGGGTGAGTTCACCGTCGAGGGGCGCTCGATCGCCGACGCGACGCTCGCAGGGCTGCGGCGTTCGACGGTATGGATCTCGCCGGAAGTCCATCTATGGAACCGATCGCTGCTGGACAACCTGCAGTACGGCGCCACCGATGAATCGGTTGCGATGGGCGAGTTGCTCGACAAGGCGGCACTGATTCCGCTGGTCGAAAAACTGCCCGACGGTATGCAGACGCCGCTCGGTGAGAGCGGACGCCGGCTGTCGGCCGGCGAAGGACAGCGCGTCCGATTCGGCAGAGGTCTTCACCGATCGCAGGCGCGCCTGGTCGTCTTGGACGAAGCGTTTCGCGGTCTCGAGCGCCCGCGTCGTCAGCGGTTTCTCGCCGTCGCGCGGAGCCGATGGGCGCACGCGACGCTGGTGCACATCACGCACGACATCGAGGACACGCTGGGGTTCGATCGTGTACTCGTCATGGGCGGCGGTCGCATCGTCGAGGACGGCTCGCCGCAGGAGCTCGCCAGCCACGCGGGATCACGTTACCGCGAGCTGCTCGACGCTGCCGAGTCGGTCTCCGAGCGCGTGTGGTCCGATCCGGCGTGGCGAGCCGTTCGCCTCGACGACGGCCACCTCCGAGACGGCGCGTCCATCGAACATGGTCGGGTGGCATCGTGCTGAACGCGATTCCGGATTCCGCGTCGTGGGAACCGCAGTCGCTGCCGCTGCTGATCGAACGCCTTGCAGCGGCCTGCGGAGTGCGACAGCCGGCCGCAACAGGTGAGCCACCTGCGGCCGAAGACGACGTCGCCGACTGGATCGAGACGTCCTGTTCGCGGCTTGAAATGGATGCCCGGGTGTGCCACGTGCCGGTGCGCGACGTCGAACCGGCGCTCGTCACCACGGCTCCAGCGTTGCTGCGGCTCTCCGACGGCCGTTTCCTGGGCGTCATTGACGCGCACGGTAGGTGCGCACGCCTGGCTACGACCGATTCGCGCTCCATCGAGCTACCGCTCACCGTCGTTCGCGATGCGCTGTGCGGAGCGGCCGAGGCGCCGTTCGCGGCGGACGTGCAGCGGCTCGTCGACGCGTGTGCGATCGGAGCGGCGAGACAGGATCGCGCGCGCCGGGCCATTCTCAGGGAACGCGCCGGCTCGCGCACGGTCGCGCTCGGATGGCGTCTGCGACGGTCGGCGCGCTCGAGCTTCGTCCAGCAGTTGCGGCACGGCGGCGCGGTGGGTGCCGCGTGCGCCTTCGCATGCGCCTACGCGCTCGAGTACGCGCTGACGCTCGGTTCGTGGTGGCTCCTCGCGTCGGCGGCGCTCAACGGCCGGATTGAGGCGGCGTGGCTCGCCGCGTGGGCATTGACGATGAGCGGCGCGCTGGTGTGCCGTTCGTGGAAGGCGACGAGCTCCGAATCGCTGGCGCTGATCTTCGGCGGCCACGTCAAACAGCGGCTGCTGGCCGGCGCGGTGCGCGTCGATCCGGACGCGATCCGGCGGCAGGGAATCGGCGCAACGCTCGGGCGCGTGATGGAGGCCGAGGCGCTCGAGTCGCTGTCGCTCGGCGGCGCGCTCGCCGCGCTCGTCGCGCCGCTGGAACTGATCACAGCAGGCGTCCTGTTGTGGCTGGGCGCAGCCGGCTTCGTCCACGTCGTGCTCCTTGCAGCATGGGTTGCCACGCTGACAACCGTCGTGCTGCGCAACCAGCGGCTGCGCGCGGCGTGGACGCGCGCACGACAGACGCTGACCGAGGATCTCGTCGAGCGGATGCACGGTCACCGCACGCGAGTGGCACAGGAAGATCCGCGCACGTGGCATGCGGCAGAAGACCGGCTGCTTGACGCGTATCTCGATCGATCGACCGCGCTCGATCGGAGCGACGTGCATCTGCAGACGCTGATTCCGCGGCTGTGGCTGCTCATCGGGCTGGCGGCGCTGGCGCCCGCGTTCGCGCGGGCGGCGGCGCCATCGTCGCTGGCCGTGTCGATCGCGGCAGTGATGCTGGCGCACCGCGCGCTTCGCGGACTGGGACTGGGGCTTGCCGATCTCGGCGGCGCAGCCCTCGCGTGGACGAACCTCCGTCCGCTGTTCGCCGCCGCCTGTGAACGCGTGCAGCACGGCGCCGAGTCGGTCCCGACGCGCGATCGGCAGCCGGTGCTCGATGCGCGCGATCTGTCGTTCCAATACGGCGGGCGTGGCGAGCGCGTGCTGCGCCGCTGCAGCATGACGATTCGCGACGGCGATCGAATCCTGATCGAGGGCGCGTCGGGGAGCGGCAAATCGACGTTCGCGGCACTGCTTGCCGGTCTGCGCTCGCCTGATGCAGGAGTGCTGCTTGCTGGCGGCGTCGACCGTCAGTCACTCGGCGACGATCGGTGGCGGCGACGCGTCGCGTTCGCGCCGCAGTCGCACGAGAACCACATCTTTGCGGGCTCGCTTGCGTTCAACCTGCTGATGGGTCATTCGTGGCCGCCGACGCCGGAGCAGCTGGCACGGGCGCAGACGATCTGCGAGGAGATTGGCCTGGACGACCTGATCTCGCGCATGCCGGCCGGGCTCAATCAGCAGGTTGGCGACGCCGGCTGGCGGCTGTCGGAGGGTGAACGGAGCCGTGTCTTCCTGGCGCGCGCGCTGCTCTCGGGGGCCGACCTGCTCGTGCTGGATGAGAGTTTTTCGGCGCTCGATCCGGAGACGCTCGAGCGGGCGCATCGCGCCGTTCACCGGCGAGCGCCGGCGGTGGTGATGATCGCGCACCGCTGACAGTGCTTCGGTGCCACCAGGGGCAGTGACCCCGGACGTGAAACGAGAAGGCGTTACCGCGTCAACGCCGCGCGGTAGGCGGCGGCTCGCTCGCCGAGGCCACGGTTGTCGTACAACTGAATGAGCCGCATCACCGTGTCAGCGATGTCGCGGCGCGGCGGCGATGACATCGCCTCGAGATCGTGAAGCGCGTCGAGCAACGTGCTTTCAGCATCGGAGAACCGGCCACGCGCGGCGAGGACAGCACCGAGCAGGCTTTTCGCGCGACCGACACTCCAGTCGTCTTGCTCGAACGTGCGGCGGCGGCTCGGAACGAGGCCGGGCGCAAGCGCGCGAATCCGTAACCCCTCCCGGACGAGCGCATCGGCCGCTGCCGGATCTCTTCGCGCCAGATCTACGGACGCCAGATTCAGCGTGTAGATCGCGACCAACTGGTGATCGGGTCCGAGCGCCGGGCGCGCAATCTCCAATGCGTCCTCCAGCGCGGCGGCGGCTTCCTGGTAGCGCCCCTGCTCCACCAGCACCCGCGACAGACTGTTGAGGGTGGCCGCGGTGATGGGATGGCTGTTGCCCAGGGCCCTGCGATGTGTTGCCAGCGCGCGCCGGAACAGCGACTCGGCGCCGGCATAGTCGCCTTTCGAGGCAGCAACCAGGCCGAGGTCGTGCAGGCTCGTGCCAATGTTCGGGTGGTACTCCCCGCGTGTCTTTCGATTCAACTCGAAAGATTGCTGCAGCAGCGATTCGGCGCCCGCCAGGTCGCCGTTCAGCCGCAGCACCGACGCGACCGCGTTCAGGCTGACCGCCGTTTCCCGGTCGTCTTCACCCAGCACCTTCCGACGAATTGCCAGCGACTCACGGAGGAGCGGCTCGGCGCGCTGATTGAGCCCCTGATCCTGGTACACCCGCCCGAGCTCGACGAGCGTCACCGCGACATCGGCGTGCTCCGGTCCGAGGAGCTTGCGGCGCATGGTCACCGCCAGCTCGAGATTCCGTGCGGCCCCGGCGTAGTCCCCCTTGTCGGTCAGCAGGACGCCGAGGTCGTTGAGCGTCTGGGCCAGTCGGACGTGCTCGCTCCCGTACACCCTCCGTCCGACAACGAGTGCCTGTTCGAGCAGGCCCTGCGCCTTGTCGAACACGCCGAGCCGGCGATACACCCGCCCCAGCACCGTCAGGATTTCGGCTTGCACGTCCGGCTGATCGACGAGCTCGCGCTGCGCTTGCTCCGCCCCGGCATCGAGCAGTCCACGAACGGTCGGCCCTTCTCCGGTTGCACGCCTGGCGATTGGATCGGCGCCCGTCAGAAGGCCAATCATCAGCTCGCTGACTTTCGTCGCCTTCGCCGCCTCGCGCTGCGCGCGATCGCGTTCCTGCGCGAGACGTCTCGTGTAAAACGCTGTCGAGCCGCTCAGCAAGACGGTCACGACGACGGCCATCGCGACGCCGCGCGCGTGCCGCCGGACGAACCTCGCCGTCCGGTAGCCGAGCGTCTCCGGCCGCGCGCTGATCGGCTCGTGCCGCAGGAATCGCCTCAGGTCGTCCGCGAACGCCGTCGCCGAGCCGTAGCGGTCGGCGGGCTGCTTCCTCAACGCCTTCGCGACGATGGTGTCGAGATCTCCGCGAAGGATCCGTCGCAGCCTGTTCGACGTGGTCCCGCACCGCGACGCGTGATGCGCGAGCGTCTCCGGCGACTCATTCTCGGAGACGACGGCGTCCGAAACGCGCCGGGGCTGCGTGTCGACGATGGCGTGGATGAGTGTTGCGGGCGATTGGACAGCAGGGCCGGCCGGATGCTGGCCCGTGAGCAGCACGTACAGCAGCACACCGAGCGCGTAAATGTCGGTCGCCGTCGTGACCGGTCCGCCTGCGACCTGCTCCGGCGCGGCGTACTCCGGCGTCAGCGCGCTGCCCGCGTCGCGCGTCAGCGCGCTCGCGCCCGCGCGATCCCATTCGCTATCCCCCTCCAGTAACTTGGCAATGCCGAAGTCGAGCAGCTTGACGCGGCCATCATCGCTCACGAGGACGTTGGCGGGCTTGATGTCGCGGTGGACGATCAGGTTCGCGTGAGCGTGGCTGACCGCTTCGAGAACGTCGAGAAAGAGACGCACTCGCGCCTCGATGCTGAGCGCGTGCTCGTCGCAGTATCGATCGACGTTCACGCCGGCGACGTGCTCGAGGATCAGATATGGTTGGGCCGTCGGAGTGACGCCGGCGTCGATCAATCGGGCGATGTGAGGATGCGTCAGGCGGGCCAGGATCGTGCCTTCGCGGCGAAAGCGCTCTTCGCCCGCACGCCCGATCAAGGCGAGGTTGAGCAGCTTGACCGCCACGCGCCCTTCGAAGCGACCATCGCAGCGCTCGGCCAGCCAGACGCTGCCCATTCCTCCTTGGCCGATCAGCGACGAGAGACGATATGCGCCAATCGTTTGTCCGGTGAGCGACTGTGTCAGGGCCGCACGCGCGGCCGGCAACACCGGTTGCTCGAGGAAGCGCGACTCGTGGATCAGATCGTGCTCGGCGAGGAGCTTCTGGAGATCGGCGGCGAGCGCGGCATCGCGCGCGAAAATGGACTCCAGCCATGCCCCGCGGCCGCGGGTGGGAATTTCGAGCGCCTCGTCCAGATACGGGCTGAGCGCGCGCCAGCGATCAGCGGTGAGCGGCATGAGGCTTCACGGCAACCGACCCCGCGTCGCCGATCGCGTGATGCAGGTACAGCCGGCCCTTCTCCCAGTGACGCTGAATCGTCCGTTCCGATACCCCCCGCAAGCCGGCGATCTCGCCGAACGACAGCCCGCAGAAGAACTTCAACTCGATCACTTCGGCCAGCTCCGGTTCGACCTCAGCGAGCTCGTCGAGCGCATCGTTGATGCGCAGGAGCGTGTGCCGGTCAGCAACGCTCTCCGCGTGAAAGGTGCGCAACGCGGTGATCTCGAAGAGGCCGCCCCGCTTCTGCGCCCGTTGGCGCCGCACGTCGTCGATGATGAGCCCGCGCATCACCCGCGCAGCATACCCCAGGAACCGAGCATGATCTTCGAACCCGACGTCCGGTTTGCCGGATATCGCCAGATATGCCTCGTGCAACAGCGTCGTCACGCCAAGTCCGGCGAACCATCTCTGACCGCGCAGGGCGCGCTGCGCGAGGCGATGGAGTTCCGAGTACAGCTCGTTGAATAGCGCATCCGTGTTGTCGACCGCCGGTGCTGGTTCGCGTGCCGCTGCTACTGCGTGCATACCGATCCTTCCCACATCACTTTCAGGCCGCCGCGAGGCGGCGCGCGTCGCTGGTTCGAGGCCACGGCCGACTGTCCGCTGCCTGCCAGGCCAGGCGTCCTGACGCTGCTCCGTGACGGAACTCCTCATTGGTAAGATCGGAAATTGACGCCGAAAGCCGCCACGCTTGCAAAACCGTCCCCAAAAGAAGACATCTAGCCCTACCGTTGGCTGACTGGCCCATTGAACGCGCCTCGTCCGTCGCTCAATGCCATTTCAACGGTTGGTCAGCGACCAGAATCTTCGGCCGGCGCGTCCATCTCGCGCAGGATCGCCTGAAAGCGAGCGTCGGACCGGATCGAATGCCATTGGGGAAAGTGACGCGCAAAGAGCAGGAACGACGGTTCGCGTTCCGCCCAGGCCCGTTCCGCGTACTGCATGGAGAGATCGCGGCGTCCGACCGCTTCGTTGGGCGCGATCAACTGGGACGCTGCCACGTACGAACGCTCGGCGCGTTGAGTGAGCTCGTGAATGAGCGCCTCTGCCGCCTTGCGCTTCCCCCATCGTCCGAAGGCGACCGCCAGGCTCGTCAGCGCGTAGGGATGACGCCTGGACATTACGGCGGCGTTTTCGAGTGTGGCGGTCGCCTCCTCATACAGCTCCCGCTCGATTTGCGTAATGCCAAGCACCCAACGGGCGACGAACGACTCTGGATCGCGCTCGACCGCCAGGCGGGCGACCATCAGTCCCTCATCACTCGTGCCGGCAGTGAAGAGACACGCCGCGAGGATCATCGTGGCGTAGGCCGACAGCGGGTCGCACTCGAGCGCCCGCCGCGCCTCCGCAATGCCCTGCTCGAACTCGCCGCGCGCCCACTGCAGATAGAACAGCGCGTACCACGCACGGCCCTGGACGTATTGCGGGTTGAGCTCGAGGGCGCGCTCGAACTCTCGTCCCGCGAGATCCCGGTCGTTCTCGTATAGAAGGGAGGCGCAGGCGAACGCCGTGTGCGCGGCTGCAGATGAGGGATCGAGCTGCAGCGCCTTCGACGCCGCCGTGAGCGCGTGCGGCTTCGATGCCGATGGCGGTACGCCCCCGAAATAGGCCAGCACGGTGTGCGCGTCGGCGATGCCCGCCCAGGCGAGCGAGTAGTCGGGATCGAGATCGACCGCTCGCTGGAACAGATCGAGCGCGGCTGGAATGCTCGGCCCCCGTCGATTCAGCAGCGCTCTGCCCTGAAGATAGACCTGATACGCCTCGATGTTCGTCGTGCCGTGCTCGACGAACCGCGCCAGTCGATCCAGCGGGCTATCGGCGAGCGACACCTTCAAACGGTCCGCGACGGCTCTCGCGATATCGTCCTGGATGTCGAAAATCTCTTTCAATTCGCGGTCGTAACGCTCCGACCACAGCTGGAACCCGGTCTGTACCTCACTGAGCTGCACGGTGACGCGAACTCGATCGCCGGCGCGTCGCACGCTGCCGCTCAATACCGTCGTCACGTTGAGCTTTTCGCCGATCGTCCTGAGGTCGTCGCTCTTGCCTCGCAGCGAAAAGGCCGAGGCGCGCGCGGCGACCCGCAGGGTCTTCAACGGGGTCAACGCGTTGAGGATTTCTTCCGCGATCCCGTCACAGAACCACTCCTGATCCTTCGCTGGTGAGAGATCGGAGAACGGCATGACCGCGATCGATGCCATGCGATCCGACACAAGCGATTTCGCTGGCGAGCTCGCCGAAGGAGGACGTGCGGTCTCCGCCGGTCGATCGACGAGCGCCACGGCCTTCACGAAGCCTTCGACGAGTCGATCGACGAGGTCCGCGTCCCACTGCCACGTCGACCAGAACCCCCTGACCGCATCGGGATCGAGGTACTCCGGATGCTGCTTGCGGATCGCTTCGAGCGCGGCTCGCGCATCGGCCGCGAGGCCGAGTTGTCCGGCCGCGACCGCCACGCAGAGCGGCGTCCAGACGAACTGCGTCAGGCTCGCATGCTTGGCCTGGACCAACGCTTTTTCGAACGCTCCCTTTCGATAGTGGTTCGTCGCGAGCGGGTAATGCACCCAACCCGGGAGATGCGGATTGAGATCCATCGCGTGTTCGACGAGCTCGACGCCACGCTCCCACTCCCCAGCGTACGCGAGCATCAAGCCCACCAGGGCGACGCTCGTCGTGTGCAGCGGGTTGAGCGCAACCACCCGCTCGGCGGCGACGCGAAGCCCGCTCAGATCTCGCTCGAAGAAACGCAGCCCCGCAAAAGCCCTCCACCCGCTCTGGCATGAGGGGTCGAGCTCGACGGATCGATCCGCGGCTTCGGCGCACCGTCGATGCGAATCCGGCAAGGGGTTCAAGTGCTGCGAGTATTCGTGTTCGTACAAAAGGGCGAGACAGGCCCAGCCCTGCGCATGACCGGGTTCGCGGACCAGGGCCCGCTCGAATGCCGCGCGCAGTCGCCGATGCTCCTCCGGCCTGAAGTGCTGGGCATAGCCGAAGAAGCGGATGACCAGCTCACCCACCGACAACTCGTCGGGGTCGCGGTCCTTGAGCGAGGCGGCCAACGATCGCGCGAGAATTCCGTTCGTGTCGCCGACGGTTGCGACCGCTCGCGCCGTCAGGTCGTCTTGAAGCGCGAACGGATCGCGACCGAGGGATCGGTCGTAATTCATCGCCCACATGTGCGCGTTGGTCGTGGTATCGACCAGGCGAATGTTGAGTCGAACGGCCGCCCCGGCGGTGCGCACCGCCCCTCGACGAGGTAACGCGCACCGAGCCTCTCGGCCGCCACCGCGTCGGCTGACTGCCCTTTGGCGCGTTCGGCGTCTCCTCGTGAGACGACGCGCAGGTGCTGAAAGCGCGACAAGCCGGCTGTGATGTCGTCGGTCAACCCGTCGGCCAGGGCCTCGGCGTCGCCGCTGCCGCGGCACGTGAACGGGAGAACAGCGACGCGAAGATCGCTGGAAGCCGTGTGGCGAGCAGTCGTCGCGCGCGGCATGACCGCCCCGGGGGCGCCTGATTCCCACCTGCGTCGCAGCGCTTTCAGCTCGACGTGCACGTCCTGTGCGGTCTGCACGCGATCACCCGGCGACTTCTCGAGGCAGCGCGCCGCAAGCCGCCAGACACCTTCGGGCAGATCGCCACGCAGTTCGGTGAGCGGGCGCGGATGATCCCTCAGGATTGACGACATCACGGCGGGCGATGAATCGCCCGTGAATGGACGGGTTCCGGCCACCATTTCGTAGAGCACGACGCCGAGCGCGAAGATGTCGCTGCGGTGATCGACGGCCTTCGCCTCGATCTGCTCAGGCGACATGTACGGGACGGTCCCGACGATGACCCCGGCTTGCGTCAAACCGAGCGATGTCGCGTCCTGTTCCGCACCGCCGTACGCGTCCGTCTCTCGCGCCAGGCCGAAGTCGAGCACTTTGACGACGCCAGCGTCCGAGACCATCACGTTGGCCGGCTTGATGTCGCGATGAACGATGTTCTTGCGGTGAGCGGCTGCCAACGCATCGGCGAGCGCGACGGCGATGTCGAAGAACCGGGCGAGCGACAGTCGACCTTCGGCCATTCGGTGATCGAGCGATCGCCCCTCGACGAGCTCCATCGTCATGAACGGCACCCCGTGCGCGTCCTCGATCGAGAAGATGGTGACAATGTGCGGATGGTTGAGCGCGGCCACGGCGCGGGCTTCGCGCCTGAATCGCGCCAGCCGCTCGGGATCGCCGGCGACCTCGGCGGGCAGTACCTTGAGCGCCACGTCGCGACCGAGCCGCGCATCGTGCGCGCGATACACGTCGCCCATACCTCCGGCGCCGAGAGGCGCCAGGATCTCGTACGGACCGATCTGCTGACCTTTTGAGAGATTCACCGCCGGACGAGGAATCTTACTCGCAGAGCCGATGTCAGATGAATAGCTGATCGCGTCTGAAGCCTGCAATAATCTCGCGTGCTTCGAACGATGAAGGCACGGATGTCGTTCCGCGCGATGCTGCCCGCGGTCTTGATCCTGGCGGCGGCTCCGGCATTCGCGCAGCGATACTCGGCGCAGCAGAGCGCCGACGTGGTGCGGCTGCGCGACACGACTACCGACACGGTCGTCTCGATCCTGACTGCGGTCGGCAATATCGCGTTCGAAATGACGGTGAAAGGCCAGAACCTGCTGTACTGGCCGTACAGCTCGATTGACGAGTTCAAGGCGCGGCCGGGCATGAGCGGGATCCCGTTTCTCGGTCCATGGATCGACCGCCTCGACGAACAGGCGTTCTTCGCCAACGGCCGCAAGTACGCATTCGACATGCAGCTTGGCAACGTCCGTGGCGAGATGCCGAGTCACGGATTCGTGACGACAACCGATCAATGGAAGGTCGTCGAGGCCGGGGCCGACTCGGAGGCGGCATGGGTGACGAGCAGGCTCGACTTCTACCGTCAGCCGATGTGGATGAAACAGTGGCCGTTCGCGCACGTAATCGAGATCACCCATCGGCTGCAGGATGGCGTGCTCGAAGTGCAGACGACGATCGTCAACATGAGCACGGAGTCGATGCCGGTGGCGATCGGCTTTCATCCGTACTATCAGCTGACCGATTCGCCCCGCGACGACTGGACGCTGTCGGTCGGCGCGCGGACGCACTGGCGGCTCACGTCGAACACGGTGCCGACCGGCGAAACCGAGCCGATCGAGCGGTTCTTCCCGACACCGACGGCGGTGCCGCTCGGCGACTACGCGCTCGACGATGTCTTCTCCGACCTGGTGCGCGACGAGCGAGGCCGCGCGACGATCTCGGTCGCCGGCAAATCGCAGCGACTCGACATCGGCGTCGGCCCGAACTACCGCGCCGTGACCATCTGGTCGCCGAAGGATCGGCGGTTCATCTGCGTCGAGCCGACGGCCGGCATCATCGACGCCCTGAATCTCGCGGCACGAGGCCTTTACCAGGAGCTTCAGAGCGTGATGCCCGGCGGCACCTGGCGCGAACGTTTCTGGATCCGGGCGAGCGGCTTTTAGCGCTTTCGCTGTCGTTCCCGGCCGACGCCAACGAAACACCTACCGCGTGAACTTCAGATACTCATCCGGGAGCGGGATCTGAAACCGCTCGCACAACAGCCGGACGTCGTGCCAGTCGTTGTCGTCCAGTTCGTAACCGGTGTGGAACTTCACGAGCCACTCCGGTGAAATGCATCGCACTGAGTATCCGCCGACCACGCCCCGGCCGGTCAGCTGCTCGGCGCTGTACGTCACACCGCCCACGTTCAGGCCGGCCGCATCGAGAGTGTAGGAGTGAACGTCAACCCGACGTTCCGCCTCGTCGACCAGGACGAAGTTGCATTCCCAGCTATCGTCGCGACGCTGTTCACGAAAACCACGCGTCTCGAGCAGTGCACGAAGGCGCGGCACCTGCGCGTGCGGCAGCGCGATGTCAAGATCATCGTGAAGTCGCGTCTGTTGTCCCAGAACGGCGTCCACGGCCCAGCCACCATCGACATAGACTTCCAGGCCATGCTGGTCCAGGAGTGCAATGAGGTCCGCGACGTCGGTCCCGGTCACAGCCGCAGTCTATGGCCGATTCGACCAGAGGACATACCCGCGCGTTCAGGAGTGCTTGTCCCGCGCAGAAAGGTGAGCTAGTGTCGGAGAGTCGCACCGCACGCCGTTTCCAGACTCGACCGAGGAGGGTGGTATGTCGAGAAACGTTCAGTGGGCGCTGGCGCTGGTCGTCGTGATGGCGACGGCGGCGATTCCGTTGATTGGCCAGGAACGCGGCCGGGGCCGCGGCGGCGCCGCCGTCACGATGCCGGACGGGCCGGGCAAGGACGTCGTGGAGGCCCAGTGTGGCTCATGCCACAGCCTCGGCCTGATCACGAATTCCGGTTACTCCCGCGACGAGTGGATCAGCCTGTTCACGACGATGGTCGCGCTGCCGCCGGATCAAACCGCCAGCGTCGCCGCCTACCTCGCAAAGAACTTTCCCGAGAAGCCGCGGCCGCAGGCCGTCATCATTCCGGGGCCCGTGCAGGTGAACATCAAGGAATGGATTGTCCCGAGTCTCGGATCGCGCCCGCACGATCCCCTCGCCACGCCCGACGGCATGATCTGGTGGACCGGACAGTTCGCCAGCGTCATCGGTCGCCTCAATCCAAAGACCGGCGAGATGAAGGAGTTCAAGACGAAGACGCCGGGTTCGGGTCCGCACGGCCTGACCGCCGACAAGGATGGCAACATCTGGTTCACCGGCAACTTCAAGGGCTATGTCGGCAAGCTGGATCCGAAGACCGGCGAGGTGACCGAGTACTCGGCAACCGCGGTCGATCCGGCGGCGCGCGATCCGCACACGCCGATCTTCGACCAGAAGGGCACGCTCTGGTTCACGCTGCAGGGCGCGAACATGATCGGCCGAGTGAACCCGAAAACCAGCGAGATGAAACTGGTGACCTCGCCAACGGCGCGATCCAATCCGTACGGGATGGTGGTCAGCTCGAAAGGCGTGCCGTTCATCGTCGAATTCGGCGCGAACAAAGTCGCGAGCCTCGATCCGGACACGATGGCCATCAAGGAGTACCCACTGCCAGCTGCGGAGGCGCGGCCGCGGCGCATTGCCATCACCAGCGACGACGTCATCTGGTACTCGGACTACGCGAGAGGGTATCTCGGGCGGCTCGATCCGAAGACCGGAACCGTGAAGGAATGGCCGTCGCCGGGCGGACCGAAATCCCTGCCGTACGGGATCACGTCGATTCGCGACGTCATCTGGTACAGCGAATCGGGCGTGAAGCCGAACACCGTCGTCCGCTTCGATCCGAAGAGCGAAAAGTTCCAGACCTGGACGATTCCGTCTGGCGGCGGTGTGGTGCGCAACGTGTCGGTCACGCCCGACGGAAATCTGGCGATGGCCTGCAGCGGCGTGAATCGCGTTGCGCTCGTCGAGATCCGAAATGGAGGCGGCACGCGCTGACGCCGTTGCGGGCTCCAGAACCATGGTGTGGTGGCGCAGGAAATCGACTGCCGCAGGAGAGTCGAGCGGTGACTCGCAGATGCCGCTGGTTCGTCTCGAGGGGATCACCAGGATCTTCAAGACCGATTCGAACGAAGAGACCTGGGCGCTGAACGATCTCACGCTCGACATCGAGCGCGGTGAGTACCTGTCGGTATCGGGGCCGTCGGGTTGCGGCAAGTCGACGTTCCTCTCCATCCTCGCGCTGCTCGACACGCCGACGCGCGGTCGCTACTGGCTGAACGGTCAGCTCACTGAGCGGATGACGCCGGCGCAGCGCACGCGCGCCCGCAATCTCGACCTCGGTCTGGTGTTCCAGAGCTTCAACCTGATTGGCGACATGACGGTGTTCGAGAACGTCGAGTATCCGCTGACGCTGCGCGGCATGCCCGCCGCCGATCGGCGGACGCGCGTCGAGGCGGCGTTGGACCGCGTCGGTCTGACTGGCCGCGCGAAGTCACGCCCGGGTTCCCTGTCCGGCGGCCATCAGCAGCTCGTCGCCGTCGCACGCGCGATCACCGGGCGGCCGGCGATTCTGCTCGCCGATGAACCGACCGGGAATCTCGATTCGAAGAGCGGCGAGGTGCTGATGGAGCTGTTCGGCGAGCTGCACGCCGACGGCGCGACGGTGTGCATCGCGACGCACGATCCGCGCTGGCTCACGCGGGCACAACGGCACGTGTACTTGTTCGACGGCAGGTGCGCCGACCAGCCCACGTCGTCATGGAGTAGTTGATCCGTCGGCAGAGCGCGATGCGACCCCCCGACGCGCCGACGATCACCTTGCCGTCGGCGACGAGCCGGGCCAGCGTCATGTAGTAGCCGTTCTTGTTGTCCTCGACCGTAACCGCTCAGCGTGCGATCCGACTGGCGCAGCTCCGAAATTTCTGCCGCAGGCGGCCATGCTCCGATCTGCCGACTGACGAGCGAGCACCGCGGAACATGCCGGCGACGGCCAGCGGTCCGGTGCAGAGATGCCTCGGACTCCTCGTTGATCGCGTGGCAGTCGCGTGTCCGGCTGGCACCCATGTTCGCATCCACGGCCCGCGACGTTTTACCGATGAAGTCGAAACGCGTCGAGTTGGCCGCCTTTCATCGAAAACAGAGGGAGAGTTCATGTCCAGTCGTTCACGCCGATTCCTTGGTCCGTTCGCGCTGATGACAATCGCGGCACTGTCCGCGTTGCCGGCGCGTGCTGACGACAAAGCGGTGCAGAAGGCAAAAGTGTTCGTGTTCGCTCACACAGATGCTTCGGGGTTCGTCGATGAACGGACGCAGGAGCTGGGTGCGACCGTCAAGGATATCCAGGAAGCCATCGTCAAGAAGAAGAACGGCCTTGCGCTGTTGGTCGAGGCGAAGGAGCTAGCGGACATCGTCCTCGAAGTCACCGAGCGCAAGCTGGTGGAGCGCGCAGGGACGCTTTCGACCAGCACCACATATTCCAAGGACGGCAAGGCTGCCTCGTCGACGACGACCCAGAGCAGGGAGCACGACGTGGTGCTGAAAGCGGTGATGCAGGTCGGCGACTACACGAACGAGCTGACTGGGCAGTGCGATCTCGGCTACCTGTTTGGCGGCGCCTATCGGCAGGCGGCGAAGAATCTCGTCGGCGCGCTGGAGACGTGGATCAAGAACAACAACACGCGCCTGCAACTGAAGTGATGTGCGAGGTGCCTGGGCACACGGCAAACCACCTTTCGAAGCGTTCAGAGCCGTCGGGGTGGAAGGCGTAGCCGGTCATCCTCCCGAGCGTCGGCGCTCGCTCTTTTCGCGTAGCTTCCTGATAGCCTCCTCGCCATCAATCGGTTTCACCCGACCGCTCTTGAGATCGTCGTAGCGGCTGTCGAGCGTCTTGCGGACCGAGGCCACCTCTTCCAAGTACCCAGCGAGGGCGTCTTCGACGATGTCTCCGGGTGCACGTCCGCTGGTCTCGGCGAGATCCTTCAGTTTCTTGGCTGTTTCGGGCGTGACGTGCACTTCCATGCCACTACTGTACGGCTTCGTAGACTGAGCGGCAAGTACTCAGGCCGGCTGACGCAAGCTCTCAATCTGCCTGAGCCAGGCGGCGATTTGGTTCCAACTAGCCGGCGTTGGGGACAACTCCGTGAGCCGATCACGTGGCGCGGACGGCATGGGTTGGCCGATCCTGCCGAATGGGTCATTGCGAGTCAAGATCCGAGATGCGATGACGCGAGGCCACACGCGCGTGGGCGGGGGCCCGTGACGCGCCGGCACCGCGTTTGGTGTATAAGAGTCCCGCTCGACGCCGATCGCGATCGACGGCGCGCTCCTTTTGCGCCGGGAGGAACCCAATGCGAAGGCGGTTTCGACGCGTGTTGATTCCGGTGGGATCGGCCGCCGCCGCCGCGCTCGTGTGGCTGGTCGTCGCGACAGGGGCTGCTGGCCAGGCGCCGCCCGCTGGACGCTTTCCCCCCTACAAAGCGCCTCGTCTGGCCGGCCACGCGGATTTGAACGGCGTGTGGCAGGCGTTCGTCACGGCCAACTGGAACATTCAGGATCACGAGGCGCAGTCCGGGCCGCATCCGGAGATCATGGGCGCGTACGGCGCGGATCCGCCCGGGCAGAGCGTCGTCGAGGGCGGCGAGATTCCCTACCAGCCGTGGGCGCTCGCGAAGCGGAAAGAGAACTTCGAGAAGCGGATGATGGTCGACGTGACCGACGACAAGCGCTGGCACGACCTCGGCGACCCGGAGCTGAAGTGCTACATGCCCGGCGTACCGCGCGCGACCTACATGCCGTTTCCGTTTCAGATCGTGCAGGGATCGGGCGACTACGTCTTGATCGCGTACGAGTTCACGAGCACGACGCGCATCATCCGCATGAAC